>NZ_RBXX01000002.1:4514296-4815249 GCF_003635025.1 Saccharopolyspora antimicrobica | reverse complement strand
TTTCTGCCACGGCTGCGCTCGGGCCGCATCGTGCTGGCCGCTGCGCGATGGCGGCTGACCGCCACCGACCTGCCTGGCCGGAGCGCGAGCTGGGAGGCGTGGGTCACCGGGCTAGCCGACTGGCAGGGTCGCCGTCGTCTGCCGCGCAGGGTGTATCTCGTCGACGGGGACTGGCGACTACCGCTAGACCTCGACGAGGATGCGCACCGGATGCTGCTGCGCGAACACCTCGCCACCCGACCGCACGCAGTGCTGGAGGAAGGCCCAGCCGAGGATGCCACCGGATGGTTCGGCGGACGGGCTCACGAGATCGTCGTGCCTCTGGCCGCCCGCCAGCCGCAGACCACGACGCGACCGCCGCGCCCGACACCTCAGCGGATCGTCCGGCCCCGCGAGCACGGCCTGTCACCTGGTGCGTCCCCGCTGCTGTTCGCCAAGCTCTACGGCGATGCACAACGCCAGAACGTTGTGCTCGCTGAACATCTGCCCGCGCTGCTGGCGGAGTGGGGTGAGGATCAGCCGCGGTGGTGGTTCCTACGGTTCCGCGAGGGCGGCGAGCACTACCTGCGCCTGCGTATCGCGCTGCCCAGCTCCGAAGCCGCGGTGTTCGGCGAAGCCGCTGGCCGGATCAGCACCTGGACTGATCGACTCCGCCGCCTGGGCCTGCTGCGCGAGGTGGCCTTCGCGACCTCTTACCCGGAGACCGGCCGCTGGGGCTCAGGCCCGGCACTGGCAGCCGCCGAGGCGGTCTTCACCGCCGACTCCCGCGCCGTGCTTGCCCAGCTCGCCCAGCCCGCGCGTCCTCACCACCACGCCCTGGCCGCAGCGAACTTCGCCGCCATCGCCATCGCCTTCACCGGAGGCACCGAGGCCGGGATGCACTGGCTCATCGACCACGTCCCGGCCAAGCCTCCCACCGTCGTACCCCGACCGGTGTTCGCCGAGGCACGACGCCTGGCCGATCCCCGCGAGGACTTCCATGTCCTGCGCGGTGCACCGGGCGGGGCAGCGATCGTCGCGACGTGGGCCGAACGCGCCCAAGCCCTGGCCGCTTACCGAGCGCACTTGTCCGGAGCTGACACCGAGGGCCTTGACCCGGACACCGCCTTGGATTCCTTGCTGCACACCCACTTTCTGCGGTCCTGCGGCGTCGAGTTCGAGGACAAGGCGGTGTGCCTCTACCTGGCCCGGACCGCAGCTCTGACCTTCGCCGCCCGCGCGGGAGGACCTCGATGACCGCTGACCTTGCCGCGGACACCGCGGTCGAGTTCGCGATGGAGATCGCCGACCGCCTCGCTCGGCCCGACGCCGCCGACTTGCCCACCGATCAGGCGTGGTGGCACCAGTCCCTGGCCCACGGGGCTCCCGGTGTCGCACTGCTGCACATCGAGCTGGCGGCGGCCGGGATACGGCCGTTCGATCGCGCCCACGAGTGGCTGACCATCGTCGCCGGCAAGCCGGTCACCGCCGGGGCGAGCACCGGCGGGTTCTACGGCGCGCCGGCCGTCGCCCGTGCCCTCGCGGGCGCCACCGCGGTCCGCCCTGGCACATACCGGTCCGCACTCACGCCGTTGGCACGGCAGATCGTCGCCGACGCCCATGCCCGGGTCGACACCGCGCACACCCGCATGGACGCCGGGGAACTTCCGCTGATGGCCGAGTTCGACACGATCCGCGGTCTCGCCGGACACGGCGCCTACCTGCTGCACCACGCCCCTGGCAGCACCGCCCTACGGGCTGTGCTGAGCGCCCTGGTGCGCCTCACCCGACCGGTGATGATCGAGGGTGGCGAGTTTCCGGGGTGGTGGACCCTCACCGGTCCCACCGGTCACGTGGCGGACGAGTTCCCCGGTGGCCATGGCAACTTCGGCCTCGCGCACGGCATCTGCGGCCCGATGGCGCTGCTGGCCCAGGCTCTGCGACGGGGCATCATCGTGGACGGGCAGCGCGAGGCCGTCGAGACGATCTGCGCGTGGCTGAACTTTTGGCGCATCGACACCCCCGGCGGACACCGCTGGCCCTACATGATCACCAGGGACGAGATGCGGTCGAGGCCCGCGCACGTGCGGCACAGCGGAGCCGACCGCCGCCCGAGCTGGTGCTACGGAACAGCCGGGATCGCCCGCGCCCTGCACCTCGCCGCCCTGGCTCTGGGCGACAACTTTCTCCGCCAGGGCGCCGAAGACGCCCTGATCAGCGCGGTGACCGACCCAGCCCAGGATGCGTTGGTCAACGATCCCTCGCTGTGCCACGGCTACGCCGGACTCGCCCGCATCACCGCCCGCGCCGCCACCGACGCGACCAGCCCCTCCGCGATCCGGCTTCGCGCGCTGGCCATCGACCTGCTCCACCGCGCCCGCGCTCAGCCCGTCCCCGACGGGCCCGGCGTGCTGGAGGGCGCAGCCGGCGTCGGCTTGGCTGCCCTCGCCGCCGTGACCGAGCCCGCGACGGGCTGGGATACCTGCCTGCTGATCACCTGAACCGCCCGGAAGGAGACCCTGCGCCGATGCCGCTGGACAGCCGCTGGCACCACTACCTGGTCGAGTTCGCCGACCCGCCCACCGCCGAGCACACCGCCGCAACCCTGCTCGCGCCTGCCCTCGACCAAGCCCAGCAGGATGGTGAGCTCGACAGGTGGTGGCACCTGCGCAAGACGCCCGCCTGGCGGTTGCGTTACCAGCCGGTCGCCCCTGATACGGCCGTGGTCGACTCGCTGCTGGCCGAGCTGGAGACCGACGGGCAGGTCGCCCGCTGGACCCGCGGCATCTACGAGCCCGAGACCATCGCCTTCGGCGGTACCGCGGGGATGGACATCGCGCACACGCTGTTCCACCACGACAGCCGCCACTGTCTCGCTCGCACCACCGCACCAGCGGCCTTGGGACAGCGGGAGACCACCGTTCTGTTGTTCAGCGCGATGCTGCGCGCCGCCGGGCTGGACTGGTTCGAGCAGGGCGACGTCTGGGCCAAGATCGCTGCACTCCGGCCCGCCGCCCACGGTCACCACACCGATTCCCAGCGCACCGAGCGGTGGAACCAGGCCGTGCGGCGTCTGATGACCACCAACACGCACAGGATCTCCGACGTGGCGCCTGACCAGGTGCCTGAGACGTGGTGGGAGGCGTTCGACACCGCCGGACGCCAACTCGCCACGCTCGCCCGCGAAGGGCAGCTCGATAGAGGGCTACGCGCGGTCCTGGTGCACCACTTCATCTTTCACGCCAACCGCGCCGGACTCTCCGGACCCGATCAGGCCACCCTGGCGACGCTGGCAGTCGATGCCGTCTTCCACAGCACGCCTACCCGGCAGGCACCAGCCGGGACCACCTCCAACACCGTTAGGGTTCCGGCAATGACGACTACTGTGAGTGACGCCTCGACCGACTCCGCCGACGAACTGCGTGCCCAGCTCACCGACCGCCTCATCAAGGACGGCACCATCCGTACCGACGCCGTCGAGGCAGCGTTCCGGCAGGTACCGCGCCACCTGTTCCTGCCCGGCCTCCCGCTGACCGAGGCGTACGCCGACGAGCCCGTCTACACCAAGCACGAGGGCGACGGCACCCGCATCAGCGCCGCTTCCCAGCCCAAGATCGTCGCCATGATGCTCGAACAGCTCGGCATCCAGCCCGGCGAGCGGCTGCTCGAACTCGGCGCGGCCACCGGCTACAACGCCGCCCTGATGACCACCCTGACCGGCCCGACCGGGCACGTCACCACCATCGACATCGACGAGGACCTCGTCGCCGGGGCCCGCGAGCACCTCGCCGCCGCGAGCATCAGCAACGTCGAGGCTGTCGCCGCCGATGGCGCACTCGGCCACCCGGAGGCCGCGCCCTTCGATCGCGTCATCGCCACCGTCGGAGCCCACGAGGTCCCCGCCGCCTGGCTCGACCAGCTCGCACCCGGTGGACGTCTGGTGGCCCCAGTGCGCCTGCGCGGGTGCGCCTCGCGCAGCATCATCTTTGAACGTGACCAGGACGGCTGGAGCAGCCTCGGTAGCGAGATGGCGATCTTCATGCCTCTCCGGGGCCTCGGCGACGACGCCCGCCGCGTCCTCGACCTCACCAGCACCGGCGACGTGACGCTGCAAACCCATAAGGACAACAACCACGCCACCAACCCGGACACCCTCGCCGGAGTCTTCGACACCCCCGCCCGCGAGGTATGGACCGGCGTGCACTTCGTCCCGATGGAGTCCTTCGAGTGGCTGGACCTGTGGCTGGCCTGCCACCTGCCCAACCCCCTCATGCGCATGGAGGTCACCCCCGCCGCGAAGGACAGCGGCCTGGTGCGACCGATGTTCCCCACGGTGGCGATGGCCACCACCGCCGCCGACGGCAGCCTCGCCTACCTCACCATCCGCATCGCCGAGCCCGGCCCCGACGGCGGCCGGCGCTTCGAAGTCGGGGTCATCGGCCACGGCGCCAGCGGGCAGGAACTCGCCGAGCAGGTCGCAAGCGAGATCACGGCCTGGGACAAGGGCTTTCGCTCGTCCACCGTCCGCTTCACCATCCCGGACGCCGCGCCCCAGCCGGACACCAACCCCGGCCGCGTGGTGCTGGACCGCCCGACCAAGCCCATGACCGTCACCTGGGAATAACAGTCATGGACCCCACCGGTCAGTTCGCCCGCCGCTTCCCCCTCGTCGCCCGCACCCGCCCGACCTGCGTCCCGCTGGCCCGGCGGGTGACCGAGCTGTGCGACCGAGGCCGCGAGGCCGCGCGCACCGGCGACATCACCGAGGCAGCCGCGGTACACAACCAAGCAGCGCTTGTCGCCGCCGACTGCGGCCTCCCCGATCTGGCCCGGCAGTGGTGCCACCAGCAGGTGAACATCTACCTGCGCGCCCGTCCCTTGGGCGCGCAGGTAGCCCGCCTCGCGCTCGAACCGATCACCAACCTGGCCCGCCTCTACATCCGCGAGGGCCAAGGTGAACGTGCCTTCGCGCTTATGGACACCCTGTTCACCGCGGTCTCCTCCCGCACCAATGCCGACGTCGACGGCATCGAGATCCCGGCCGACCTCACCGACTCGGTCGAGACGCACCAGCACATCCGCAGGTGGCTGTGGGCGGTCCTGCTGGCCACCGGCGGCCGTGCTCTCGCCGCCGCCGGACACTGGAGGGAGGCACGCGCCCGACTGGGCGACTACAAGGGCATCGGCCGCCGCATGCTCGACGGCCGCCAGATCGCGGTCATCGCCCACGCCGTATCCGGCGACACCGCCAGCGCCCTCGATCTCCTGACCGACACCGCACCCGGAGAACCGTGGGAGAACGCCGTGACCGCGTGCCTGACCATCCAGTGCCGCGGCGCCTCGGGTAGCGCTGACCTGCCCGCGCTCCTGGACCAGTACCACGGCCTCGACACCTCGACGCCCGGCTTGGTGGTCTTCCGCACACGGCTCGGGTTGTCCTTCATCGACGCCATCGGCACCATCGACGACCGACCCGCACGCCAGATCGCCGTCGATCTGATCAACCACGCCACGGCGACACGAGACGGATACGCCGCCCGCGACGTACTCGCCCACAACGGCTGCCGCGAACTTCTCACAGACGCCCAAGCACGTGAACTGTCCGACCTTGTCGAAGCGTGCGCGCTCGGCCACGGCACGGTCCCGGCCGCACTGCTGGCAGATCTCACGAAGGCGCTAGCAGGCGTCGAAGAGGTTATGACGCACAGTACGACCGTGATCGCGCCCGTGATATCTCACAACGACCGCGCTCCAGCCAGTCCGTAGTGGATTATCAAAATTAAAACCGTTGTGCCATAACGGAATAAGACTTCCATACGCGAAACTGCCGAGCGCCGAATGCTAATGCCAACTGGCTAACGCAACGACCATTGACACGAAGGGAAACTATGCACACCACTACTACATCGCCGGAAGCGCTGCGTGTGGGAATGGTCGAGAGGATCCGGAAGGCGGGACACGCGCAACGCAGCGAGGTCGAGCGGGTTCTGCGCGACACACCGCGGCACGAGTTCGTGCCGGACGCGGAACTTGCGGTTGCCTACGACCCGTGGCAGGCGGTAGTCACCCATCGGTTCGAGGACGGCCGGTCGTTGTCCTGTGCGTCAGCGCCGTGGCTGGTCGCCGCGATGCTCGACCAACTCGATGTTCGACCGGGCAACCGCATCCTGGAAATCGGCGCAGGAACTGGATACAACGCGTGCCTGCTCGCCCAGTTGACCGGCCGCGCGGACCTGGTGACCACGATCGACATCGACCCGGACGTCACCACGAGAGCCTCCGGAGCGCTGGCCGCAACAGGCTACGGCGACGTGCACGTGATCACCGGCGATGGCGGGCTCGGCTACCCCGACCACGCGCCGTACGACCGCGTGATCGCCACCGTCTCACCGTGGGACATCCCCGCCGCATGGTGGCAGCAGCTTGCTCCTGGAGGACGCCTGGTCGCTCCACTGCGCTGGCGCGGGCAGGGCCGCAGCGTCGCCTTCACCTACACCGACGGTCGACTGGTCTCCGACTCGCTCCATCTGTGCGGCTTCGTGTACCTGCAGGGCGTGGAGGACGAAGGCGAACTCAGCGGTCCGATCGCTGCGGATGAACTGGTTACGCTCCACTGGGATCGAGACCAAGCAGTGGAGATCGACGCGTTGCGTGGTGTGCTCGACCAGCCGCGTGTCACGGCCTGGTCCGGGATCACCATCGCCAGCAACGAGTCCCACGATGGGCTCTGGCTTCGGCTCACCGTCACCGACCCGCGTGTATGCCGGATCAAGGTCCACGCCGACGTCCCGCCCGAGGTCTGCGACCCGATCGGAGGCTGGTGGCGCATGGCCCTGGTCGACGGCGACACGCTCGTCTACCTCACCGCCCGCCGTCTGGAAGCCGGCGACGACGTGTGCTGGGAGCTGGGCGCGATCGGCCACGGCCCGGCCGCCGCCGAGCTCACCGAGTACCTATGCCACGAGATCCGGCTCTGGGGGCCCGAGCGGAACCAGAGCACGCCGTCGCTCATCGTCTACCCGGCAGACACCCCGGACAGCGAGCTCGCCGGCCCCGCCATCGAGAAGACCCACAGCAGGTTCGTGCTTACCTTTGGTGACGTGCCTTCGTGAACCCAGACGTTCTCAGCCATCACGTGCCTAGCGCATTCGAATTAGCAAGGTCCATCAGCAGCGCGTTCAGGACGCGTTCTTCGTACTCCGGGTTGTTGTTGACGGTATCCGCTGGTCGTTGTTGGTAGCGCCATAGCGAGGCGTGCGGCAGTGTAGCCATCAACTGGGCCACGATCGCCTGGCCGGTGGTGTCGTCGTCGGCGCGGATGTGTAGATGGGCGCCGGTCGCGGCGAGACCGGCGAGCAGCTTGCGGACTGCTCCGCTGGGGACTCCGTTGGTGCAGATCAACGGGTAGCAACGGCTGGCCAGGGTGTCTGCGGCGGCTGCGACGACTGTGGGGTTCTCGCATACGTACACGTCGACTCGTGGGTCAGGGCCGCACTGGTTGTGGTCGAGGACGAAGTCGCCGTTGAGGGAACGCCAGGTCAGCCAGACGGGTTCGCCGGTCTGGTTGGCTGCGGCGGTGATCGCGCAGGCTGGAGCGGAACCGGTCAGTGGAAGGTTGAGGGTGAGCACGCGCGAGGACAGCGGGTCGCAGATGACGCCGAGGGCCTCCCAGGCGGTCCGCCAGCCGTCACCGTCGTAGTCTGCGTCGTCGTGGCCGTCACCGTCGGCTAGGCGAAGGATGTCGAGGCCGATGCGCCCGGCACGGCGATCCAGAGCATGGGGGTCGTCTAAGGCGGCGTCGGCGAGGACGCTGAGCATGATCGTGTCGGTGCCATGGGGTAGGTGTTGCCACGCCGCGGCGATGGATCGAGTCAGCGCGATGAGTTGGCCGTGGCCAGCTTGTGGGAGTCTTTTGCGGCGCATCCACGCTTCTGCCGATGTGGGATGGATGCCGGCGTCGAGCAGGACGGTAAGGGCTTGTTGGCGTTCAGCGCTGGCGTTGGCACGGTGTTCGCGGCGCTGCTCGCGTCGGTTGATCAATTCGTCGTCGTAGAGCAGACGGACTGCGGTGTCGGTGTCGATGCCCAGCTTGAGCAGCTTGGTTTTGAGAATGTGCGGGGTGACTCCGCGGCCGGAGGCGTCCCAATCGGTGCCGAGCAGCGCCCGGACCTGTCGTCGTTCCTCCTCGGTCAGCTCGACGGGCAAGGCGGTCTTGCCCCAGCTGTAGCCGTCTTCGAGGTGTTTGCGTAAGGCCGCAACGATCTTGGCGGGACCAGCTTTGGCGGCCCAATTCATCAGTTGGGTGTGGGCCGCGGCTGTGTCCGATTGGTTGATGGTGCCGGTCGGGATGTCGTCAGTGTTCATCGGCTCGCAGGTGAGGTGAGAGGGCTACTGGGGTGAGTCGAACAGGCCGGTGTCCAGGGCCATGGCCTGCACGCCGTCGGGCAGCGGGCGAACGAGCTCGGGGAGGTCGGCGGGGTCCGGGGTGGTGATGTGGGTGGTGGCCTTGCCGTTCCAGAGCATCGTTTCGAAGAAGACGCCGGGCAGCGGCTTGGGGGCGCGGCAGGTGGTGACGATGGCAGCGAAGGGGACTTCGGGGTTGTTGGCGAGCATCCCTGGTCCGGCCATCATCCAGTCGAGGTCGCAGGCGCTGAGGAGCCGGAACAGGGCGGTCTTGTTAGGCGGGTCCACCCCGTCGAACGCCTCGTCGAGCCACATCAGTCGAGGTGCGTTGGGATGCTGATCGTACATCGCTTGCAAGGCGGCGATGAACGGAGCGAGCAGGGTGACAACACGGGCCCCTCCGGAGAAGGTGTCGTGTTCGGCGCGTTCCAGTGCCACCCACATTCGTTTGCCCGACTTGCCTGTCGAGGCTGTGCTGTATTCCAGCTTGAGATCGAACCAGCGTCGGTAGTCCAGCGTGTGTTCCAGGCGTTTGCGCCAGTCGGTTTCCCCGTGGGCACGGGCTGCTTCTTGAGCCTCTGCAACGCGACTGACGAGGAACTGTTTGATTTGCGCCTGCGTGGCCGCGGGCATGAATGTGACGCCCTCTTTCTCCAGGACCTTGAGGACTTCGTTGGCGTCGCGTTCCTCCGAGACCGGGACGCGCACCAGTTGCAAGGTGAGGGAGGAGGTTGTGGTAGGGCTAGCTTTCAGTTTGTCGTTGATACGGAGCCGCAGACTTTCGACTTCAACGAGTCTGTCCCGGAGGTGTTCGACGAACGTGCTGCCCAGCAGCTCGTTGATCGCGTGGTCGAGTTCGGCGTCGTAGTTGGCCTTGAGCTGGTCGAGTTGCTGCTGAAGGACCTGCACGGCGACAGGCGGTGGGTAGGGCCTGCCAGACCCATCGATGATCAGATCGACTGAAGGCCGCTGAGTCGGATCAGTATCACTGGGTTCGGACAAGGTGGCGGTTCTGCTGGACAAGGCTTCCAATTGTGAGCGCAGCTCCGGGAGCTGACCGGTCAGTGCTTCCCATTTTCGACGGGCGTGGTTGGTGGCCTGCGGAGTACCGGGTTCCCAGCCGACGATGGATATGGCTTGGGTGACGGCGTCGGCGTCCTCGATGGCGGTCTCGGGTGATCGTTCGAGGGAAACGGTGATGCCGCAGAGTTCCGGGATGCCGGTGTCCAGGTGTTCCCACCAGTGCTGCAGGGCGTCGGCATGTTCGGATTCGACAGCTTGTCTGCGCTGGGTAGCGGTGTCTGCGCTGCTCTTGGCCGTAGTGCGTGCTTCAAGCAGGTCTCGTTGCTTCTCACGCAGGAGCTGCAGATTGGTGTCGAAACTGTTGATCGTGTGGTCTAACTCCGCGACGCGATTGAGGATTTCCTTCCCCTGCAAGGACAAGGCCGCGCCAGCCTCTTTTGCCGCGGTGTGGAGGCGTTGCGCTTCCTCCTGCTCAGAACGGGACTCCTCGCTTACGGTGCGGAATTCCTCTTGGCGCTGCCACAGGTCCTGCTCTGCTCGGATCAAGGCTTGGTGCAGGGTTGCTGCCACCTGCCCTGCGGCGTCGAAATCGCCGATGTTGGTCCGCAGTGCTGCCAAGGCAGAGGCCACGGCTTCCAGTTCCTCATGATGACGCGGCATGTGGTGCTCATCGGCGAAGGAGATGACTTCGCGTGTCGCGGTCTCCACGGCCTCACGAGCCTTACGTACCGCGTCTTGGGCTTTGGTCAGCTCGCGTGCCCTGCTGGCGACGAGCTCGGTTGCCTGCCGGGCCGAGTGGATGGTAGCGACCACTGCGGTATCCGACGGCGGGTTGTTGTAGGCGGTGTTGAGGGCATCGAGGCGGGCGGCGAGGTCGGCGACCTGCTGGGTGAGTTCGTTGACGTGGGCATCGGCGGTAGCGAGAGCGGTGTTGAGTTGTTCCAGGCGGCGTTGGCGCGCCGCTTCCCGTGCCGCCGTACCGAGCAGTTCCGCGCCGTCATGCGCTGGGGCGGCGCCGCCCGTTAGGTCGGCGAACTGCCAGTGACCATCGTGCGCGATGGTGACACGTGTGGTGCCGATGTTGCTTCCGGGCGTTCCCTCGGCGACGGCAGTTTGGGTGCCGTTGTCTGACTTGGTGTCGTCGTTGAGGGTTTCTGTGTAGGCGACGCTGGCCAGCAACTGCTCCACGACGTCGCGCAGGTTGTCGGGTAGTCCGGTGGCAGGTGCCAGCACAGATCGCAGGGTCCGCTGTCGGTGGGGCGATCCAGCGTCCTGGCTGTCGGGCTGGGACTCGCTGGAGTGAGCGGTGTCGGTACCACGGGTTTGGGGGGCGAGCTGCCAGACGGTCTCGTGGCCGTCGCGGTCGGTGCGGTAGCTGCCGTCTGGTGTGATCCACGCCTGGAGAAGGCTGGCGGCATCCAGGGTTGCTTCGAGCATGGCAACCTGCTCAGTGCTGGTTTCCGGCAATGGGTCCACGAGTCGCCACAGAGGTGCGCCGGAGTCGCTGATTCCTTCGGGACGCGGTCGACGCGACCACAGGTATGGCGACGGCGGCGACGGTTCGGTCTGTGCCGACAGCTGCTCGATCTCGCCGGTAATCTGGTCGCACAGGGCTACGGCGGCGGTGAGTTCCTGCTGTTGGCTCTGTCGCTGTCCGGTGAGCTCGGACTGGAGCGGAAGGAAGTGTTGGTGTAGCAAGAGTTCCTTGAGCACCGGTGTTGGTTGTGGCGCCTCGGCGATGGCGGTGACTTGCGCCATCCAGGTCTCGATGAGATCAGCTGATGGCGGACTTTCGGGCAGCTGTGACGTCCACTTCACCAGTTGGTGGGCTACCGCGGCGGTCGCCTGCTCGACCTCGCTGTCAACCTTGACCGCGGCTTCCACGGCGGCCCGGTGTTGAGTCTCTGCATCGCGAAGTTGTTCGTGTGCAAGGCCAGCTCGCTGCTCGGCCTGATCCTGGGTGTGTAGCAGCCCACGCAGGTGATCGGCGAGTTTCTGGCGGTGGGAAGCGAGGTGGGTCAGCCGCGCGATGTCCCCTCGCTCGATGAGTTCATCGACGAGCTCGCCGTATCCTGCATCGCCAGCCGCGGTCGCCACGGCGCGACCGAGCTGTTCGCGCTTCCTATCGGCTTGTTCCGCATTGTCCCGTGCTGTGTCGTGGCGCTCACGAGCCTTGTCGAACTGGTTGTTCGCCGCGTCGACGCGCCCTGCCGTCCGCCGAGACCGCTCAGCGGCCTTGTCGGCTTGTTCTCGCAGCGAGCGGGCGTTGGCAGTGGCGCTCTCTGCCTCTTTGTACTCTTGTTGCTTTTGCAGCGTTTCCTTCTGAGTTCGAGCCTGCTGCTGCCCCTTTTCCGCTGTGCCAATCTGCTCATCGACCGACGTGAGCTCGTCGGCACACTTGTCCAGCGTGGACCGTTCCTTCGTTTCGTTGCGCCGCGCCTGCTTCAGGGCGTCGCGCGTGGCGAGCACAGGATCTGCTGCTTGTCGGATCTCACTGTGCGCCCACGCAAGCCAATACTTGTTGGTGAACTGGGTGATCGCGGCCAGGGCCTGTTCTGCGTTGTCCTGCTCGGTTCGCATCCGTTCCAACTCGTCCCAGTCCTGGGACAGCTGATCGATCTCGTCGTCATCGATGGCAGGAAGTGCGTGCCGGAACGCCGTAGCCAGATCGTCCACTTCGAACCGCGCACCGATCTTGGGAGTCCGCAGCACCCGCAGGACCCGGATGAGCTGAGTGAGCACCGTGGAATTTCCGTCGAACATCGTCCGAGCGATGGCGCCACGGTACTTCTCACCCGACGGGTGCTGCTCGAATCCGACGATGTTCTTGACCTGGCCGGGTTCTACGGGGAGGCCCGACTCGACTAGCGTCAGTCCCGCTCGAACGCGTTGATGTCCCAACAGGGTGCACCATGTCGGTGGCGACATGTCATTGTCGCCCACACGAGCTTGGGCAAACAGCAGCGTGGTGAAGAACTCGGGCCCGTCGCCGGTCAGTCGACCGTACTCGGCCCACGCCCAGCCGCGGTACTTCTTGGCATTCTTCTCGCGCCGGTCCATCGAGTGGTCCGAGGGTTCGACGTAGAAGCGGAACTTCTTGGTGGCCGAACCGAGAGTGTCGATGTTGTAGGAGGAAACGTCCCCGGCGAGTAGCAGCAGCGTGGTCAAGGTCATCAAGGTGGACTTGCCCGACTCGTTGGCACCAGCCAGTTGCAGCCGGCCGTCGGCATACCACGCCTCGGCGCGGTCGAACTCCCACAGGTTGACCACACCGACTCGCAACGGCTGCCAGCGTCGCCGTCCCGGCATCGGCAGTCCGCCGCCCTCGGCCTGCTCACGCCAATGCATCGCGGCATCGGCTCGCTCTTCTGTTGCAGCGCTATCGGCCTGGGTCATCGGCTGTCATCCATCTCAAGGTTGATCATCAAGTTGGTGTCGAACTCGCCATTGTCGGCGGTGAGAACCGGTTGGAAGCTGACCCGCGGATTGCGGAACCGCGCGGCGGTGGGCTGAATGATCCACTCACGACTAGGACTGACGCGCACGAGTCCGACAGTCTGCAGGATCGGTTCGACGGCTGTGCGCAGCCGGCCCACGCCACCGCGCAACTCGTCGGTGAGAGCCTTGGCGTACCGGGCGGCGACTTCCGCGATGAGTTCGTCGATGACAGCTGAGGCCACCGCGACCCGGCCTACAGCATCGGGCGGCGGACCGGCAGCGATCGCGGCATCCAGGATGTTCAGCGCGAACCACGAGGAGCGCTTGCTTCCGGGGAAGGCCACGACGAGACCTGGAGGGCTGTCCTCCGGCAGCCTCAGCAGCATCCCTTCCGCCCTGATCTCCAGGGCGCCACCGGTCATCTCCGTCGCGGCAGCGGCCAGGGAAGACCGTTGTGCGCGGGCGTAGTCGGCATCCTCGGGACGCAGGTCGCCGTACAGCAACGCGGTGTCCTCCAGCAGCCGGCGCAGCATGCGTTGCCGCCGCGTCGCCGTCCGAACGTCCTCGACGTAGCCGCTGTCGGCGGTGAACACGCGATGCACGGTGTGCGGGTCGATGAACTGCAGCAACGCGTCGGGATTGACTTCGAAACCGCCGCCGATCCCTTCCCCGTCGTCCTCCCACTGACGCAGCAACGCGTCATCGGAGGTACGGCGGATCAGCACGCCGCACCGCACCATGTGGTCGACCGCCTTCAGGAACATCTGCCGCTCCATGCGCGCCTTGCGACGACCCTCGTCCTTGCCCGGGTTGGGGTCGTACGGCGTGACGTGGCAGGCCGGACTGACCGAGGCTGCCCGGACCGCATCGGACAGGTACTGCACCGTAGTGCTGCCGGTAATCTCTTCACATGCGGCGGCCAGCAGGATCCGCAGCACCAGTTCCCGGCGCGAAGGTGGCTCCACGGTCACTGGCGCGGCAGTCAACTCCGGGCCAGCCGGATCGCGATGCAGCCGGACGACCCCGACGGAGGTGGTCAGCCGGTACCCGACGCGCGCCGCCCACCGAGTCAGCGTGCCACGGTTGTCCAGCACGGCGCGATAGAGCCGCGGGTTGGTCTGATAGGTCAGTATCGGAAACGCCAGCAGTCCCAGCCATGCTCTCTGCGCGGTGTGCTTGCGTACCGACTCGGGAAGTTCGTCGTACACCCGGGCTGTCATGCGGGGATCAACTCCAACGTCCAATCGCCGCAGACGATGTCACCACCGGGTGTGCGCACCCGCGCGGAATCGTCGGGCCGAGCCGGGGGATGCGCGATCACCAGCCACCGGCCATCGGCCGTGGTCACGCGGCGCACCTCAGCATCGTTGGCGGTGCGGGCGGAGGCCACCGCGGTCAGCACACCCCAGAACAGCTCCGCCTCCCCCGCCCCTAGCGGTGTCCACGTCGACAGTGGGGTGCCGGAACGTGCCAGGAGCTCACGCTCAGCCGCGGACTGCTCTCGGCGCTGCTTCTCCAGCAGCCGTCGTGCCTGATCCCGCGCGCTGCGCCGGTTAGGCACCTGCGCCGGCGGACCGCCGCTCGTGCTGCGGGAACGTTGTCGCGCGACGGCGTCGATCGACACCGGCGGCGCTTCCCAGAACGACGTGCGCGCGACGCCCACCGGTGGATCGGCCGGTTCACCGGGTAGATGGCGGGCCGACCACTGTCCGGTGGCCTGACACCACACCCGCCACGCCTCTTGGTCGTCGGTCGCCGAGTCGATGACGGCGGCGACCCGAAACAGCTCGGCCTGCCGGGTGATATGGCCACCGGTCGACAGCAAGGCGCGGGTTCCACGCAGCAGCGGTGTCACCGCATCGCGGACCTGCCGGCGCAACCGTGCCGCCTGATTGTCGCTGGTGGCGAACCACGCCCGCAGGGTGTCCACCCCAGCGTGGTGGACTTCGGCCATGGTCGAGATCGTTTCCTCACGGGCCTCCGGATCCAGACCGACCACTGCGACCTCTCGCCACAGCTGGGGACCCATGTCGTCCAGCCGCTGCACCGCGTTGCGAATACGTGCGGTGTAGGTGTCGATCCCAGCGCCCCACACGGTGATGTAGGACATGACCGTGTCCCGCAGCTGCGTGATCTTGCCCTCATCCGGCGTACCCGCCAGCGCCGAAGCCAAGCGCGACTGCCAGATCCGCGCGGCGTCGGCCATGTTCTTCAGCGTGGTACGCACCTGCGACCACGCCTGAGCAGCGGCCGGATAGTCCTTGACGCTAGCTGCGCCAAGCATGTCGTCGAGACGATCAGCGATCACAGCGGGCGCGAACGCCGCGGCCGACGCCATCGCCGAGTGATCATCACCGCGCTGACGCAGCCAGCCGTGCAAATCTGCTGCTTCTGGTGTGAGCTGGTAGCGGTCCCGCGATCGGACGAAATCCGCCTCCGTGCGGGCCCGGTCCTGCCAGCTGTGCACCACGCCCCATTGCTCCAACTGGTGCATCCGGGCGTCCAGGTCCAGCACCGGTGGCATCGTCAGTTCCCGCGCCTGAAGGCCGCCGACTGCAGCCTCGATGCGGTCTTGGAGTGCGGTCAGTAGCTCGTCCCGCCCGATTCCGGTCAGGGCCACTTCTTGAGCATCGAACAGCACATCGACGATCAACCGATACTGCGAGGTGTGCTCCTGGGTGAGGTAGTTCGCGATTTCGACGCGGCCAGGAAAGCCGGCCAGCTCCCACCTGCTCAACCGAGCCTGTCCCGGCGCGCTCCCGCGACCGTCATCGTCATCGCTCACTGCGCGGCGTCCACCCTCGTCGTAGCCGGTACTGCCGGCAGAACGCTGCAGCGTCAACCTTCGCGGTGCTCAGCCGCCGTGTCCTGACATTCACGGCTCTTCACGCTAGGCACAGGCACCGACAAAACCGCAGTTCAAACGTAAGTTTGAGTAGCAGAGTGTGAGAGTCAGGCGGCTGTTCGTGTAACTGACCGCGCACGGGAGCACCCAGTCCGACGACAGGTCACGCCGCTCTGTGTTGTGTCACGTCCACCTTGATGAACACGCAACGCCGGGAGGCATTCGCAACCTGGACGTCCATACCCAGTACAAACCCGTCACAGGACGACGCTGCGGCGAAGACGACAGAGTGACGCCCTTACTCGTTTCGGGTGATCCTCTTGTGTGAGTCGATTCTTGCGTCCGTACGGCCGCGCGCCGCCCGCGGCGGTGGTGGATTGAGCACCGTCTCCAACGCCGTGCGAAAAATGCGGCGCTGGCATGCCGAGCCTGTCGTGCAGGATGTCTACGATCGGGTGCTCATCGTTGATGACCACGGCGTGACGAGGAGCGACACGGTGGCCAGGACCGAGGTGAACGCGTGTAAGGACACCATCCGGAACCGGGTGTGGGACCTGCTGGACCGCCACGGTGCCGACGCCGAAGCCGGCAGCGCGCACGGCCGGATCCCCAACTTCATCGGTGCCGACGCCGCGGCCGACCGGCTCGCGGAGCTGCAGGTCTGGCAGGACGCCGCCGTGGTCAAGGCCGTACCGGACAAAGCCCAGCTCCCGGCCCGTGCACGCGCCTTGCGCGAAGGCAAGCTCGTCTACATGGCCGTGCCGAAACTCGCACAGCCACAGCCCTTCTACCTCCTGGACCCCGCCGAGCTGACTGTCGCTCCAGAGGAAGCGGCGTCCAGCCGCGTCGCCGCATCCATAGCACGCAACATCGGCCTGGACGAGCTGCGGCCGGTCGACTTAATCATCTGCGGCAGCGTCGCCGTGAACCACGCCGGTGTACGGCTGGGCAAGGGCGCCGGCTACTCCGACATCGAGGTCGCCCCCTTGGCGCAAGCCGGGCTGATCAGCGCCGACACCACGATCGTGCATTCCCTCCAGGTCGTCGATACCGACATCCTGGAGACCCGCCACGACTTCAGCGTCGACCTGATCGTCACCCCCGACGAGGTGATCACCTGCTCGCCACCGCGGCGGCCCGCCGGGCTCCACTGGGACGACCTCAGCGCGCAGCAGATCGCCGCAATGCCAATCCTGCAATCACTTCAGAGCGGACGCTGAAGACAGGCACAGCCAAGGAGCGGGCAGCCGCTCCAAGCCGGCGTGGAAACTGCCTGACGCCATCTCGGAGCAAGCCTGCCTGTTTCGCCTCCTCACCGTCGTGCTGAGGCTCGGGCGGTGCGGCGGTCCCGGCAACCCCGGGTCAGCGCCGCGGTCAGCGTGGAAGCCGATGCTGGCCGCCAGTCCACCGCTTCCGGTGCCACCCACCAGATGACGTTGACTCCCCGGATGCGAGAGGGCGGGGCTGCTGTCCAGTCGCCAGGTGTCATTGCCACAACTTCATCGGGATGATGCCCGGAGACCGACAGCTCGCGCTTGTCCACCAGGAAGTAGGCCCGCGCCAAGTCGCCTCGGTACAGCACCGGGCCTGGCTGGGACTCCCACATCTCGGTTCGCAGCGCCCACTGGGCCAAATTGCCTGCAACTGATACCAGCCGGAACGCTGTGCCGGAGCGCAGCAGCACGGTGGGTAGCAGTCGCTCGTTGGCTGTCGCCCAGTAGCGAGCCGCTTGCACGGGATCGGTGGTAGCGATTCCGCGCCACGATCGAACACAGGCCGGGGGTGACCTTCCGCGTACAGGGCTCGACGAAGCGTTTCCCGTCGTAGGCGGATCCCGGAAGCACGGGCCACCCCTTTTCCGCGTACTGCACCGCGGCCCGTTCCGATTCGCTTCGCTTACGCTCGCCCGAAAAGCGATTCGAGCGCGACGAAACACTAAATTCATTCACGGATTCTCCTGAAGTCAAGTTTTGGAATGTGGCGAATTCATGAAGCCCAGCTCCGCCCCAGTGCATATCTTCCAGTTTCACGCAATACGTGCCTCCCCGTTGACTCCTCCGACACTGCCGGGATCCACAGGGCTCGCTGGCGGGAGGGGACTTGCGGCGAATCAGCTTCTGAGTCAGGACCAGGCCATTCGATCTCGGGCTCTTCCTCATCAGGGGCTGATGCTCTGATCAGCCCATAGCTGTAAGAAGCTGGACCATCGACGTTGCTTACTTCGTCGAGCGCCACGGCATGAACGGTGTAGAGCCTCTCCGTCACTTCCTGATCAGCTGACAAAGATTCCTGTTCATCCTCGCAATTAAAATACGGCATGCTTTTCTCAGGCTCCGCATCGTCGACACCTCGAACACGAGCGATGACCGCAAACGCGGAGAAGGCTGGAAGATAAGCGCCGTGCCGCCCGCGCGTGTCTCGAAACGACCACGCCAAGCCAGCGCAAGCACCAACGGCAAGCGCCGCTACACCAATCACGACCACCCAGACGACAGACACCAAAGCAATACTCCCCACTAAAGTAGGTCAAATACTCGAATCGCCGACACGTCGAACGAGATGGGGAGCCGCCCCGGTTGGAGGGGCGCTTGGGGCGGCTCAACCCGCGCAGAGCGCGCGCTGCGGACGTCGCGCGCACACTCGAATCCTCTTTACTTGCGGCAGCTACCAGCCAGCCGAGGCACCCTGTCCTTTATGGACGATCTAAGTACGATGCTCTAGGGCTCCAGGTAGCTCAGGACTCGTCTCGCAGTCCCCATCACAGCGGTCCACGGTGGCAATGTCCCGTTGAGTTTCGGAGCAACCCGCCAGTAGTGGGTGTCTTGGTGGCAGGGAACGATGCTCTGGCCCCCACTCGGTACGACGTGTACCCGGCAGCGACGGAGCTCCGGGGGAACATCGGTTCCCTTCTTCTGGCCGGGCTGGATGAAAAAGGTCCACCAAGTTTCGGTGGCATCGATGCAAATCGGGCCTGCCAGCAGACTCAACTCAAGGTCGGTCGCGACCTGCCTGGCCAACCAGTCCGGCATGACGACGGCATCCAGCATCTCACCGGTGCGCAGGACCAGTCGGCGATGAATGGGATCGAAGGTCACCGGCCAGCTCAGCTGCTTCCGATACCAGTCTGCGGAAGCGGCGAGGTCATGCTGCGTGTCCTCGTGGGTCTTTTTTGGCGGTCCGTAGGTGAATCCTCTGCCTTGGAGCGTCATGGCTGTTCTCGCAATTCCTGGTTGATGACTGTTTCCTGGAGGCGAAAAACGCCCCATACAGCGGCACGGTGCGGCGATGGCGGGTGCGGGCACCTGGTGTCGCCAGTAGTGCTCGGAGGTAAACGGCCTCCCGCACTGCGGCCCTCAACCGCCCCGCTTCCAGCGGCGACAGTGTGATTGGCCCGTCGCGCGTGGCCGCCAGCGTCACGCTTTCAGGGGCCAGGCCGACACGCAGCCGGACCCGCCGTCCGCGGGCGTCACGGCCGCGGACCGTCCAGTCCTGTCGACCGCGCGGATATCCCAGCTTTGACAGCAACTCCAGGACCGAGAGGCTGCGGCTTGTCTGCCACATCGGCATCACTCCGCTGGTGGGGCCCGGCGGACTACGGGTGTCGGGGAATCACCGCAGCCCGCCGGGAGTTTGGGAACGGCACCACGAGAAGTGCCCGTGACGAAGAGAAGATCACGCCGTGCCGGAGATGGATGTGCAAGGCGGTTCGTGTAGGCCCGGCGGGCGACGCGCCGTCGAGGTCATTGGCTGCTTCGGGGTGCAGCCCGGCGACGCGTCGCCCGCCGGCGGTCTGGCTCTCGGGCCGGGGAACCAGGAGCCAAACCGGGCCAAGGGGTTTCAGTGCGAGGCGTGACGAGGCTCGTCACGAGCTTCGTCGAATAAGGCCCGCCAAGCCGAGAGGTAGGCCTTGCACGGGGAGGTCGGTCGGCGCCACGGCCGCTGCCACCGCCACATACCGCGGGAACACGCCGGGCACTCGCCGAGCTCGTTGGGCTGGTGCTCTGCGAGTAGCGCCCAGACCGCTCCGACGAGGTGTGGCACCTCCGAGCGGGCAACCTCGGTTACAGCGTGATCATCACCGTCATTGACGATCCGCGCCACGTCGTCGAGGCGCTGCCGCACCGATTCGTTGATCTCGCTCAGGAACATGTCCCACCCGCCACGATCGTCCGAGGCACCGGGGCGTAGTTGTCGTGCGACTCCCGCATCGCTTCCCGAGCCGCGACGAGCAAGTCCCGAAGCTGGGTGCCATCCAGCTCGAACCACTCACCAGGCGGTGGCTGGATCCCCACACCGCCACCAGCGAGTGGGAAGGCGCATACCGCCCTCTTTCGTCCTGCTACATCGGTGCATGGCACTTCGTGTCTCGTGTCGGAAGCCATGGCGTACTCCCTTGTGGACGTGGCCTACATTCCCGATCACGCAGCACCGACACCCGCCTTGCAGACTGAAAGATCATGGGTAGCGGTGAGCTCCGTACACGTCGCCGGGCCGGGTGCTCGGATGGAACCGAGATCGCATATCTTCAGCCCTGACACGACCAAGGGTGCGTGATGAAAGCTTGCATTGCAAGTCTTGGTTACCCCTCCATTCGGGTGGAAGGTGGCGATACCCTGCCTTCGAGACGAAGCTCTGCAGTGTCCGCCACGCTTCACGGAAAGGCTTCCGATGTCAGCCACGGTTCGTACTGCCAAGAAGCTGCTGCTCGGCCGCGAGATCGCACACATGATCGAGCAAGCTGGTATTTCGCAGGCCGAGACGGCCAAGCTCATCGAGACGAGCCAGTCCCGCATCGCACTCTTGATCAACGGAGGCGGCAGTATCTCGCCTGGTGATCTGGTCATGCTCGCCGGCAAACTCGGCTTCGATGACGAGGGCTATCAAGAGGCCCTTCGCGAGCTGCGACGAGACAACCACAAGCGCGGCTTCTGGAGCACCGGGCACAACCGCGCCTACGCCGAGGATCTTCGGTTGCTGGTGGACCTGGAGAAGCACGCCGGCCAGATCCGCGCGGCGCAGGTCGAGGTCGTGCCTGGACTGCTGCAGTGCGAGTCCTACGTCCGGGCGCAACACTCCGATCAGCCGGAAACCGGCGAGGTGTCTCTGGAAGATCGGATCAAGGCGCGACTGGCCCGCCAAGACATCCTGGACAAGCCGGAGCCGCCAGTTGTCCAGTTCGTGCTCTCCGAATCGTGCGTGCGGCGCGTCTGGGGTGACGCAGAGGTTATGCGCGAGCAGATCGACCACTTGATCAAGCTCTCGCAGCGGCCGAACGTCATGCTCCAGGTGATGCCGTTCGAGCAGTCTCCCGGCCAGCGGTCCCCGATCGCGAGCCCGTTCACGATGATCCACGTGCCCTCGCCTGGCGCGGCCGGACCGCTGGAGTTGGTCTACATCGAGGGCGA
Organism: Saccharopolyspora antimicrobica; assembly: GCF_003635025.1. Taxonomy (GTDB): domain Bacteria; phylum Actinomycetota; class Actinomycetes; order Mycobacteriales; family Pseudonocardiaceae; genus Saccharopolyspora; species Saccharopolyspora antimicrobica. The sequence continues at coordinate 4,794,156 of NZ_RBXX01000002.1, read as the reverse complement.
AGGCGAGATCCGCTACCTCGACGACAAGAAGGCGCTCGCTGCGCACGAAGCGGCCTGGGCTCGCGTCTCCAACGCCGCGCTACGGTTCGGGGAGACCCGAAAGTTCCTGAAGTCGGTCCTCCAGGACTTCAGGAAGTGAGCATCCGAGGAGACAACCACTCATGACCAGCACTCCGCCGACCTTCGCCGAACACGACTTTCGCAAGGCGAGCGCCAGCCAACCGAACAAGGAGTGCGTGCGCGTTGCCCGCCGGGACGGCTGGGTCGAGCTCCGCGACGACAAGACCGCCTTCGGAGCCCCGGACGACCACCGCCTCGTGTTCACCGAAGCGCAGTTCGACCAGTTCCTCACCAGTACGCGCTCCGGGCAGACCAGCGGCCTCTGCCTGGAAATGACTCGCCGCACCGACGGGATGTACGCCTTCCGCAGCACCGTGCCTCAGCCCGGTGGAACGGCCGCGGAGCTGACGTTCACCGAAGCCGAAGTCGCGGCATTCCGAGATGGCGTCACCCGAGGCGAGTTTGACCGCGACAACACGCCGGAAATGACGTTGTGCGGGTAGCTGTCCCTCCTATCCGGACCGGAGCAGCAACGACCGTCAGGCTCACGAGGGATGTCGGCGCGGGCGTGGTCGCTATCGTTGGCCACCCCGCTTTGCCTTCGGCAGGTCGGCGCTGGGGCGCGTGCTCTAACCGGAGTTCGCGTGTAGGTAGGGTTGGGATGGGCGACACGGTTACGACCGCTGGGTCAGCCACACCACAGCCCAGATGATCAATGCGGACAGAGCAACACCCAACACGATCCCGGTTAGCAAGACGTGTTTCCAGTCGAACCGAGGTATCTCGGGGACCGGGCTAACGGCCTGCCGGTTGCCGTCTTCATCGAGCGCGGAGATGACGTGCTTCGCGACGGTGCGAGCTAACGCGGTGGCATCGGGACCGGTGCTGATCTCAGCGTTCTGGATAGCGTTGACCACGGTGCTGGCGTCGTCCACCGCGTTCATGAACACATCGAGGCTGAAGGCATTCAGCTTTCCAGTGGCGGTCTGCAATTCGCTGACGGTATCCCCAAAATCCACGAGTCGATCAGCAGCACCGCCCAGAGCGTACACCGTATCGGCGAAGTCACCCGATGTCAGCCTCTCGGCGGCGGTGTGCAACATCGCGGCTGCTTCGTAGTCGCGGCGCTTGTCGGCTGCCTGCTGGTACAGCACGGTAAGGATCTTCGCTGTTCCGGCGTTGACTTTGTTCCCCAGCTCACCGATGCCCGACATGATCACATTGGTGCCCTTCTCGTTGGCAAGGGTGATCATGGTTTGGATCTCGGTGTAGGTATAGCGGTCGATCCCGTCGAACTTCTCCCGTAACTCGTGTTCGGCGTCGTGCTTCCACTGCAGCAGCATCGCTTCGGTGAACTGGTGAGCGCGGGCACTCTTGTCGACCAGGTTGTGGTGCGCGGTGCACAGCAGGATCAGGTTCGGGTAGTTGTCGCGTGCGGCCGGGTCCATCTTTCGCCAGCGGGGCATGGAGCTGGAGACGGGAACGATGTGCGCGGCCTGCACGTTCTTGGACGCCTTCTCGTCAGCAGTGAGGCTGACGGTAGGAATCCGGCAATCCGGGTAAGCACATCGGGTGGATACGGCGAACAGGACAGCTTCGGCAGCGGCGTTGTGTTTCCGGTTCGACATGGTGGCTACTCGCTACCACGCGGATCTGACAGTTCTTCGCCTCTTTTCGTAGCGCTTCCAGGGCGGGCTCGCGGTGGTCCGCTCAGGGCTGGTCGGTGACGTTCAGCGCCGCGAGAGTGTTCTCGCGGTCGCGGACGTAGGCGAGATCGGCCACCGCGGCCGGGCGGAACCAGTTCAGCAGAGCGGCGAGTGCATCCCGTTCGGAAGGGCTGATCGGGATCCGTCGGGTGACCAGGCTCGCCGACAACAAATCGACCAGCATCGACCACTCACCGACACGACTCAGCGTGCGGTACTCCTCCAATCGGTCTTGTGGGAGGCGATCGGCCAGACGTTCCAGAAGGGCATGTGTACCCGCGCTGAGCGCGCGCAAGTCGTCGTGGGTGGTGGCCTGTGGCTGCTCGGCGACTTGGATCGCGGCCAGGGTCTGGTCGCGGTTGTTGATGTAGTCGTAGTCGCCGGCGGGGACGGTATCTAGCAGCTGGGTCAGCGTTGCCTTCTCTGCTGGTGTCACTGCGGTGCCGCGGCCGATCAGGATCTTGCACAGCTCGTTGAGCAGCTGAGCCGTCTCGCCGGCGTCGGCGAGTGCGCGGTATGCGGGCAGCCGACGCTTGGGGAGGCGGTCAGCGAGCTGCTCCAGTAGCTCGCGTGCTGCCTCGTTGAGCTTGGTGTCCATCGTCGTTCTGTCTCCGCTCACTTACTTCAGGGTACTGGGTGGGGGTTGCCGAACTCGTCGTTGCGCACGACTCCCTCGCCGCGCACGGGGAAGCCGGTCTTGACCTGTCCTTCCGGTGTCACGTAGCCGCCGATCTCCACACCGTCCACGGTTCCGCTGACTCGGTAGTTCCCGCTGTCGGACAGCACCGGCGGGCTGTCCGGGTTCTTGGCCACCTCCTCGACCGCGCCGAGGATCGCGGCGTCGTCCCAGGATTCGGGGAACTCGGTCTTACCCGGGATTCCTGTGCCGTAGAAGTGACCGCCTGTTCCGTCGGCGCCGCCGTCGAGGATGTGGATTCCGTCGAGTTCCGGGAGATGGATGTCTGCCGGGTTCGGTGCGTTCCCCGCAACCTGGTCCCACGCGGTGGCCTCGGTGGACTGGTTCGGCAGGTCGTCGCTGCCGTCGGTATCGAACACCTCGACCGCATCGTCTCCCGCGGCTTCGTAAGCCATCCCTCCGATCGACGCCCCCACCATGCCGACGCCGGTGACGGCTCCAGCTGCCGACACGACCCCGAGGGGGCCGCCGGCGATGGCCCCGACGCCGCTGGCATCGAGTGCCCCGCTGGCGACGACACCGGCGGAGCTAACCGCGGTGAGCGCGGCACCGCCCACCGCGCCGAGGACCATTTCGGGATGGTTGATCACGGCGTTGCCGAACGAGGCCACGGCATTGACCGCGTGCGCGGCAGCGGTGCCAACCGCGCTCGCCGCTTGCTCCGGCCAACCGGGCTCCTCCGGAGCTCGGTCGCGGGCCTGGCCCACGGCATCGGCGGCGACCTCGCCCGCGGCAGCGAGTTGACTCCGGGCTCGGTTGAGCGTGTCACGGGCGGCTTGGCGTTGGGCCTCGCCGGGATCGGTGAAAGGGACCGCCGGAGCGCCGGGCGGGGCTTGCTGCGCGGCCCGGTCGTGCTGGGCGGCGGCTTCACGGGTCGTGGCCTGGCCCTGGTCCCACAAACGGACCGCCTCGGCCGCTTGGTCCTGGGCCCACGTCAGTGTGGTGGTGTAGGTCTTCAGGGCCTTGCTCGCGGTGTGGAAGCAGTCGCCAGCCTCCAGCCACTTGGCCGGCTCGCCGTCGAAGGCCGACCGGAACTGCTCGGCCGCCTCACCGCTCCAGCCCTCGGTGGTGTCGATGCGCTGGAGCCCGGATCCGGCCTCGTGCAGCAGGTCGCCGTACACGGTCATCGACCACGCGGTCTTGTGGATGCTGTCCGCGTTCCCGGGTACGAGGGCCTTGGGATCGCTGGTCTCGCCGAGTTCCGCTATCACCGCGCTGCCGGATCCTCGCCCATGCCCTGCAGGATCTTGTTGAAGCGGTCCTGAGCTCCTTGATCCAGTTCCTCGTAGACCGTGACGCACTCGGTGAGCCGCCCGGAGATCTCCTGCGCGTCTCTGGCGAGGTTCTCCACACCCAGCGACCAGCGAGTGCAGAAGTCCTCGACGGTGTCCGCAAGCCGGTCATGGCCCACCGATTGCTTGTCGCAGTCGATGTCGCTGACCTTGCGGCGGCTGGCCTGCTCCAGCGTTCCCGACACCCCGCCAGCCGCGTCTTTCAGTGCCGCTAGATCGACGCGGAATCCGTCGCCCACAGGCTCGATCCTCCCGAGATCGGTTCATCCTGACCGACCTACAGGCTAGGAACAGGCAGTCCTCCCCGAACAAGATTCAGCAGACATCGCCCAATTGGATCAAGACACAAGCTCTGACGCTACTTACCCGCCTTGGATCGGGCGCGTACGAAAGGGATCTGGCCTCTCCTCGTCCACGACCGCCGATCCGACGGTCGTGGACGACGCCATACGCCCTCACGGACCGTTAGAGGCCTCGCTGGGTTCCGGGTCTGTCAAGGCTGTGAGAGGCCATGCTGTTGAACCCGGCACAATACCGGCACGAGAGCTGCTCGTTTCCCTGCCTTTGGAGCGGTGGTGCGGTGGCGCGGCTCGATGGGTGTTGCCCTTGGTTTCCGCACCTTATCCTCAGCTTGCTTGGGCTTGAATGAGCTGGTTGAACTCGGCAGGGCTGGTGAGGGCGATGTCGGTGGTTCGACATGCCTCGATAAGCGCTCGGTCGTTCACGGGATGCTCGGTGGCAATAACCATACGGACAGTCCGGCCCGCGTTGGCGAGTTCACTGCGGTAGTGCAGCACTTGGCCGATCGCTGCTCTGACTTGGCGTACCTCGTTGCTAGCGGTCGTGCTCTTGACCTCGGCGATCCACAGTTCGTTGCCGTGTTGCCAGGCAAGGTCGTACTGGGGCTCGTGTGGTGCGGGGCGTAGCGGCGTGAAGCCGGCTTCTGTGAGGGCGGCGGCGAGCTGGTCTTGAACAGCGTCATGGGCTGCCTTCGCGTTCGCTGACCGGTCAAGGCTGCCCTCCTCAGCGGCACCGTACGAAGGCAGCAACTCGGCAAGTCGGCCTTCGTAGACCACGCCCACGTGGTCGTCCGCGGGCGGATGCACGCGGTAGGCCGTTTTAGTGGTTCCGTTGCGGTGGTCGCCTCTCTGGTGAGCGTTCCACCAGTACTGCCCGGTGAGTTTGCCGAACAAGGGCGCATCCGGGCGGAACGTCTTGAAGTGGCCACGGCATCGATGGAAGGCGACACCGATACCGTCCCGCTTAGCATGGCCTTCGGTATCCAGCGTGCGCGTCACGGGGTGAACGTCGATGACGTGGTACCGCGTCAATGGCTGTCCGTGACGGCGTTGATGCCGTTGCGACTGCTTCACCTCCGGTTGGATCGTGTCGGTCTGGACGTTCTTGCAGTGCATCATCCCCAACGTCATGAGCAGCGCACCTGCAGCTCCGTCGGCCATGCTGAGAAACGATTCGCAAAGATCGCTGAGCACGCCCGGATGCTCCGGTGATTCCGGGAACTGTGCTTGTTGAAGTGGTTCGCGGGTCTCGTCGGCCACGTATCGGCCGCGCTCGTCGAGGCGCCAATGCAATACGGCGATCGGCCCGATTGGATGCCCCTTGCTCCATTCGAGCGTAAGCGCCGCTGTCATCTGCCAGCCGCCGTCAGCGTGTTCCTCACACATCACGAACCACCCGAAAGCCGATGCTCCGGCCAGCATTCCGGGACCAACGCAACGAGCTTCCACAAACATGTGCTCATAGGCAGGGACGACCGCGATATTGGCCAGCATCGCGCGCAGATCGCCTTCGCCGAGCCGATGCTGGGCAAGGTAGCGCACAACGTTGTCCGCGCTGACCACCGTTGCCTGCTTCCATACGTCCGTCCTCACGCCGCTGCCCTGTGGCCGGACGGCTTTGGCGAACTGGATCAGCGCAGGGTTCTGCAAACGCTCGGCGTGCTCGCGGGCTGCCACCTTGTCTTCTTTTCGCTCCAGGACGTGAGCATAAGCTTCGAGGAGGTCATACAAGCTGATGCGTGAGCCGTGTGCCAACACCCGATCGAAGAGTCGTGTCACCGTCAGCTCGCCTCTCTCATACCCGGCGCCAGCGGACAGATCGCACCTATCGGCCAGCTTGCTTCAATCACCGTTGCACGCAAGTGTTCTGGGCACCCTTCATCCAACTGGATGTTTTCGACGAGAGGACTCGACTGAGTGTTCATGCTCTGATCTGCGAATACTCCCACCCGGCTGCCCATCCAATCGTTCGGCGTGTCTGCAACGGCCGCCGAGATTCCCCCAGGTCCCGGCCCGCGCAACTATGCCCCCAGCCCCTGACAGTTCCCGAAGTCCCTCGACTCGACTTCGCTCGAACGAGTGAGTGCACAGGGATCTTCCGACGACACGAGTCGACGATCAGCCACCAACGGCAGACGGCCACCGCGTGACTGGCTTGGCTCGGGGAGGTTGCGACCTTTCGGTAGCGAACCACCCTGGGCAGCGGGAGGTTGGTCTAGGAAAACGGCCGGACGGATCTCCGTACTCAACATTCTGTCGGTGTGGCTGTATAACGTGCGCGCTGGTAACCGATTCCGGTTGTGACGCGGTCCGTTGTAAGGAGGACGGGTGGATCGACTTCCTCATGAAGGCTTGTGGGCCGGCGAGCCCGATGCGGTGCCGGGTGGCGCAGTGCCGGTTGTACGGCAGATCTGTTGCGGCGATTGCCACCCCGAGTTCATCGAGTGCGTCGAGACCGTTCTACAGATGCTGATCCGGTCCGCTGCCCAGAACTTGTGCACCCACACCCAGCGCACAGGGATGTTGTGCCCTGGCTTGCGGCGAGGATGTTCTCCTTGTTGCCGAGCGCGCGACCAACAGCACGTGGTGGGATCCGCTGGACGAGGCATCGGTGGTGCACGAAGCCGCGCGCCTGTTGGAACGGCACAGACTGATCGACTCCGCGCGAATGCGTGCTCTGGTCGATGGTTTCGATGTAGGTAAGGAGTTCTCCTTCGACTATCTGCAGCGCGAGCTACGACGTCCACTGGCCGGAGTATCGCTTGACCAGGTGAACGCGATGATCGATGACCTGCAAGCGACAGCGACGACACCCGACTGGCCGCGCATCATGCCCCGGGATGGCATCTCACAGCCCCCGCGTGCCAACTACCATCGCGGCGAAGTCGAGTTGGCGAAGCGACTTCGTCTCGATGAACCCCCTCGTTACATACTGGAGCGGACGATCCGCCAGGCTGCGGAAAATGCGCTGAACGAGGCCGATTTCGTCCGGCTCGTGCACGACTCGCACGTGCAGCTCATCCCGCGGATCGGTTCCACTGATCCCGGCGTCGTCGCCTACAGCGCTGTGTTGATCTCTTTGCCGTCGCAACATCAGCGTGAGTTCGGCGGCAAGAGCCTTGCCCGCGATCTCACGCTGGGGAACCTGCGCGCGTCGTGGGGATCGCCAGGCGCTCTGGGCGCTTGGGCGACCTGGCGCAAGTACACCGGAATCGCAGCAACGCAGATAGTTCCTGAACCGCGCAGCGACGGACGCTGGCGATGGATTCACCCAGACGCCGACCACACGATCCGGCTGGTCGAACCGTCCGCCACCACACCCAAGACGTCGCACGGTCGGCGTGAAGCTGCACACAAAATTCTTGCTGCTGCACAAGGCGGCGTCTGCGCCATGTGCTCGATCAGCTACTACAACTGGCGTGGTCGCGCCGCCGGTCCGTGCCCGATCCTTGGCCCACCCGATCACCTTGATCACGATCACCGCACAGGACTCATCCGAGGACTGCTCTGCATGCGCTGCAACACCAGCAGAGAACCTGTTGGTGCTGCAGCACGCAGCGACACCTGGCAGGTGTACACCGCCTGCTCGCCGGCCGCCGAACTCGGATGCAATTGGTCATGGTCTTGAGCGGATGGGGCAGCCACGTGGTCGACGCTGGCGTTGCTGCCATCCCGGAGCAACTGCGTGATCAAGTGGTAGAGCCGTTGCTGCGCGGCTTGACCGGCCACCACCATCGTCGTCGGCTTCGACTGGTTCCGGCATCCCTTTGGGCCTCGTCCGCGGAGACACCGTTGCCAGCCCGCTCATCAGGATCGGCTACGACTGCGACCTTGAAATGTGGTGGTCTCTTGGGTTGAGGAACCCGTGACCGAGTCTCCGGGCGGATGATCCGAGCACCAGACCTGACGAGTTCGGCGGAGGTGTAGTTGCTGGCGTGCCAGGATCGAACAGGGCCGCCGGCGAGCTCTTCGAGCCTGCCGCGGTCGATCGGCCGAAAGTCAGGGCTTCCAAACGGTTCGCCGAAGCGCACGAGCTCGATCTTCTCCGTGCGCTCCCGCTCATATGCAGGAACAACATCTGTATTCGATGGGGAGGGGAACAGTTCAGCAGGTACGAGTTGGGCCCACTCCGCCGCATGACACTCTGCTCCGTTAAGTAGGCTCTCGGCTGCTGCAGCTGCAATCTCCTCCACGCTGTTCATGACTGAGGTTGACTGGTTATCGCTAAGATCGCCGATCACGACAAGCGGCTTGGCATCGTCGGGCTTGAAAACCCGGATGTGGTACCTGCCGATGCCGCTCATGAACGGCAAAACCTTGTACTCCAAGACAGCTTCGTCGACGAGCGTTGCGCCGTCCTCGGTGGCTGCGGGCCCAGGAGGGCGCTCCAGGGCATCAGTAAGCGCACCGAGCTGTTCAAGATTTCTAGCTGCGTCGGCAAGGTGTTGCGCCGCTGTGTCCCGGAGGCTCTCGAACTGCTTGATGGCATCGGCTTGCCTGGGAGAGCCAGGAGCAGCCGCTTCGGTCAGCACGGTGCGGCCGGCTGCAAGCTCGCGCCCTGTCGTTTCAGTCGCTTCCCTCACCAGTTCACTGGATGCCGCAGCTCCCAGTTGCAGGGCCCGCACCAGAGAGGAGGCGTTGCACGGCCAGCGAAGATCCCCAGGACCAAGCCCGGAGTGGTCAAGCAAACACCCAATCCGAGCTGCGGCGTACCGCAATTGATCGGCCGAATCGACCTCATAGCTGCGCTTAATTGCACCGGATCCGGTTCGCGCAGCGGCTTCGGCGCCAAACATGTATCGAAGCTGCTCGGCGCTGAGTTCACGGAGATCCACACGGACCGGTTTAAATCGATCGTGAGCGTCATGGATTTCGACATGTCCCACGATGACCTCAGCGACGGTCGGATCCTGCGTATCAGCCCAGGCCTGCAGCTTTTTCGCAACTCGCTGCGCGTAGTTTCGCATCGACGCACACCTCCAAATATTTGACAGTCACCCTTATCTACCTATTTGCGCATGATACGTAGCGCACCCTGGAGGCGCTTCCAGAATGACTCCCTGACGACTTGCTGTGCATCTTGGGAAATATTCTGCCATTCCCGCTTTGTGTATTCGGAGTACAAGTAGACGCTGCGAAGTGACGGCGTGCGGACCCACAGCGGGGCGCCAATCAGCACGCGTGAATGCCCTTCTTCTGGCCCGCATGGAGTTTCCGACAAGTCGACGTCCCAGTATATTTCGGCACACCACTCCGCAACGTCTCGTGTTTCACCATAGGTAAACCCACGATAGTATCCGTCCGTCCTGTCGGGCCTTGTCTCCCCTTGCCGACAGGCGATTTTTACGGCTTCGCGAGCTAGATCTTCCACTGAATCTAGGTACATCCCGTCGTCAACTTCTCCAGTTTTCAGGAAGAGTTCAATGTCTCCAGCAGAGGAGGCTGTCCATCCTTTTTTCACAGGCTCAGAATCTGCAATGAAGTCGGCTAGATTTTCCATACTCCCAAAGAGGCACACCGCAACCTGATCCTGATTTTCAACTTCAACCCTGGAGTACATTAGAGCCCGCAAGGGTTCACCATCCGGCGATACAAATTGGCCGTACAACACGGATCCGACACCTTGAGCAAATTCAATAGGGGCCGGTGAATCGAGGTTCGAGACGATGCGCTTTCCGAGCGATCTGCTAAATAGTTCAGCCAACTTGGTTTTGGACACATCGCACGATGGGCGAGATATTTCTATCGCCGGAGCAAAGTTGCCGAAGTTTGGCGTTGTCAGCTTTTGCTGACTTGGCTTGGGTATTTTAATATCGGATCCCTCAAGCCATTGAAGTACCCGCCTCTCTGACCAGTAAAGGTACTTTTGAAGTCCACCCAGCTCGCCCACTCGACCCCCTGAATGCCGTTGCTCAACCTGGCCTATCGTGGTCAACGTAGCAGAGCTGGAAGGAGACGTGCGTGTGATTGGGCGAGCCGTCGGCGCGATAGACCGCCTACCTGAGATCCAGCAGCCCATCCCGCAGCCCACCCGACGGCCCTGCTTCCAACGTCGCCTACACCGTTTCCATGGGCACCGTCATCAGTAAATCCGCGGCGTCCCCACGCTTGATCTGCGACCGTCCCAGGTCATTCCCAAGCTATGCCTTCCGGCTCCGCTGGAAATACAGTTCAGGCGATATTGGGAAGGTCATCGAAGGAGCTAACTCTCAATCGCTAGGTCCGAAAGCATGTGATCGAGGCAGCGTTCCTCGTGGTGCGATGTCGAACCAACACATCTGTGGCGCCAGGGCTCTGGCGCCACAGCCGCGAAGGACAAATCACGAATGAGGCGCTTACCGAGTGCGTCATGGTCGGGGTGAATAAGCATCCGAGCACCGCATCCAGCAAGCCCGAGGAGTAGGTACTTAGTCGCCCGGGACGGGTAACCATTGAGGCATATTAGTGGCTTGCATCGCTGCCCCAACTTTGCCGCAGCTGTGTGCATGACGATCGGATTCTCGCACACATACACCGTTGTTTCCTGCGCTACATGCCAGGAGCCGGACAGGCTTTGCATGTCGAACTGAGCCGGCATGTCGGAGTGCTCATTACTTCGGTAAACAGCGCGGGCATCGCCACGGAGAGGTAGTTGATGCGCCAGGGCAGGGCGGTCAACTGCCAGCACTTCTGCACTGCCAGAGTTGAACGTCTGCCATAGTTGACTACTAGGAACCACTGGTAAGCCAGCTGCACGGCATGCTGCAACTGCTCGAACGATCTGGAATTGTCCGGACTCACGTTCGGGTGTCCAGGCCGCGGACATAGCGCGAAGTGGATAGTCCGCAGATGCGTCCAGGCGATGATCTCTGGGTACGATCAGCTTGAACCCGGTATGAGTCCGCGTTGCCGTCGTGGAGGTGACTTGCTGCCAGTATGCGATCTGTCGGGCGCTGTCATAGAGCACGACCAAGACAGGGATGTCGAAGCTGAGCCAGTAGTCAAGGAGGCGCGGTCTTCTCGATTCGCGGAACACCCAGCCGCTGCCGGACGGCGTGGGTTCACGGAAGTAGGAGGCGCCAGACTTGATCTGGATGGCTAGCAGCTGACCCGTTGGTCGATCGTGCATCGCAACTTCGAGGATAGCGTCTATCCCGCAGTCTGATTCGTGCTGCTCGCGGAACTTCCACTGCAACACATTTGAAACGATGAGGCCGACGCCGTAGACTCCAGCGCGGCCGATACTATCGGTCATTGTCGACTCATGGGGTCAGTGCCCGGAGGTAAGGAGAGCTTCGTCTAGCTCGTGATAGGTGTACTGGCTGCCCTTCGGTTCAATCGCCTTAACCGTATCCACGAACTCCCGGAACACTGAATAACGTTCGACACCCAAGTGATCGGTTGCCGCGAGTAGTTGCTCAGCTACGATCAACATTCCGCTGGCTACACGGCATTGATCGTTTTGTTTCCAGGCATCAAGTACTTCTTCGAGCATTTCCAGGCTGTAGTACGGGCCGTGCGGCACAACAATGGTGTACCCGATATCTTCGGCAGCGCGGTAGCTGTGCGCACTGGCCAACAGATCGTCTATGCGGCGGGCAAAGTAGGGGGCAGGACTTACAGCTGCGACCTGCGCACGGTGCGCTGGCTGCAATTTTTCAAATAAAGATTCCAGGCTAGGAAGTCGCGTACGCGCGATGGGCTCTCGAACTATGGCAAGCATCGTTGCGACATCGCCGGGGAGGGATGCCCACGGCTCTGTTCCGTGCGTCGATCGAGAGACCAGGTCATCGAGCCGATCTACCAGGGGCTGATCGAGCATGTCCCAGAAATAGTCCTGATCACCTAAACGGCCTAGTGCGCGTACCTGCACTTCACTGTCGACTCGGCGGAATCGATCAACCAGACTAGCCATCGTCGTCCGCACTAGATCGCGGTCGCGCGAGGCGAACGCTTTCAGGCTTGCAGCCATCCTGTCGGCGACGACTGTTTCGGTTGCCGAGTATTCTGCGGGGATGGGAAGTTCGCATAGGGCGTGCTTGGCCGCAATGTCAATGAGATTGCGGCGAGTTGCTGCGCGTACGTGATCAAAGTACACGGCCTGAATATAGGCAGGTGTCGCGGAAAACAATGGATCGCACGCATAGGTGACGAACTGTTCTAGCGCCTTACGTCCTTGCGTCGGCGGATGCGTGAGCAGCGTTTCTAGTGCGACAGCGAGGTGAGCGCGAGCGACTTCTGGGCGCGGTTCGTATACCTCACCGAGATGACGCAGCGATGGGTGGACGCATAGATGCCGGTCTTCACGTATCCGCGCGAGCTCACGTGATCCGATTGAGTCGATCAGTTCTAGCCGCGCGGCTTCGTCGAGCAGCCTGGCCTCGACAGCTTGCATTTCGCGGACCCCATCAGTGCTGATCCCTTTAGCCCGCGCCGCATCGATTTGCTTCCGGAATTTCTGTGCATCGCCGTCGCCGTCGTCAGCGAGGGCGATGATTTTGTCAATGAGATCGGCGGTAACTGCTGTCCAAGTCGCGGCGATGGAGGCACGTACAGCGCCTGCGTTGTAGCAGCGCCATGCCTCTGCGACCAAGGGACGCAAAAGCGGGTTCCATGCCCGTCCGAGACTGTCCTCGATGTCCCGCACCAACGCCTCCTCGTGGATCTTCTACCAGCATCCTACTGGGTAGCGCAGTGCAACTAGCTTGATCGCACACTGGCCTCAGCGCTGCGAGGCTGGCCCTGGACACCGCGAACAGTTCGTCGAGAGCTCCTCCAACGCCAGCCCGAGACGCTGCGATCGACCGCACCGATGAATGCAAACGTTCGACGGCACCCTCAAGACATCAGGGCGGTACAGAACCAGGATGAGGCAGGTGGACTGCGGTCAGCGGAACCGAATGGTGCTGACCGGCCATGTGCGCGTGGCCGCAAGCTCCGATGTCGGGCGGCCGTGCGGTGCCGCGCTGGGCTATCGCTAAGGTGGCTTGGCGTGGCAGGAACTTTGTCCAAGGCAACGATTCGGGCACTGCTAGACGAATTCGCCGCGTCATGGACCATCCGGACGATCGAGGATGTCTTCACCGACGCTGGGATCGTGCCGGTCGCCCCGGGCGAGGCACCCGAAGAACAGGGCGAACGCCGAACGACGGCCCGTCAGTACCTGCATTCTCTGGACCTGAGCGACCCGCGTGACTGCCTCACACTGATGCCAGTTTTCGAGCTGGTGCTTGAGGACATGATGAACTGGGACGGTACGCCTGCTCCTCAACGCGTTCGCCTGTTGGAACGGCTACGTCGTGACGGGTTCGAGCGGCAGCCGGACGGGACGATCCGGCCGACCTCGGCTGTTGTTCTTCCAACGCTGCCGTCGTCCCAGGTCGATGAGGCTGTGTTGCGCGAGCATCTGACCCGCCTGGAACGTGGCCTCGAAGGTGATCCTGCTGTCGTGATCGGATCAAGCAAGGAGCTCATCGAGTCCGTATGCAAGCTGGTGCTTCAGAGGCTCACCATCGAGTACGACGAGAACGACGACGTACCTGCACTCGTGAAGGTCACCCTCAAAGCCCTGAAACTCCATCCCGAAACGCTCGCGCCGACGGCTCCCGCTGGCGAGGCTGTCAAGCGCATCCTCGGTTCACTCGCCTCGATGGCCGTGGGTGTCGCAGAGCTTCGCAACAAGATCGGCACTGGCCACGGCCGCGGAGTGACGCTCAAGCTCTCCCCCAGGCACGCGCACCTGGCAGCCGGTGCAGCGACCACTTTTGCTCGCTTGCTGCTCGAAACTCTGGAAGATCCTGAAGCACCGTGGCGCGCTGGGCAGGACAGCCCGTAGCTCGCCCTAAAGTCCCCTCAGATCGAACCGATGACGTTGACCATTTAGCGTTACTTCCTAAGAACGTGACGCGCTCGCACATCCTCCGAAGTCGCCTGGCAACGTGCTGGACATCCGGCCACCTGCGAATTCAGTTGTCGAACCCGGCGCCGATGCTCCCACCGACTTTCGGGAAACTTCCGCCATTCGGCGTAGTACCTGACCGCGCGGTAGGCGCCGAACCTCGGTCGCCCACCGCGGCAAGTCGCCTTCGCCCATGGCTTGATCGCAAGGCTATCGCCTCAGCCCATCGTTGCAGGCACCGCTCCTAGCTGGTGGTGTTGGCGGATCTGGCGTGTGAGAGCGCGGGCTCGGGTTGAGCCGATGCTGAGCTCTCGACGGAGCGTGTCGGCTGAGATTGGACGTTGATACAGAAGCCAGTGTTCAGCGTCGAGTCGGTATGCCTCCTCGCTCAGTGGATCGTCATCGTCGCCGTGCGGAGCCTCTAGGACGGCGTCGGCACCGACAGCGATGTGGCCAGGGATGTTGTTTACGGCCGTGCACGGCACTGGCACGTCCCCGATCCCCGCAGAAGTTACCGAGGCCTGGCTGATCTGGCCCGGGGCCGTCGAGTGCGGCTGGGGTGATGCACTCTCGTCGTCGGGCTCCTGAACGGTCTCTCCTGTCATCTCCGCGCGGCGCCGCTTGAGCGCCTGGTTGAGCAGCTCGACTGACAACAGCAGTGCCAGCGGTGGGCAGGCCGCGACGGCGATGGAGAAGGCGTTCAGCTCGGGTGCGGAGGCGATGTTGGCGCACAGCGACAACCCGATGCCGAGGGTGAACGACAGCCATGCCTTCCATCGCCCGGCCGGGCGATGGCGGTGGCCGGCTTTCCACAGTTCGACTGTGGCCAACGTGAGCAGGCCGTCGACGATGAGCGGCCAGAGCGTGGCGGTGGTCTCGTCTGCGCCGAAGCGCAGGGCGAAGGCTCGACCATGCCGGTAGGAGACGTAGGCCGCGCCAACTGCTACCAGGAGAGTGCAGGCGCACTGCACCTGCAGTGAGTAGTCCGGGCGCCGTGGCCGGTGATCTGGATTCATACCTGTTCACCCCGCGTTGAAGACGAGGAACAGCGCGCCCAGGTCTGCTGGCATGGACTCCGCACGGGGGTGGGCGGCGAGTGGTGGCGAGCTGGCCGGAGACGGCTCAGGCGCGAAATCACGGATCCTCCTCCATGATCACATGGCGATTTCATGGCGACGGGAACACGCGGCAACGCGTCAGAACCCGTCGGAACGAGGAGGAAGGAGGGCCGCTGACCTGCGGCGGAGAACGAAGACGCTGGTCGCGAAACCGGAGGCGCTACCTTGACACGGTAGAGGTCACTGGTTCAATCCCAGTATCGCGCACCAGTTCTTTTCCCAGCTCCGCGGAGTGGGCTCGCCGCCATCTCGCTAATGACGATGCGGTACTCGACCGCCTGATTCGCAGATGCCCGGCTAGGCATGTTCTGCCACTTTCGCATCTTGCGGCGTCGCGGCGCATCGGCATCGACACCACCAGCGTGCCCGGTTTCCAGCGGCGGTGCGTACCTGGCCCGTACCCGACGACCTCGTCATCGCTGCGCGGAGCGTCGAGGTACCCGACCTGCGCGGCCATCTCGGCGAGGTAGTCCCCGTGGACGCGCGCGTGGAGATCGGATCCGCAGATCCCCGCTCTGGCGACGTTGAGCATGACCTGGCCGGGTCCCGGCCGCGGGGCGGGGATCTCCGCCACGCTCAGCTCTCCGGCACGGCACACGACGGCCTTCATCACGGACAACTTCGATCACACTTTCCGCTGGTCGGAGTCAGGGGGATTCAGCAGGCGGTCAGCTTTCGAGCAGCCGGGCGACCCAGGCGTTGCGGGCAGCCGCCATGCCGCGCGCGAGCGCGGTGTGCGGGGCGGCCACGTCGAACCCGTGGAACCCGCCGGGCCACACGTGCAACTCGGCCTGGACGCCGGAGCGCCACAGCGCCGTCGCGTAGGCGACGTCCTCGTCGCGGAAGACCTCTGCGGAGCCGCAGTCGATGAACGCAGGCGGGAGCCCGGACAGATCGGTGGCGCGCGCCGGAGCGGCGTAGATCGACACGTCCTCGGTGCCGCGTCGCTCGCCCAGCAGAGCGTTCCACCCGGTCAGGTTGCTCTGGCGGTCCCACAGCCCGAAACCGTCGTACTGGGCCGTCGAAACGGATTGATCGCGGTCGTCGAGCATGGGGTAGATCAGGACCTGCCCGGCGAGCTCGGGCCCCTTGCGATCGCGAGCCAGCAGGGCGGTGCCCGCGGCGAGTCCGCCGCCGGCGCTGGCGCCGGAGATGATGAGGCGATCGGGGTCGATGCCGAGTTCGGCGGCGTGCTCGGCGGTCCCCAGCAGGCCCGCGTAGCAGTCCTCGACCGGGTAGGGGTCGGGGAACTCCGGTGCGAGCCGGTACTCGATCGCGACGACGACCGCGTCGTGCTCGACGATCCAGGGCAGGAAGTGGCTCATCCCCGTCGTGCGGTCGCCCATGATCATTCCGCCGCCGTGGATCTGGTAGAAACCCGGGCCCGCTTCCGTGTGATCCGCGCGCGCGAACACCGATACGGGCAGGTCGGCACCTTCGTACCCGGGAATCGTGAGATCGCGCCGGGTGACTCCCGCGGTGCGCAGCATCTCCTCGACGGCCTCCATCTGGTTGCCCGCCTCGCGCAGCGCCGGGATCGTCTCCGGCGTGATGGCCGGGACCTCCGCGTTGACGATGGCGAGCACCGCTTCCAGCTCCGGGTCGAACGGCGGTCGGGTGTTCCGGGTCATCGGGTTCCTCCCACTGCGGTGCACCCGCATCCGGGTGACGTTTCCTCCATGATTCGGCCGGAACGCGGGCCGGTGCCACCGCCGGGTGCGGCAGATATCTCGGCGAATCGTCCCGCCGTTCGCACGCAGGTGACCGGCCGAGCGATCCGGATCGGGCGCGTCTCCTGCGCGGCCCGACAGCTGGCGGTCGATCGGCATCGAACGCGCTGCGGTTGGCGGGTTCCGGGTCGCTCCTCCGCGGGCGAGGCTCGTCGTTGTCATTCCCCGGGAGAGCGGAGCAGAACATGGTCTGGCCAGCAGGAGAAGCGGCTTTCGTCACCGGCGCGGCATCGGGGATCGGCCTCGGCCTCTCCCGGGCTCTCGTCGCCGCAGGAGCGAAGGTCGCGCTCGCCGACATCGATGCGCAACGCCTCACCGATGTCGCGAACGAGCTCCCATCGCGAGTGGGGATCGCACGTCCGCGGTGTGCACGCGGAGATCGAGGCCGCGTTCGACGAGTTCGACGGCAGGCACGGGCCGGATCCGGCAGCGCGAATCCTGGCGGAGGGCGGGAATCCCGTCGCGTCCTGAGCGAGCGGGAGGTCAGTCCGGGACGGTGCTCAGGAGGTGGTCGTCGCCCGGGCGCGGGTCTCCTCGGCTGTCGGTGTTGTTCGTGAGGATCAACAGCTTGCCGTCCGGGGCGAGGACCACGTCCCGGAGGCGGCCGAACTCGCCGGTGTAGTGCTCGACCGAGGTCGCCGGGTCGGTCAGCGGGATCTCGCGGATCCGCTCGCCGCGCAGGTTGGCGACGTAGGCGGTGTCCCCCGCGATCGTCATACCGCTCGGGCTGGCGTCCGCCGGGGACCACTGCTGGACCGGGTCGACGAACTCGTCCCGGTGTGCGATGCCCTCCACCTCGGGCCAGCCGTAGTTGCCGCCGGGTTGGATGATGTTCAGCTCGTCCCAGGTGTTCTGGCCGAACTCCGTGGCGTACATCGTCCCGCTCGCCGACCACGCGATGCCCTGCGCGTTGCGGTGGCCGTAGCTGAGCACGAGCGAGCCGGGGAACGGGTTGTCCGGCGGGACCCCGCCGTCCGGGGTCATCCGGAGGATCTTGCCCGCCAGGGAGCCGAGGTCCTGCGCGCTGTTGCGGGTCTGGGCGTCGCCGGTGGTGGCGTAGAGCATCCCGTCCGGGCCGAACGCGATGCGTCCGCCGTTGTGG
The DNA here is from genome assembly GCF_003635025.1 of Saccharopolyspora antimicrobica. Taxonomy (GTDB): domain Bacteria; phylum Actinomycetota; class Actinomycetes; order Mycobacteriales; family Pseudonocardiaceae; genus Saccharopolyspora; species Saccharopolyspora antimicrobica. The sequence continues at coordinate 4,776,275 of NZ_RBXX01000002.1, read as the reverse complement.
TTGCCGGCAGCGGGGATTCCGCCGAGGATCTCCTGCGGTGCGCCGAGCCGCAGCGTCCCCGCACCACCGGTGAGCTCGTAGCGCTCGATCCGGTTCTCCTCGCCTGCGGTGAAGTACGCGTACAGGTGCCCGCCCCGCACGGCGATCCCGAGGAGCCCGCCTTCGCCGGTGCCCTCGACGCCTGCGATCGTGCCGATCTCGCGGGCGTCCCCGGTCGGGGAGAGCTCGACGATCCGGGCGGTGTCCCGCTCGCTGATCAGCGGGGTGCCCTCGTGGAACGCGATCGACCACGGCGCCGCGAGGCCGTCGGCGACCACTGCGGGTCGGCCCCAGCGGGATTCCGGTGGGGCGGTGACCGGAGCGGTCGTGCACGAGGTCAGGGCGAGCAGGGCAGCGGCGAGCTGGAGCACCCGTCGCGCAGTCATCCCGCGCTCATCGTCCATGTCTTCAACGGTAGGCGAGATCACCGCCGTGGCGGTATCCCTACACGACGCTCTCGTCGGCAGGGCGAGGTGAGGGCGTCCCGAATCCGTTGCGGGACGGCCGTTTCGGGCCGGAACCGCACGGCAATCCCGACTCGTCCGGGGAAATCGCGGAAAGCGATCGCGGATACCCACCCACTCGATCCAAGGCACCTGACGGAGCAACACGCGCCGGACCGGAGCCGAGCCGCCAGCATCGCCGCCGTAAAAATCTCGATAACGAGATACTTGACAGCGACAGTCCCCTGCTGGTTCTATCTCGATATCGAGACAAACCGAGGACGGACGACATGGCCACCATCACCACCAGCGCACCCGCGGTGCCCCGCCGGACGCCGGTGCCGCTGCGCGACGTAGCGCTCACCGCGCTCGCACCCGCGGGCTTCGGAACCGTCTACGCCGCAACGGCTTTGCTGCTCCCACCGGATCGGCCACTGCTGGCCGGGGCGATGCGGGCCCTGCCCGCGGGGCTGCTCATCCTGGCCCTCACCCGGACGCTCCCGCGCGGGAGGTGGTGGCCGAAGGCGATCGCGCTCGCGCTCCTCAACGTCGGGGCGTTCTTCCCGCTGCTCTTCCTCGCCGCCTACCGGCTGCCCGGCGGGTTCGCCGCCGCGCTCGGAGCGCTGCAACCGCTCGTCGTCGCCGCGCTGGCGGCGGTGCTGCTGAAGACCCGCACCCCGGGCCGGATCCTGCTCGCCTTCGTCGTAGCCGCGATGGGGATCGGGCTCATGACGATCACTGCCATCACCGCGCCGGACCCGGTCGGCGTCGCCGCGATGCTGGCCGCGACTTCGATCATGGGCCTGGGGATCGTGCTCGGGAAGAAGTGGGGCTCACCGGTCCCGCCGCTGACCATGACCGGCTGGCAGCTCACCATCGGCGGGCTCGTCCTCTGGCCGCTGACCCTCGTGGCCGAAGGGCTGCCCGCGACGATCACCGCCCAGAACGTGGCCGGGTTCGTCTACGTCGGACTCGTCGGCACCGCACTGGCCTACACGCTGTGGTTCCGCGGCGTGCAACGACTCGCACCCACCGCGGTGTCGCAGCTGTCCACTGTGAACCCGCTCGTCGCGACCGCCGTCGGGTTCGCCCTGCTCGGCCAGACGCTCACGCCCTGGCAACTCGCCGGATTCACCATCGCCCTGCTCGCCCTCGTGGCGGGCCAGTCCATGAACAGGAGCACGAAATGACCGTCCCCGAGCACCACGTCCTCGCCCTGTCCGGCAGCCTGCGCGCGGGCCCCTACAACACCGCGCTGCTGCGGGCGGCCCGTGACCTCGCACCGGGCTCGATTTCCGTGCACGTCCACCCCGGCCTCGGCGATCTGCCGCTGTACAACGAAGATCTGGAGCAGAACCCGCTTCCGGAGGCCGTGCTCGAACTGCACCGGCAGATCCTGCGGGCCGACGGGCTGCTGATCGCGACACCGGAGCACAACTCGGCGATCCCCGCGGCGCTGAAGAACGCGATCGACTGGATGAGCCGCATGCCCGGTGGCTCCGGGATGAGCGGGAAGCCGGTCGCGGTGGCGGGCGCCTCGCCCGGCGCTCTCGGCACGGTGCGGGCCCAGCTCGGCCTGCGCCAGATCCTCACCAGCGTCGGCGCCGAAGTCCTCGCCAAGCCGGAGGTGATGGTGTTCCGCGCGCACGAACGGTTCGACGACGGGGTCTTGACCGACGGGTTCACCCGCACCCTGCTCACCGACCTGCTGTCCGAGCTGGCGGCGCGGATCAAGCGGGGTGGCTGATGGCCGGGCCGCCGCAGCCCTGGTAGCCGCGGTGGTCTGGTGCTGAGCGCGGTCGGGGTAATCTCGACGTCGAGGTAAGGAGCGGAGATGACCGACAGCGTCGACGTGATCATGGATCTGTGGCGCGACGAAGCACCGGAACTGGCCGACGACCTGTGGCCGGTGGCGATCGTGGGGCGGGTCCAGCGCCTGTCCCGCATCCTCGACCGCGCGCTGAAGGCCTTCTACGCCGAGCACGGGCTGGAGGTGTGGGAGTTCGACGTGCTCACCACGCTCCGGCGCTCCGGTCCCCCGTACGAACTCACCCCCGGCGCACTGCTCGACGCGGCGATGATCACCTCGAGCACGGTCACCAACCGCATCGACCGGATGGAGTCCAAGGGCCTGGTCGAGCGCATCCGCGACACCGACGACCGCCGCTCGGTCCGCGTCCGCCTCACCGAGCACGGAGCCGAGGTCGTGGACCGGATCTTCCGCCTCCACCTCGCCAACGAAGCACGGCTGCTCCCGGACTACAGCCCCGCCGACTACGAACACCTCGTCGGCGAACTCCGCCGCCTCCTGGAGCACCTCGACGACCACCTCGACCGCGACCGCGCCACCTCCGCGCCAGCAGCGAAGAAACCGCGCTGACCCCAGCACAGGTGCGACCCTCACGTCGTGCTGGTGCGGCGCCCGCAGCAGCACCTCGCCAGTGGTCTACTGTGGACCTGCACCTCCCGTTCGACCGGACCCCGCACCACCACTGATCGAACAGTGGGAAACCTCCGCGATTTCGGTAGAAATCGGATGCTCCCCACCGCAGGTTCCGTCGCGAACGTGACGGATCCAATTTCAATTGAAATCGCTACACCACCCAGGGTGACAACCCACCGCTTTGAACCCGAACCCAGCCCCGCGCCCGACGCCACCGGCCAGATTCCGGGTTTGACCTTCAAGCGAGTTGAAGGCCGACAATCGCTCTCATGGACGACGAGCTCCTGAACATCGGCGCCTTCGCCCGGCAGGCCGGGTTGACGCCGAGCGCGCTGCGGTTCTACGACGACTGCGACGTGCTGATCCCCGCGCACGTCGACGCGGTGACCGGGTACCGCTACTACTCCCCCGACCAGCTCTCCCGCGCCGTGCTGCTGCGCCGGTTGCGGGCGGCGGGAGTGCCGTTGCCCGAGGTCGGCGCGGTGCTCGACGGGACCGCTGAGCAGGCCCGCGCCGCGCTGACGGCCCACGCGCAGCGGGCGCGAGACGTGGCGGCGGCCGCGCAGGCCGAGATCGGGGAGATCCTGCGCTCGCTGCCGGGCGGTGAGCGGCGGACGCTGGTCCGCCTCGGCGGAGCGGAGCTGTCCAGCGCCGTGCGCCAGGTGTCACCGTCGGTCGCCGGAGCCGCCGCCCGGGCGGAGTTCCCGGTGCTGGGCTGCATCCTCGTCGAGCTCGACGAGGAGGTGCGGCTGGTCGCCACGGACCGCTACCGGCTGGCGGTCCGGACGCTGCGCCCGGCGTTCACCGACGGTGCCGCGACCAGGCTGGTGGTCGACGCCGCCGCACTGGCCGACATCGCGTCGTGGGCGCTGCCGCTGGCCGAGGTCGGCATCGAGGTCGACGACCGCGGCGCGCGGCTGCACGGCGGCGGCCGGTCTCGTGCCCTGCCGACCTGCGACGAGACCTTCCCCGACTACAAGCTGATCCTGGACGACCTGCCCGCCCCGGAGAACCGGGTCATCACCGACCGGAGCGCCCTGTGCGCGGCGCTGCTCCAAGCGCCCGGCCCGGTCGTCCTGCGCACCGACGACGGGCACCTGCTGATCACCGACCGCGACGGGTGCACCGTCGAGCGGCCCGCCGTGCACACCGGGCCACCGCTGCGCATCGCCTTCGATCCGGCAGTGCTCGTCCCGGCGCTGGAAGCCGGTGTCGGGCCCGACGTCCTGCTGGAGTTCTCCGCACCGGACCGGCCGGTGGTGGTCCGCTCCGCCGACCAGGGCAGCTTCACCACCCTGGTCATGCCCGTGCGCTGAACGCTCGACCGAAGAACCTTCCACTCCGGCCGGTGGCAAACACGGGCCGGAAGACGTTCCACGAGAGGAATCCGACCGTGAACCCCGAGAACCCCGTCGTCCAGCTCTGCTCGCAGGGCATGCAGGCCGAGGCCGAAGGCCGGGACGACGACGCGCGCGCGCACTTCCAGCAGGCCTGGGAACTCGCCACCGACGACTACGAGGCCAGCATCGCCGCCCACTACCTCGCCCGGCACCAGCCGTCTCCCGAGCAGGCGCTGCACTGGAACCGGGAGAGCCTGGCCCGCGCGGAGCGGGTCACCGACGAGCGGGTGACCGGTTTCTTCACCTCGCTGCACCTCAACCTGGCGAAGTCCTACCGGGACCTCGATCAGCACGACCAGGCGCAGGAGCACTTCGCGCTGGCCGCCCGGCACATCGGCGACGTCCCGCCCGGCCAGTACGCGGACTGGACCCGGTTCGCCATCGCCGAAGGGCTGCGCCCGGTCAATCCCGCCGCCGAGCTGATCGACGACCTGATCGCGGAGTTCTGCGCCCGCCGCGACCTGAAGGCGCTCGCCCTCGTGCTGCCCGCACGGCTCGGTGACCTCGGCACCGACGACGATCGCACGCGCCTGCGCACCGCCCTGCACATGCTGCACGCCGCCCGCTGGCTGCCCGACGCCGAGCAGGACACGCTCGGCCGGGCCATCACCGCGCTGACGCCGGCATGACCGACCACTGTGGACGGCCCGGTCAGTCGCCGGGTCGCTCCCGGCCCTTCCACTTCGGCCGGACCCGGTCGTCCGAGGAGCCCGGCGACCGCTCGGCGGTGGACGACGACGGGAGGCGCAGCAGGTCCGGTTCCTCCGACCGGTCCTCGAAGAGCCGGTCGTGCGCCACGATGTTGGCGGGCAGCCGGACGTAGGCCACCGTGCCCTCGCCCGATGCCTCGCGCAGCTCCACCTTGATGCCGCGGCGGGAGGCCAGCACGGCCACCACGAACAGGCCGAGCCGGGAGTCGCCGCGCAGCGTGATGTCCTCGAACTTCGGCTTGCTGGCCAGCAGGACGTTGGCCTCGTCGCGCTCGGCCGGGCGCATGCCCATGCCCTCGTCCTCGATCCGCACCAGCACACCGCCGCGCGTGGTGTCGCCGCAGTAGACCTGCACCCGCGACTCCGGCGCGGAGAACGACGTGGCGTTGTCCATCAGCTCGGCCAGCAGGTGGATCACGTCGCCCACCGCCGCGCCGACCACCGAGAGATCCGGCGTCCGGTGCACCTGGATGCGGTCGAAGTGCTCGGTCTCGGCGATCGCCGCGCGCACCACGTCGGCCAGCCGCACCGGCTTGCGCCACTTGCGCCCGGCCTGCACCCCGGCCAGCACCACCAGGTTCTCGGCGTTGCGGCGGGCGCGGGTGGCCAGGTGGTCCAGCTCGAACAGCCCGGCCAGCCGCTCCGGGTGCTCCTCGTTGCGCTCCATCCGGTCGAGCACCTTCAGCTGGCGGTGCACCAGGCCCTGGTTGCGGTGCGCGATGCCGAGGAAGACCTTGTTGAACCCGGCCTTGGCGTGGTTCTCCTGCACCGCGGCCGCCACCGCCGTGTGGTGCGCGGTGTTGAACGCGTCGGCGACCTGGCCGATCTCGTCGGTGCCGTAGTCCAGCGGCGCGAGCTCGGCCTCCACGTCGACCTGCTCGCCGCGCTCCAGCCGGGCCATGATGTCCGGCAACCGCTCGTGGGCCAGCCGCAGCGTGTCGTCGCTCAGGCTCGCCAACCGGGAGACCAGCGTCCGGTCCACCAGGCCGCGGGCGACGCGGGCCGCCAGCACGATGCTGACCAGCACGACCAGCAGCCCCACCAGGCTGATCGCCAGCACCTCCAGGAGCCGGCTGTTGCCGTTGTCCAAGCCGAGTTCGACGCCTTCGCGGGCCTGCTGCTGGGCGACCTCGATCAGCTTCTCCGACACCTCCGCGGTGACCTGGCCCCACTCCACCGGATCCACCGGGGTCACGCCGGGCTGGGGCGGGCGCTCGATCAGCTCGTTCTCGAAGGCGACCAGCTTCCGCCAGGCCTCGCTCCTGATGAGCTGCCGCAGGAGGGCGCCGCCGTTGGGCTCCATGACGGGGAGGTTCGTGTCGAGCCTGGCGTGGTAGGAGCCGACCAGGTGCGCGAACGCCACGTGATCGATGTCGCCGAACCCGCCCCCGGCCAGCGCGGCGCTGCCCAGCGAGGCGGCCTGCGACATCTGATCGGCCGCCCGGACCACCTCGCTGCCCGCCAGCCCGGCGTGGCTGGCCGCCAGGTCCGGCACGATCCGCGCCTGGGTGTCGAACAGGTCGGCCCAGGCGTCCAGCAGCCGGTTGTAGTAGTCGAAGGTCTCCTGGCGCGAGATCGCGCCGGAATCCATCCCGGCCCGCCGCTCCGGGAGTTCGGCCAGCAACCCGTCCAGCGTCCGGACCTGCCCGGCGATCGCCTGCGGCGAATCGTCGATCAGCCCGTCGAAGTTCGGCCGCGTCTCCGCGAGCGCCTCATCGGTCCGGGCGCGCTGAGCGGCCATGGCGCCCGGATCGCTGCCCGGGCGGCTGAAGCGCTCCAGCGCCATGCGGCGCTCCGCCTGCAGCTCGACCAGGCTCCGGCCCGCCGGGAGCGAGGCCTGCTGGACCCCGCGGGCGACCATCACGGCGTAGAAGCCGTCGTAGATCGTCAACGAGGAGAACCCGAGCCACAGGACCAGCAGGATCACGCTGGGCACCAAGCCGACGCGCGTCAGGCGGGCCCGGATCGTCTTGTACTCGCTCCCGGAACTGCTCGTCCGCGCCACAGTGCTCCGCAACCGTCGAACCGACCCAGTGTGCTCCCGCAGGGGTGCCCGCGCTGCCTTCAGCGGGATTCCACCACTTGGCCCAGTGCGGAGCGCCGATCGGCGGCGTCCCGCTCATGCAACCCTCGGCAGGATGTCCGCACCATAGCACAGGGTGATCGAACGGCTACGCGAATCCGGCTGCGGTGCGAGGAAATCCGGCACTCAGGAGTCGAAATGCGGTTCGGTGCTGAGCAGCGGCGTGAGGTCTTCGCCCGGTGCGAGGTCGCGGGGCTCGACGCCGCGGCTGAACAAGCGTGCGCCGGTGGTGCCGCCGAGCTCGGCCCGCTCGCCGCGCACGCGCAGCCAGGAACCCTCGCGGACGCCCAGCACCGGCACGTCGTTGTCCTCCAGGAACTCCGCGATCCGCTGCTCCCGGGTCTCGCCCATGTGCGTGCTGCCGGGATCGGGGTCCACGTAGTGCGGGTTGATCTGGAACGGCACCAGCCCGATCGCCTCGAACGACGGCGGCTGCACGATGGGCATGTCGTTGCTGGTGCGCAGGGTCGGGCAGGCCATGTTGGTGCCCGCGCTGGCGCCCATGTACGGCGTGCCGCCGCGCACCGCATCGCGCAGCGCGGTGACCAGGCCGAGCCGGTGCAGCGCGGCGAGGAGCCGGAACGTGTTGCCACCGCCGATGAACACCGCCTGCGCGTCCCGGACCGCGGCGACCGGATCGGCCGACCGGTGGATGCCGTCGACGGTGATGCCGTGCGGCCCGACCGCGTTCTGCACGGTGGCGGTGTAGCCGTCGTGGTCCCGCTTGGCGAACGGCACGAACAGCAGCCGGTCCCGGTCTGCCAGCAACTCCGTCACCGCGGGCATGGCGTGTTCGAGAAAACCGGTGCCGTGCTTCACCGAACTGGACAGCAACAGCAGTTCCACGTCGCTCTCCTCCTGGTCGACATCCGGTGTCATCCCCGATCCAACCCCGACGATCCACAGTGGACCGGGCGATTCCGCCGCCGAAGCGCGGCGGTTGCGCCCGGCACGTGGATCAGCGGCGGTAGTCCTCCTGGAGCTGGGCGCGGCGGACGATCCCCGCCAGCGCGCTGCTGACGATCGTGACGATCAGCGCGCCCCAGAACGCCGGCCAGAACCCGTCCACGTGGAAGGGCAGGCCCAGCTGACCGGCCAGGTAGCTGGTCAGCCAGAACAGCAGTGCGTTGACCACCAGGCCGAACAGCCCGAGGGTGATCAGGTAGAGCAGGCAGCCCAGGGTCTTCGCGATGGGCTTGAGCACCACGTTGATCATGCCGAAGATCACCGACACCGCGAGCAGGGTGAGCACCTTGGCGGCGGTGTCCTCCCCGGACAGGTCGATGCCCGGCAGCGCGGTGGTGATCCACACCGCCACCATGGTGATCAGCAGCTGCAGCAGAACTGCCACGTCAGGTCCCCCTACGATTCGTCCGCGAGCGGCGCGAACCGCTCGCCCTGCTGTTGAGCACGTCCACCGCTCGCCGCGGGTTCACCTCGTCCGCCCGCAGGCGCCGCACGTGCTCGCCACCGCCGGCGGTTCCGCGATGCGAAAGGACCACTGGAACTCCCTCCGGCGTCTCGACCATGAACGATCCCGACGCTACCTGGCATCCGGGGGCCTCGCGCCGCTCCGGCGTCAGCGGAACAGGGTCGTCATCAGCTCGCGGACGTCGCCGCCAGCCTCGCCGTGCGCCTCGGCGAACCGGAAGACCAGGCCTTCCCGCAGGCCCCACGGGCAGATCTCCAGCTCGTCCACGCCGATGGTGCGCAGGATGAGCTCCGCCACGATCGCACCGGCCAGGATCCGGCGGGCGCGGCTGCGCGAAACGCCGGGCAGCGCCGCGCGCTGGGCTTGGTCGAGTTCGGCCAGCCGCGGGATCCAGGGGCGCAGCTTGGCGCGCGAGAGGCGGTCGGGGTGGCGGGCGAGGCGGTCCGGCGTGCTCTCGGTGAGCACCGCCAGCTGCCGCAGCACCTTCGACAGCGCCACCGGATGACCCAGGTCGGTCTCGGCGAAGCGGCTCAGCGAGCGCGGGATGGTCCGCCGCACGGCATCGACCAGTTCGTCGACCTGCTCCGGGCTCGGCGGGTCGTCCGGCAGGTACTGCCTGGTCAGCCGTACCGCGCCGAAGGGCAGCGACACCACGTCGGTGGGTTCGAGGTCCAGCCCGGTGGCCACGTCGATGGTGCCGCCGCCGATGTCCACAGTGGTCATCGGCTGGCCGCAGCGCGCGTGCCAGCGCCGGGCCGCGTGGTAGGTGACGGCGGCTTCGTCGCGGGGGCTGAGCACGCCGATCCGCACTCCGGCGGCCTCGCTGAGCTCCTCGCGCAGTCGTGCGCCGTTCGTCGCGTCGCGCACCGCGGACGTGCCGAACGCGACCAGCGTGTCCGGCCGCTGGTCGGCGGCAGCGCGCACGCAGTGCTGCACCGCGCGCACCGCCAGCTCCACGCCGCGCTCGTCGACGACGCCGTCGACACCGGTGCGCTCGGCGAGGCGGGTGCGGGCCTTGACGCTCCAGTCCGCCCGCGGCATCCGGGACCGGCCGAGGTCGACGATCTCCAGGCGCGCAGCAGTGGATCCGATGTCCAGCAGAGCGAGCTTCATGCCCGGCCCACCCGCGCACCACGCGGCCTGTTCGGCGCTTGGATGCGGTAGTGGGGCGACATGCTCCCATTGTCGGGGCCCGGACGTCCGGAAAACCGGCCAGAACGACCTTTTCCTGAGATTTCGGTCACACCCACGGCCGGGCGAGGCGATTCCCGCCACCCCGTACTCGGCGGTAACCTCTCCGACGACCTCGGCGGCGTGGCCGGCTGGACAGCGCCGCTGCCGCAAACCGGAAGGGACGGCCGATGCGCATCGGGATGCCGCTGAACTACAGCGGGGGCTTCAAGGAAACCGTCGACGACCTGGCCACCTACGAGAAGGCCGGGCTGGACATCGTCTACGTCCCCGAGGCGTACTCGTTCGACGCGGTCAGCCAGATGGGCTTCATCGCCGCCCGCACCGAACGGCTGGAGATCGCCTCCGGCATCCTGCAGATCTACACCCGCACGCCCACCCTGACCGCGATGACCGCCGCGGGCATGGACTACGTCTCCGACGGCCGCTTCACGCTGGGCATCGGCGCATCCGGGCCGCAGGTCATCGAGGGCTTCCACGGCGTGCCCTACCACGCCCCGCTGGGCCGCACCCGCGAGATCGTCGACATCTGCCGCCAGGTGTGGCGGCGGGAGAAGGTGGAGCACAGCGGCAAGCACTACGCGATCCCGCTGCCCGCCGAGCAGGGCACCGGGCTGGGCAAGCCGCTGAAGCTGATCAACCACCCGGTGCGCGAGCGCATCCCGATCATGATCGCCGCCATCGGCCCGAAGAACGTCGAGCTGGTCGCCGAGATCGCCGAGGCATGGGAGCCGATCTTCTACCTGCCGGAGCGCGCGGGCGAGGTCTGGGGCGAGCCGCTGGCGGCGGGCAAGGCCAAGCGCGACGCGTCGCTGCCGCCGCTGGACGTGGTCGCCCAGGCACCGCTGGCCATCGGCGAGGGCCTGGACGACCTGCTCGACTTCGTCCGCCCGCACGTGGCGCTCTACGTCGGCGGCATGGGCGCGAAGGGCAAGAACTTCTACAACAACCTCGCCCGCCGCTACGGCTACGAGGCCGAGGCGGAGCTGATCCAGGACCTCTACCTCAGCGGCCGCAAGGAGGAGGCGGCCGCGGCGGTCCCGCGCGACCTGCTGGAGAAGACCTCCCTGATCGGCCCGGAGAGCCACGTCAAGGAGCGGCTGGCCGCGCTGAAGGAATCGGGCGTGACGACCCTCAACGTCACCCCGATCGCCGGTGACTCCGCGACCCGCGCCAAGCTCATCGAGCAGGTCAAGCAGCTCGCCACCGACGTCTGACCGGCTGGGGCGCCCGCGATCCGGGCGCCCCGGCACTGTCCGAACTCGGCTGCGGTCGTCGTCGCTTCGCCCCTCAAGGCCGGGTCGTCATCCGGCGTTGAGGACGCGGACCGGCGCTCCCCGCAGGTGGGCCGCGATGTTCTCGACGGTGTCGGTGTAGAAGGCCCGGTAGGTGTCTTCGGTGACGTAGCCCAGGTGCGGGGTGAGCACCGTGCGCGGCGTGGTGCGCCACGGGTCGTCCGCCGGGAGGGGCTCGTGGGAGAAGACGTCGATGCCCGCACCGGCCAGCCGTCCCTCGTGCAGCGCGGCCCGCAGCGCGGCCTCGTCGACGATCGGCCCGCGCGAGGTGTTGATCAGGTACGCGGTCGGGCGCATCAGCGCCAGCTCGGCGGCGCCGACCAGGCCCCTGGTCCGGCGGCTGAGCACGGTGTGGATGGTCAGCACGTCGGAGGCCGCGAACAGCTCGTCCTTGTCAACCCGCCGCGCACCGGCCGCCGCCGCGGCCTCGCCGGTGAGGTTCTGGCTCCAGGCGATCACGTCCATGCCGAACGCCCGCCCGACGGCGGCGACCTGCGAGCCCAGCCGCCCCAGCCCGAGCACGCCCAGCGTCCGCCCCACGACCTCCAGGCCGACACCGCGCTGCCAGCCGCCCTCCCGGATCGACCGGTCCTCCTCCGGGATCTTTCGCAGCAGCGCGAAGATCAGCCCCCAGGTCAGCTCGGCGGTCGGCGCCCACGCGCGCTCCGCGCCGGCTCCCCCGGTGCCGGAGACGACGACGCCCAGCTCGCGCGCCGCGGCCATGTCGATCGACGCGTTGCGCATGCCGGTGGTCACCAGCAGCTTCAGGTTCGGCAGCGCCGCGAGCACCTCGCGCGGGAAGGCGGTGCGCTCGCGCATCGCGGCGACCACCTCGAAGGGCTCCAGCCTGCGCACCAGCTCCGCCTGATCGGCGATGTGCTCGTGGAAGAACTCGACCTGCGCGGGCAGCGAATCCCAGTCCGCGTAGTCCCGTGCAACACCCTGGTAGTCGTCCAGCACCGCAACCCGAATCGCCATGGCCCCGATCCTATGAGGCCGACCGGGCCCGGACATCCGTCTGATCGCGCCGCCCCCACCGGAAGCGGGAAACTGGCGAGGTGACTTCGACGCTGCTGCACCTGCTGCCGCTGAGCACCTTCCAGGCCGACCGCGACTCGCCGATCCGGGTCGCCAGCCTCCAGACGGACGGCTTCGTGCACTGCTCGCAGGACGTGCGCACCGCACTCGCCGTCGCCAACACCGTGTTCCGCCCGGCCACCGAGCCGATGATCGCGCTGGAGCTCGATCCGGCGAAGCTCTCCGCACCCGTGCGCTGGGAGCCCGCCCACCCCTCGCCGCCCTACAGCTTCTCCCCCGACCAGCTGTTCCCGCACGTCTACGGCCCGCTGGATCGCAGCGCGGTGATCGGCGTCCGCTACGCGCGGCGCGATCCGGCGGGCGAATTCGTCTCGCTGGAGACCCGCAACCGGACCGCCGAGGAGTTCGACCTGCTGCCGCACCCGTCGGGCGGCTGGCACCGGCGCACCTGGACCAGCCCGCAGGGCGGTTCGCGGCCGGTGGCCACGGCCGGCTACTTCCTGCTGCCGCCCGCCCAGCGCTCGGCCTGGCGGTCGGTGGACTCCGACGTGCTCTGGCTGTGGCACCGGGGCGGCCCGCTGATCCTCCTGCTGGGCGGCGACGGGCCGGAGCCCGCCGAGCCCGAGCAGCGCGTGCTGGGCGCGGGCGCCGGTCAGTCGCCGCAGCTGGTCGTCCCGGGCGGTGTCTGGTACCGGGCGCAGGCCGCCGCGACGGTCGAAACGCTCGTCAGCTGCGTTGCTTCGCCCGGCGCGGAACCGGTGTAGGCCGGTCGAAGGACCGTCGCAGGCCGGGCTTGCGCATGGCGCCGGGGCCACCGGCCGGAACCCGGCGCGGCACCGGGATCGCGTAGTGCCACCGGACGACCAGCAGGTTGGGCCGGACGACCTGGCGGTGCCTGCCCCCGGCGGGCGTGCGCCTGCCGAGCATCCGGTGCTCGACCCAGGACATCAGCAGCGGTGAGCCGAGGAGCGCACCCAGCCCGATCGTTGCGGCCAACGCGAATCCAGCCAGCGAGTTGATCACCGGCACCCACCCCCGTATGCGTAGCACCGGGCCACCTCGTGTTTCGGCGACTGGCACAAGCACGCCTACCGGCACCGCACCGGTGCGGGTGAACGGGGGCCCTTTGGACTCACCGTAGGACGGGCTGGTCGGGGCCGCTGGGCGCGTCCGGCCCGGTCGCCCGAACAGGTGATATCGGATGCGGATTCCTTGATCGGGCGAATCGCGTGGACCGGGCGCTACCATCGGATATCGGGAGTTCCGACCGCGTTTCAGCGGTGTGACCTGGCCCTCGACCGGGCAACCGAGCAGCAGCGGGGTGCGTGTTCGGCACCAGCCGCCCAATTCCGACGAGCGCAGTTCGCACCGGGGACGGACCGCGATCGAAGTACGGGGAGGTATTCGGGTCGTGAGGGGTTACGCCGTCCACCTGCTTTTCCACCTGCTGGCCATCGCGGCCGGTGCCGGCTGCGGCGCGGCGGGCGCGCTCTGGTGGTCCGGCGGCGAACCGACTGGCCTGTGGCTGGCGATCGGCGCCCTGATGATCGGGATCATCGTGCTGGTGCTGGAAGGGCTCTACATCAGCGCGAGCCAGCCGCCGCGCGCGCCGGCCCCGCCCCCGCAGTCGCGCCCGCGGATACCGGTCCCGCAGCGCCCGCGCGAGCGCACCCGCCCGGACCTCGAACCGGTCGCCGCGCCGTCGGAGACGCTGCTGCAACCGGCCCCCGAAGGCGCGTCGGTGGACCAGGAGACCAAGACCTCCGCACTCGACGCCCTCAACTCGCTGAGCACAGCCGACCGGCCGAGCGCCAAGTCCTGAAAGCTGTTTCCGACTCACCTTGCGTGGCGGTGCCGGTGGCGGAACCTCAGCCTGCCTGGACTCCGGGATCCCGGACTGATGTATGACCAGGTAGCGCGAGTGCCAAGTCCTGGACCTGCGCGCGGATGGCCGTACCGCGTCGGCCACCTGGCCGAAAAGCACGCATGAGCGGCTCGGCGCGCAACCTGATCGCACTCCGGTGCGTCCTACGACGCAAGATCAACGATCAGGAGTGCCACACGATGCCTACGCAGGACCATGCCGTCCTGGCCAGGGATGTGCGACGCCGGTTCGGCGCGGTGGAGGCCGTGCGCGGAATCGATCTCGACGTCCCCTACGGCGAGGTCACCGCCCTCGTCGGGCCGAACGGCGCGGGCAAGACGACGTTGCTGCTGATGCTGGCCACGCTGCTGGCGCCGGACTCCGGCGAGCTGCGGGTGGCGGGTGCCGACCCGGTCGCCGATCCGCTCGCGGTGCGCCGCAAGCTCGGCTGGATGCCCGACACCTTCGGCGTCTACGACCAGCTGACCACCCGCGAGTACCTGGCCTTCTTCGCCGACGCCTACCGGATGCCCGCCACCGAGGCCCGCGCCCGGGTCGCCGAGCTGCTCGCCCTGGTGCGCCTCGCGGGATTCGCCGACCAGCCGGTGCACGTGCTCTCACGAGGCCAGAAGCAGCGTCTCGCGCTGGCTCGCGCGCTGGTGCACCGGCCGTCGGTGCTGCTGCTCGACGAACCCGCCTCCGGACTGGACCCGCGCTCCCGCGTGGAGCTGCGCGACCTGCTGCGCGCGCAGGCGCGCGAGGGCACCGCGGTGCTGGTGTCCAGCCACATCCTGACGGAGCTGGCCGAGATCGCCGACCGGGTCGTGTTCGTCAACGGCGGGCAGACCGCCGGGCAGCACCGGATGGACGAACTCGACCACCGCGCCGCGTGGCGGGTGCGGGCGGTCGCCGGTGATCTGTCCGCCGCGCTGGCGCAGTGCGAGATCGCCCACACCGCGCACGCCGCGGGCATCGACGTGCAGGTCGAGTCCGAGCAGGCCGCGGCGGAGCTGCTCGCCCAGCTGATCGCCGACGGCGTGCGGGTGTCGAGCTTCGCCCCGGTCGGCAACCACCTGGAGTCCGCCTACCTGGCCTACACCGAGGAGCGCCGATGACACCCCTCGTGTCAACCGGAGTCCTGCTCAACCGCACCTCAGGGGACCGTGATGCAACCCAGCCACGAGAAACCCCCAAAACGCGAGAACAACGCCAAACGCAACCACCACTGAAAAACGCGGAGAGGCGGACAAGGGAGAGGCGGGACTGCCGATGACCCTCAGCGGGATCAAGATCGTGGCCGCGCAGGAGTTCCGGGTGCGGCTGCGCACCGGCCGCTGGCGCTGGCTGCTGATCGCGTGGGTCGCCGTCATCGCGGCCTTCACCGGGCTGCTGCGGTACGGCCTGGGCGTCGCGCGCGCGACCTCCGACGTCGGCATGGACAACATCGGCCTGCCGATGTTCGGCAGCCTGATGCTGTTCGTCCTCGGACTGGCGCTGCTGGTGTCCCCGGCGCTGGCGGCGCAGTCCATCAACGGCGACCGGGAGCGCGGCACCCTCGCCACGGTGCAGGTCACGCCGCTGACGGCGTGGGAGATCACGCTCGGCAAGTTCGCGGCGTCGTGGATCACCGGGCTGGTCTTCCTGGTGCTGACCCTGCCGTTCGCGGCGTGGGCAGTCCTGGAGGGCGGTGTCGGCCCGCTGCGCGCCCTCGCGGTGCTCGCGGTCGTCGCGCTGCTGATGGGCGTGATCTGCGCGATGGCGCAGGGCCTGTCGGCGCTGTTCGCGCGCGGGATCACCTCGACGCTGATGTCCTACGTGCTGGTGTTCGCGCTGACCATCGGCACGGTGATCGTCTTCTTCCTGTCGCTCCCGCTGACCATGAAGGAGAAGCACTACACCTACGAGGGCGGGACCTACACCTCCGACGTACCGCAGCCGCACCTCGTGTGGTGGCTGATGGCACCGAACCCGTTCGTCATCCTGGGCGATGCGGCCCCGGCCCCGCCGATGCAGTACAACCCCTACACCGGCAAGGACGAACCGGTGGTCGAAGGGGACCCGCTCAGCGGCATCGGCGTGATGGCGCGCCACATGCGCTCGGACGTCGAGACCTACCGCTCCGACGCGCTGACGTCGAGCCCCGCCGTGTGGCCCTACGGGCTCGGGTTCAACGTGCTGGTGGGCGGCGGAGCGCTGTGGCTGAGCGCGCGCCGGCTCCGCACTCCCGTGCGCAAGCTGTCCCGCGGCGTGCGGATCGCCTGATCTCCAGGTGCGTGCGGTACCGGGCGGTATCGCACGCACCTGGTCAGCGGATCGGGATCAGCCGGCCGCGCTCGGATTCCGGGCGCGGGCCGAAGATCCGGCGTTCGGCGGCGGTGATCGGCACGTCGTTGATGCTGGCCTCGCGGCGGCTCATCAGCCCTTCCGCGGTGAACTCCCACAGCTCGTTTCCGTAGCTGCGCCACCACTGCCCGTTCTCGTCGTGGCACTCGTACTGGAAGCGCACCGCGATGCGGTTCTCCTGGAAGCTCCAGAGCTCCTTGCGCAGCGCGTAGTCCTGCTCGCGGGCCCACTTCTGGCGCAGGAACTCGACGATCTCCGCGCGCCCGGTGACGAACCGGTCGCGGTTGCGCCACACCGAGTCCACTGTGTACGCCGCGGCGACGCGCTCGGGATCCCGGGTGTTCCACGCGTCCTCGGCGGCCTGGACCTTCTGCGCGGCGGTGTGCTCGTCGAACGGCGGGAAGGGCGGGCGGGACATGGCAGGACCTCCTCGTGGAGAACGATCGTTCTCCGGGTAGCGTAGAGAACGACCGTTCTCACCACAACCCCGGAAGATCACCGCATGGACCGCGACGAGGCCACCGACAAGCTGCTGGACACCGCCGAAGCCCTGTTCTACGAGCGCGGCATCCAGGCCGTGGGCATGGCCGAACTGCGCACCGCCTCCGGCGTCTCGCTCAAGCGCTTCTACCAGTGCTTCGCCTCCAAGGACGAACTGGTCGAGGCCTACCTGCGCCGCCGCGACGCGCGCTGGCTGGCCGCGCTGGCCGCGCACGTCGAGCGCAGCAGCGAGCAGCCCGCGCTCGCGGTCTTCGACTGGCTGCACGAGTGGTTCGGCGAACCGGGCTTCCGCGGCTGCGCGTTCCTCAACTCCTTCGGCGAGCTCGGCGGCGTCGCGCCCGCGGTGGCCGAAGTCGCCCGCGAGCACAAGCAGGCCCTGCACGACTACCTGCGCGGACTCGTCGAACGGCTCGACGTGGCAGATCCCGGCCGGCTCGCCGAGCAGCTGCTGATCCTGGTCGAGGGCGCGATCGCCACCGCCGCCGTGCACGGGCGGGCCGATGCCGCCCGCGCCGCGCGATCCGCCGCTGCCGCGCTGGTCGACGCCGCGCCGCGAGAACGGATGACCGGGGCCACAATTCAGTACTGAGGCGTGCGGGCCAACCCGACCTGCCGGGGTGAGGGTGAGGAGGCCACCCATGTCCATCATGCGTGTCAAGTCGGTCGAGCAGTCCATCAACGATGCGGAAGCCCCGGAATTCCGGCTCCGGCGCGTGCTGCGCGCCGTGGACCTGCTGGGCATCGGCATCGGCGCGATCATCGGGACCGGCATCTTCGTGCTCACCGGGGTGGCCGCGGCCACCGACGCGGGGCCGGGCATCTCGATCTCGTTCGTCATCTCCGGCATCGCCTGCGGGCTCGCCGCGCTGTGCTACGCCGAGTTCGCCTCGGTGGTGCCCGTCGCCGGCTCCGCCTACACGTTCTCCTACGCCTCGCTGGGCGAGTTCTTCGCCTGGCTCATCGGCTGGGACCTGATGCTGGAGTTCATCATCGGCGCTTCCACGGTGTCGGTCGGCTGGTCGCAGTACTTCGTCGAAGCGCTCAGCGCGATGGGCCTGGCGCTGCCCGAGGAGCTGACAGCCGCGCCCGGCGCCGGTGGCGTGGCGAACCTGCCCGCCGCGATCATCGCGCTGCTGCTGACGATCGTGCTGGTGATCGGCATCCGGCTGAGCGCCGCGGTCACCAACGTCGTCGTGGCCATCAAGCTCGCCGTGGTGCTGTTCTTCATCATCTTCGGCGCGTTCTTCGTCAAGACGGCCAACTGGAGCCCGTTCATCCCGCCGCACCAGCCGCCGGAGCCCGGAGCCGTCGCCGCACCGCTGGAGCAGCCGCTGATCAACGCGATCTTCGGGCAGACCGGTTCGTTCGGGCTCAGCGGCCTGGTGGCCGGCGCCGCGCTGGTGTTCTTCGCCTACATCGGCTTCGACATCGTCGCCAGCGGCGCGGAGGAGACCCGCAGGCCGCAGCGGGACATGCCGATCGGCATCCTCGGCTCGCTGGCCGTCTGCTCGGTCCTGTACGTGCTGGTGTCGCTGGTGATGACCGGCATCGTCAAGTACGACCAGCTCAACACCGCGGCCCCGATGGCCACCGCGTTCCAGGCGATCGGCGCACCGTGGGCGGTCGGGCTGGTCTCGCTGGGCGCCATCGCCGGGCTGACCACGGTGATCCTCATCCTGATGCTGGGCCAGGCCCGGGTCGGGTTCGCGATGAGCCGCGACGGGCTGCTGCCGGTGTGGTTCGCCAAGGTGCACCGCAAGTACCGCACGCCGTACCGGATCACCGTGATCACCGGCATCGTGGTGGCGATCATCGCCTCGCTGACCCCGATCAACGTGCTCGCCGAGATGACCAACATCGGCACGCTGTGCGCCTTCGTGCTGGTGTCGATCGGCGTGCTGGTGCTGCGCCGGACCCGCCCTGACCTGCCGCGGGCGTTCCGGGTGCCGTGGGTGCCGGTGATCCCGGTGCTGGCCGCGGCGGCCTGCCTCTACCTGATGCTGAACCTGGAGGGCTGGACCTGGGTCCGCTTCGGCGTCTGGATGCTCCTCGGCCTCGTCCTCTACTTCGTCTACAGCAGGCGCAACAGCCGCCTCGCCCGCGGAGAGACCATCGAAGAGGCCGCCGACGAGCTCTGACGGCATCACCCGGGGCGGCGCATCAGGGGCGGAGCTTCTCGTCGACGTAGCACCAGGTCCAGGACTCGCCGGGCTCGAAGGAGCGGACCACCGGGTGGGACGTCTCGTGGTAGTGGGCCGTGGCGTGCTTGTGCGGGCTGGAGTCGCAGCAGCCCACGTGGCCGCACTCCGTGCACATGCGCAGGTGCGCCCACGCGTGCTCGCCCGCGGCCAGGCAGTCCTCGCAACCGTCCGCGCGGCTCGGCTCCGGCGCTTGATCGGTCGCGTCGCGCAGGTGCGCGCAGCTGGTGGACATCACAGGCTCCCTCTTGGTGCGTTCGGGCGAGAATGTCGTCTCGACGGTAACCGCGCGGTTCGGCCTTCCGCACCAACACGGAGCGACCATGCACGATCTTCCCGCACTGATGGCACTGCTCGCCGGGTCCCTGGCCGTGACCGCGGTCGCCCGGCGCATCGGCCTGTCCGCGCCGCTGGCGCTCGTGGTGGTCGGGCTGGCGGTGTCGTCGATCCCCGGGGTGCCGGACTACGCCCTCGACCCGGACGTGGTGCTGCTGCTGATCCTGCCGCCGCTGCTGTACTCCGCGGCGCTGAACAGCTCCACCATCGGCATCCGGGCGAACCTGCGGCCGATCGGACTGCTGGCCTTCGGGCTGGTCCTGTTCACCACGGCGGTCGCCGGGGCCATCGCCTGGTGGCTGGTGCCGGACCTGCCGGTGAGCGCGGCGCTGGTGCTCGGCGCGGTGCTCGCGCCGCCGGACGCGGTCGCGGCCATCTCCATCGGTCGGCGGCTCGGGCTGCCACGCAAGATCATGACGGTGCTCAGCGGCGAGAGCCTGGTCAACGACGCGACCGCGCTGACCGCCTACCGGGTGGCCGTGGCCGCTGCGGTCGGCGTCGGCTCCTCGCTGCTGGGCGGCGTCGGAATGTTCCTGATCGCCACGGTGGGCGGGGTGGTGATCGGCTACGCCATCGGCTGGCTGGTGCAGCGGATCAGGCGGTTGCTGCGCGACGACCTGCTGGAGAGCGCCACCGGGCTCATCGTGCCGTTCTTCGCCTACCTGCTCGCCGAGGAGGTAGGCGCCTCCGGCGTGCTGGCCGTCGTGGTGGCGGGCCTGTACCTGGGGCACCACGCGACCTCGGGCAGCGCCGCCACCCGGTTGCAGGGCCGGGCGGTGTGGAACGCCGCGGACACGCTGCTCGAAGCGGTGGTGTTCGCCCTGATCGGCCTGCAGCTGCGCAACGTCGCGGAGAGCGTCTCGCTCGACCTCGGACCGCTGCTCGTCGCCGGGCTGGCGCTGACCGCCGGCGTGGTGCTCGCGCGGGTGGTGTGGGTCTTCCTGGTGATGTACCTGCCGGAACTGCTGCGCGGCCACCGCCCGAGCTGGCGGGACAAGGTGGTGGTGTCGTGGGCGGGCATGCGCGGCGTGGTGTCGTTGGCGGCGGCTTCGGCGATCCCGACCGCGACGCTGAGCGGCGAACCGTTCCCGCACCGCGCCGAGGTGCTGTTCCTGACGTTCTTCGTCACCCTGGCGACCCTGCTGCTGCACGGCAGCACGCTCCCCTGGCTGATCAACAAGCTGGGCGTGCGCGGGACCGAGGACTACACCGATGCGCTCGCCGAAGCCGAAGCCCAGCACAACGCGGCCCGCGCGGCGCGAGAGCGCCTGGACGAGCTCGCCGCGGAGTCGGCGCTGCCGGAGGAGGCCGTGGAGCAGCTGCGAAGCGCAGCGCAGCAGCGCAGCAACCAGGCGTGGGAGCGGCTGGGGCGATCGTCCGACGAAGTCGGCGAGAGCCCGACGGCGGCGTACCGCCGCCTGCGCGGCGAGATGCTGGCAGCGGAGCGGGCGGTGTTCGTGCAGTTCCGCGACAACCGCCGCATCGACGACGAAGTCCTCCGCCGCGTGATGCACCAGCTCGACTTGGAAGAGCTCTGGCTCTCCCGCGACTGAGGCCTCCCGCTGCTCCGGCGCCCTAGCCCGGCGCACCGGGTCCGCCCGCAATTTCAATGGAAATCGCGTCTTCGACTTCAATGGAACTTGCGGACCGCGTCGGCGTGTCGGGTGTACGACACGACGACGGCGCGTCCGGATCCACGCGATTTCCATGAGCGTTTTTCATCTTGTTCCGGAGCGGTAGCCGCGAGGCCTGACCGGCACCGCGCGGAAGGTGTCGCATGCGCCGCAGGCGCATAACCCACCTACGGCACCTGCACCGCCGCGGGTTCTCAGACGTCGTCTGGCGAGGACAGCCCGTTCGCCGTGTATCGGACATACATCAGAACGGGATCCCGGAGACCAGACGGCGTCTGAGGTTCCGCCACCCGCACCGCCACCCAGAACGAGGACGGAAAAACTTCAATGGAAATCGCACGTCCGATTTCCATTGAAATCGCATCGACCGCCCCTGGCCGGTGCGCCGCAGGGGACGTGAGCGGTCAGGCCAGGAAGCCGAGCTGGGAGGAGAGTTCCTTGGCCGCGATGCGCATCGCTCCGACGACCTCCCGCATGCGCTTGCGGGAGAAGCGGTAGGACGGGCCCGAAGCGCTCAGCGCCGCTATCACCTCGCCCTCCTGGTTGTAGACCGCCACCGCCGCCGCGTTGAGGCCGAGTTCCAGCTCTTCGTAGCTCGTCGCGTAGCCGTCGCGGACGATGAGCCCGAAGTCCTTGCGCAGCTGGCCCGCGCTGGTGACGGTGCGGGTCGTGTAGCGCTCCAGCGGCCGGGCCAGCAGCTCGTCCTGGTCCTCGTGCGGCGCGTGCGCGAACAGCACCTTGCCGCTGGAGGTGGCGTGCAGCGGCGTGCGCTGGCCGACCCAGTTGTGCGCGGTGACCGCCGCCGTGCCGCGCGCCTGGCTGATGTTGATGGCGACGTCGTAGTCCCGGATCGCGATGTTGACCGTCTCGCCCAGGTCGGCGGCCAGCGATTCGCAGAACGGCCTGCCCAGCCTCGGCAGGTCCATGCGCTCGGTCGCCGCCCCGGCCAGCCGCACGATGCCGAACCCGATGGCGTACTTGCCGCGCTCGCCCAGCTGCTCGACCAGGCCGCGCGCTTCCAGCACGCTGACCAGCCGGGACGCCGTCGACTTGTGCACTCCCAGCTCACCGGCGATCTCGGTGATGCCGGCTTCTCCGTTGCGCGCCAGCAGTTCCAAGACGGTCACAGCCCGATCGACGGACTGCACCAGAGCGCCAGAACTCCTCCCGCGTGACTCAGCTGCGCTACTCACCGGTCAACCGTATCCGCTCGCGGTGCACATTCCAGAACCATCCAGCTCTTCGCGTGGGCGGGGGCCTCGGCTGCCGCCCCGAACTGCGGGATCGGAAAAGCTCATCCGTTGTCCCTCTTGACGTTGTCGCGGCCAGAGGGTCAGATTTGTTGCACATACTACGCGCTGTTCCTCATTGTGCAACGGAGGTCGGCTTGTCGTCATTCTTCGTGGCCGCACCGGCCGTGAGCGCCGCATGAGGGCGGTCGCCGTCGTCGGTGCCTCGGTGGCGGGCTGGCGAGCCGCGCAGGAACTGCGCGAGCAGGGCTTCGACGGGCAGCTGGTGATCATCGGCGCCGAGCCGCACCGGCCCTACGACCGGCCACCGCTGTCCAAGGAATTCCTGGCCGGGAAGCTGCAACCGGAGGAACTCGCGCTGGGCAGCGAGCAGGAGGAGGCCGACCTGGCCGCGGAGTGGCGGCTGGGCGTCGCGGCGGTCCGGCTGGACACCCGGCGCGGCGCGGTGGTGCTCGCCGACGGCAGCGAGGTCCGCGTGGACGGGGTCGTGCTGGCGACCGGTTCGGCGCGGCTGAGCCTGCCCGGTGGCGGCGAAGTCCCCGGCTGCCACCGGATGCGGACCATCGACGACGCGCTCGCACTGCGCGAGGACATCAGCGCCGGTGCGCGGGTGGTCGTGGTCGGCGGCGGGCTGATCGGCACCGAGATCGCCTCCAGCTGCCGGGCGCTGGGCGCTCAGGTCACGCTCGTCGACGCCCAACACCTGCCGCTGGCGCGAACTCTCGGCATCGAGCTGGCACCGCTGTACTTCGCGCTGCACGAGGACCACGGCGTGCGGGTGAGGTGCGGAACGCCTGCGATCCGGGTGCTGGCCGAGGACCGGGTGACCGGCGTCGAACTGGCCGACGGGCGGGTGCTCCCGGCGGACGCGGTGGTGGTCGAGGTCGGCGCGGAACCCGCGACGCACTGGCTGCGCGGCTCCGGCCTGAAGCTCCGCGACGGCGTGGTCACCGACTCCGGTTGTGCCACCGCGATCCCGAACGTGGTGGCCGTCGGCGACATCGCCCGCTACCGGCCGCCGCACCACCGCCGCACGGTGCGCAGCGACCACTGGTCGACAGCGATGAACCAGCCGCCGGTCGCGGTCCGCAACCTCCTCGCCGGGCGCACCGTGGCGGACTACACCGGCATCCCGCACTTCTGGTCGCGCCAATACGGCTCGACGTTGCAGTTCGCGGGCTACGCGGGCCCGAAGGACCGGATCACCGTGGTGGACGGCTCCCTGGCATCCCGCCGCTTCGTGGCCGCCTACCACCGCGGCGGCCGCCAGGTCGCGGTCCTGGCGATGAACAGCCCCAAGCAATTCGCCACCCACCGCCGCCGCCTCACCACCACGCTCACCGCCGTGACGAACCGCGGTGAAGGACACCTCTGAGCAACCTACTCGCCTCAAGGTGCCCTTCACCAGCGCCGGTTCACCCGGCGGCGAACTCCTGCATGGCGTCGAGGAGGAGGTCCGCCAGGTAGGCGGCGTAGGAGTTGCGCACCAGGAGGCGGTAGGCGGGTTTCCGGTCGAGGCACCAGAGGATCGCCTGGGTTCTGCCCAGCATGGTCTGCGCGCAGCGGGCCGGTGGGAAGGACCTGGGATGCAGGTCCAGGGAGCAGACCTTCTCCAGGACGTCGCGGGCTCTGGGGCCGGACAGGCGCAGCGCGGTGCGGTTCGCCGATACGTCCACTGTGGATCCGAGGGAGTCCGCGAGAGCTTCGTCCAGCGCCGGGAGCAGGTCCGGCGCTCGGCCGTCTGGTCCCACCAGGAGCCACTCGTCGGGGCCCAGCCACAGCGCCGCTGCGGTCTCGTCGCCGGAGACGAGGTTCGGTTCGTGGTGCGGCAGCGCCAGGTTCAGGGCGTGCTCGATGCGGGCCACCGCCGGGCTGCCCGGGTGCACCCGGAGGTTCACCTGGGTCAGGAACGGTTCCTCGGCCAGCGCGACGGCCGCTCCGCTGCGGGCGGCGAGCTCGTCCGCCCGCGCGGCCAGCGGGCTTCGGCGCAGGGTGTCGGCCTTCCGGCCGGCCTGGTTAGCGACCGTCACGGCGGGCTCCTTCCACGTCGTAGAACACCGGATCGGTCACCTCGACCGGGATGCGCCGACCGTCGACCGGTACGTGCAGCACCTCGCCGATGCGCCCGCGTCCGCCGCGGACCAGCGCCATCGCGAAGGCGCGCTCCAGGATCGCGCTGCGGTAGCTGGAGGTGACGTGCCCGAGCATCGGCACCGGCGGCGTCAGCGGCACGTCGGGCTCCACCAGGTGCGCGCCCTCCGGCAGCAGCTCGCCCGGATCCACCGGGAGCAGCCCGACCAGCTGCTTGCGGTCGGCGCGGGCGGTGTCGGGGCGGGCGAAGGAGCGCTTGCCGATGAAGTCCTTGCGCTTGGAGACCACCCAGTCCATGCCCAGGTCCAGGGGCGTCACGGTGCCGTCGGTGTCCTGGCCGACGATCACGAAGCCCTTCTCCGCGCGCAGCACGTGCATGGTCTCGGTGCCGAAGGGCGTGATGCCGAAGTCCTGCCCGGCTTCGCGGACCGCCTCCCACAGCGCCAGGCCGTACCAGGACGCCACGTTGACCTCGTAGGCCAGCTCGCCGGAGAACGAGATCCGGCTGATCCGGGCCGGAATCCCGTTTCCCAGCACGGTTTCCCGGAACTCCAGGAAGCCGAAGGCCTCGTTCGAGACGTCCAGGTCCGGGGCCAGCCTGCCCACCACCGCGCGCGAATCGGGCCCGACCACGGCCACCGCGGCCCACTGCTCGGTCACCGACGTGCAGTGCACGGCCAGGTGCGGCCACTCGGTCTGCAGCCACTCCTCCAGCCACTCCAGCACCGCCGCGGCACCGCCGGTCGTGGTGCTCATCAGGTAGCGGTCCTCGGCCAGCCGCATCGACACCCCGTCGTCGAGGACCATCCCGTCGGCGCGGCACATCACCCCGTAGCGGGCCTTGCCGACCCGGAGCTTGGCGAAGGCGTTGGTGTAGACGCGGTTCAGGAATTCCGGCGCGTCCGGCCCGACGACCTCGATCCGGCCGAGCGTGGACACGTCCTGCATCGCGACCCCGGTGCGCGCGGCCAGGCATTCGCGGTGCACCGCGGCAGCCATGTCCTCGCCCTGGAGCGGGTAGTACCGGGGCCGCTTCCACTGCCCGACGTCCTCGAACTCCGCCCCGTGCGCCACGTGCCAGGAGTGCATCGGCGTGGTGCGCACCGGATCGTGCAGCACTCCCCGGTCGCGCCCGGCCAGCAGCGCGAACGACACCGGGCTGTGCGGCGGCCGGAACGTCGTGGTGCCGATCTCGCCCGGCGACTCCGCGCCCAGCGCCTCGGCGATGAGGCCGATGGCGTTGACGCCGGAGGTCTTGCCCTGGTCGCTGCCGGTGCCGATGGTGGTGTAGCGCTTGACGTGCTCGACCGAGCGCATCCCGGCGCCGATCGCGCGCCACACGTCGGCGACCGTGGCATCCCGCTGCAGGTCGACGAAGTGCCGCGTCCACTCCGCCGGTTCGCCGGACTCCCCCGGCACCAGCCACACCGGCCGCGGCGCGCTGACCGGCCGGTCGCCGGCCACCGGCGGCACCGGCGGTGCGGCGATCCGGAAGCCGCTGGCGGTAGCGGCTTCCGCACCCGCGGCCAGGCCTTGGGCGAGGCAGCCCGCGAGGTCGTAGGTGCCGCGCGCCGCCCCGATCACCTTGGGCCGCCCGGCTTCCTGTTCCGGCACGAACCCGGCCACCAGCCGGTCCCAGCGCAGCGCACCGCCCGCCTGGCTGAACAGCTGCACCGCCGGGTTCCACCCGCCGCACACCGCGAGCAGATCGCACTCCACGTCGACCGGCGTTCCCGCGCCCTCGACACCCCTGATGCGCGCGGACGTGATGCGCCGGTCACCGGTGGTCCCGATGACGGCGGAGCCGGTGAACACCTGAGCTCCCAGGGAGTTCGCCAGGTCGACGAGCCGCTGCGGCGGCTCCGGGCGCGTGTCGACCACCGCGCGGACCTGGGCTCCGGCGGCGGCGAGATCGGCCGCGGTCAGGTACGCACTGTCGGACGTGGTGACCACGACCGCGTCCCGGCCGGGAAGCACCGCGAACCGCTTGAGGTAGGTGCGCACCGCCGAGGCGAGCATGATGCCGGGCCGGTCGTTGTCGGCGAAGACCATCGGGCGCTCGTGGGCTCCGGTGGCCAGCACCACCCGCTGCGCGCGCACGTGCCACAGCCGCTGGCGGTTGCCGCGCCGCTCGGCGACGAGCAGGTAGTTGTGGTCGTAGTGGCCGACCGCAGCGGCGCGCGTGAGCACCCGCATCTCCGGCATGTCCACGAATTCCCGCACCGCACGGGCGATCCACTCCCCCGCGCTGCGGCCGTCGATGCGCTCGGCGCCGTCCAGCAGCGCTCCGCCGAGCTCGCGCCCCTGCTCGACCAGCAGCACGCGAGCACCGCTGCGCCCGGCGGCGAGCGCGGCGGCGATCCCGGCCGGTCCCGCGCCGACGACGACCACGTCGGCGTGCACGTACTTCTTGTCGTAGACCGCGGGATCCGGTGCGGCGCTGAGCCAGCCGACGCCGGACAGGCTCGCCACCTGCAGGCCGTCGTGCAGTTCCAGCGCGGTGGCGGGCACCATCGGCTCCGGGCCGCCGCTGAGCACCTGCACGAGCGCGTTCGGCTCGGTGCCGTCGGCGGTGACGATGCCGCGCGGCCGGTCCCGGTAGATCGACGGGCCGACCTCGATGCGGCCGTTGGCCAGCAGCGCCGACGCCAGCGTGTCACCGGGGTGGCCGGTGAGCTCGATGCCGTCGACGGAGAACCGCAGCGTGCGGGAGCGGTCGATGCGCCCTCCCGCCGGAAGCCGTGTCATGGCACCACCTTCTCGGGACGCATCTCGTTGGTCGCGGTGTCGCGGACGACGTCGAACCAGCGGCGGCAGCCCGCCGTGTGCACCCAGCGCTCGTGGAACGACCCGCGCGGGTTGTCGCGGACGAACAGGTATTCCGCCCACGCCGCGTCGTCCAGCTCGGCGGGGTTCTCGGGGAAGTCGACGTGGGCTTGGCCGCCGTAGCGGAACTCGGCCTCGTCCCGGTCCCCGCACCACGGGCAGTGGATCAACAGCATCGAGCGCTCCAAACTCGCGAAAGATCTTCGTCTCCCGCAATTTCAATGGAAATCGGACGTCCGATTTCCATTGAAATTGCGGCTAGTGGGCCACGGCGGCGGCACCGTGCTCGTCGATGAGCGCACCGGTGGTGAAGCGCTCCAGGCCGTAGGGCACGTTGAGCGGGTGCGGGCGGCCGGTGGCGATGGTGTGCGCGTACACCCAGCCGACACCCGGTGTCGCCTTGAAACCGCCCGTCCCCCAACCGCAGTTGAGGTAGAGGTTCTCGTACGGCGTCGGGCCGATGATCGGCGAGGCGTCCGGGGTGACGTCCACGGTGCCCGCCCAGGTCCGGATCACGTGCGCTCGCGCGAAGATCGGGAAGAGCTCCAGCGCCGCCGCCATCTGCCGCTCGATCACGTGCACCGAGCCGCGCTGGCCGTAACCGTTGTAGCTGTCGATGCCCGCGCCGAGCACCAGCTCGCCCTTGTGCGCCTGGCTGCAGTAGACGTGCACGTGGTTGGACATCACCACGCACGGGTGGACCGGTTCGAGCAGCTCGGAAACCAGCGCCTGCAGCGGATGGCTCTGCAGCGGCAGGCGGAGGCCGAGCTGATCGGTGAGCAGCGACGTGCGCCCGGCAGCGGCGAGCGCGACGCGGCCGGCGCCGATCGGGCCGAGCGAGGTCTCGACCCCGGTGACCCGGTCGCCGTCGAGCCGGAACCCGGTCACCTCGCATCCCTGGATCAGGTCCACGCCCATCTCGTCGGCCTTGCGGGCGAAGGCCCAGGCGACGTGGTCGTGCTTGGCGATCCCGCCGCGGCGCTGCAACGTCGCGCCCAGCACCGGGTACCGGACGTCGGCGGAGAGGTTCAGGATCGGGCACAGCTCGGCGATCTCGGCGGGCTCGACCCACTCCGCGTCGATCCCGTTGAGCTGGTTGGCGAACACCCGCCGCCGCGAGTCGCGCACCTCCTGCTCGGTGTGCGCCAGGTTGAGCACCCCGCGCTGGCTGAGCAGGAAGTCGTAGTCCAGCTCGGCGGGCAACTGCTCCCACAGGGACAGCGCGTGGTCGTAGAGCGCGGCGCTCTCGTCGAAGAGGTAGTTGGAGCGGATGATCGTGGTGTTGCGGGCCATGTTGCCGCCCGCCAGCCAGCCGCGCTCGAGCACCGCGACGTCCCGGATGCCGTGGTTGCGCGCCAGGTAGTAGGCAGTCGCCAGGCCGTGCCCGCCGGAGCCGACGATCACCACGTCGTAGTGCCGCTTCGGTTCGGGATTGCGCCACAGCCTGGGCGGCGGTTCGGGCAGAGGAGTGGAAACCACCGCGGCCTCCAAGACGGGAGTGACCAGGGGGAACTGTGTTGTGCGAACTGATATATCAGTCTGTCGGGTAGGCTACGAGACGTGTCCGCAGCCGTCAATTCCCGATCCGGCCCGTCGCAGGCCGAGCGCGCCTACCTGACGTTGCGCGACCTGATCCTGACGCTGCAGCTGCCGCCCGGCGCCCCGGTGCCCGAGGAGCCGCTGACCGGTGAGCTCGGCATCGGCCGCACGCCGTTCCGGGAGGCCGTCAAGCGGCTGGAGTCGGAGTCGCTGGTGGCGATCTACCCGCGGCGCGGCACCTTCGTCACCGAGGTCAACATCACCGACCACGCGTTGATCGCCGATGTGCGCCGCCGCCTGGAGGGGCACGCCGCGCGCCGCGCCGCCGAGCGGGCCACCGACGCCGAGCGGGCCGAGCTCGACGAGCTGCGCGTGCTCGTCGAAGACCTCTCCGGCGACCAGCCGGTGATCATGGACGTCGACGCACGGGTGCACCGCGCGATCTACCGCTGCACCCACAACCGCTACCTGGAAAGCACTCTCGGCCAGTACTACAACCTGGCCCTGCGGATCTGGCACCTGTTCTTCGACCGACTGCCGAACGTCGCCGAGCACGTCGGGGAGCACGCGGAACTCCTCAAGGCGATCACCGCCGGGGACGCCGACCGCGCCGATCGGATCGCGGTCGCCCACGTCGACCACTTCGAAAAGTCCATCCGCCAAGCGATCTGACCCGCCGCGAGCGCCTGGCGAGG
This sequence comes from Saccharopolyspora antimicrobica, assembly GCF_003635025.1. Classification (GTDB taxonomy): domain Bacteria; phylum Actinomycetota; class Actinomycetes; order Mycobacteriales; family Pseudonocardiaceae; genus Saccharopolyspora; species Saccharopolyspora antimicrobica. The sequence continues at coordinate 4,746,924 of NZ_RBXX01000002.1, read as the reverse complement.
CGCCTGCGGGAAGGAGCTCGGGTGCGGCGGATGTCTTGGTCGTGAGTGCTTTGCGGGGCCGTAGCACGCCAAAACGCTCACGGCAGTTGACCAGGCCGAGCCCCCGGATTGGTCCTGTCGTGTCCTTGACGTGCGCCATCACCGAGGTGCACCGTTGCGGTAGACGCAGTGGGTTGTCGTAGACGCAACAAGGCGGCAGCTATGGACACCAGCGCCCAAGTGCTCCTGATCGGCGCAGGCATCGTGGGATGCAGCACCGCTTACCACCTCGCGCGCCTCGGAGTCACCGACGTCCTCGTCGTCGAGCAGGGACCGCTGTTCGCCACCGGTGGTTCCAGTTCGCACGCCCCCGGCCTGGTCTTCCAGACCAACCCGTCGCAGACGATGAGCCGGCTGGCCGCCCGCACGGTCGAGACCTACGCGGGCCTGGAGCTCGACGGACGCCCCTGCTTCCACCAGGTCGGCGGGATCGAGGTGGCCACGACGCCCGAGCGCTGGGACGACCTCAAGCGCAAGCTCGGCCTGGCCACCGCGTGGGGCATCCGCGGCGAGCTGCTCGACCCGCGGCAGGTCCAGGAGCTGATCCCGCAACTCGATCCGGCCCGCATCCACGGCGGCCTGCACGTGCCCACCGACGGCATCGCCAAACCGGTGCGCGCCGCCGAGGCCATGGCCCGCGAGGCCGAGCGGCGGGGCGTGCGGTTCGCCGCCAACACCGAGGTGACCGGCTTCGACGTCCAGGACGGCGAGATCCGCGCCGTGCGCACCACCCGCGGCGACGTCGCGGTGCGGACCGTGCTGTGCTGCGCGGGCATCTGGGGCCCGAAGATCGGCAGGATGGCCGGGGTGTCGATCCCGGTGCAGCCGCTGGCGCACCAGTACGCGGTGACCGGCCCGGTGCCGGGCCTGGCGGACGCCCGCGGCGAGGTGGACCAGCCGATCCTGCGGCACCAGGACCGCTCCATGTACTTCCGGCAGATCCACGACCGCTGCGGCATCGGCTCCTACCGGCACCGCGCGATCCCGGTGGACAGCAACGACATCCTGCCCACCGCCACCGACGGGACCGAAGCGCCGTCCGAGGGCGGCGGCTGGAAGGGCATGGCGTCGGTGCAGCCGTTCACCCCGGAGGACTTCGCCGGGCCGTGGGACGACGCCCGCGCGCTGCTGCCCGCGCTGCGCCGCACCGAGATCACCGAGGGCATGAACGGCCTGTTCCTGTTCACCGCCGACGGGATGCCGGTGCTCGGGCCGTCCAACGAGATCGGCAACTTCTGGGTCGCCGAAGCCGTCTGGATCACCCACGCCGGCGGCATCGGCGAGATGATGGCGCAGTGGCTGACCGGGCAGGTGCCCGAGATCGACTTGCGGCAGGCCGACCTGCGCCGCTTCGAGGACTTCGCGCACAGCCCGTCCTACGTGGCCGAGCGCGGCGCGCAGAGCTTCCGCGAGGTCTACGACATCATCCACCCGCAGCAGCCGCCGGAGCACCCGCGCCCGCTGCGCACCAGCCCGTTCCACGACCGCCAGCGCGAGCTCGGCGCGGTGTTCCTGGAGGCCAACGGCTGGGAGCGGCCGCACTGGTACGAGAGCAACAAGTCCCTGGTCGACGGACGCGACATCGTCCAGCCTGGCCCGTGGGCAGGGCGCTACTGGTCCCCGATCGTCGGCGCCGAACACCAGGCCACCCGCGAGCGAGTTGCGATGTACGACATGACTTCCCTGAGCAGGGCGGAAGTCACCGGGCGCGGTGCGCTCGACCTGCTGCAGCGGTTGACCACCAACCAGCTCGACCGCCCGCCCGGCTACGTGACCTACACGCTGCTGCTGGAGCCGACGGCCGGGATCCGCGCGGACATCACCGTCGCCCGCCTCGACCGGGACACCTTCCAGGTCGGCTGCAACGGCCCGCGCGACATCGCGTGGCTGCGCGGGCACGCCGACGAGACCGCGCAGGTCCGCGACATCACCGGCGGCACCTGCTGCATCGGGCTGTGGGGTCCGCGCGCCCGCGACGTGCTGGCCGCGCTGGCCGATCGCGACGTGTCGAACCAGGCGTTCCGCTTCTTCCGCGCCAAGCGGCTGCACGTGCGCGAGGTGCCGGTGGTCGCACTGCGACTGTCCTATGTGGGCGAACTCGGCTGGGAGCTCTACACCTCCGCGGAGTTCGGCCGCCGGCTGTGGGACTTGCTGACCGAGGCGGGCGCCGAGCACGGCGTCCTCCCCGGCGGGCGCGGCGCGTTCAACGGGCTGCGCCTGGAGAAGGGATACCGGGCCTGGGGGGTGGACATGTGGAGCTCGCACGATCCGGACGAAGCGGGTCTCGGCTTCGCCGTGAAGACCGACAAGGGCGACTTCGTCGGCCGGGACGCGCTGCTGCGGCGGCGGGAGGACGAGCCGCGGCGGCGGCTGTGCTGCCTGACGATCGACGACGGCACCGTGCTGGCGGGCTCCGAGCCGGTGTTCGCCGGCGGCGCGCCCGCCGGGTTCACCACGAGCGCCGGCTACGGCCACAGCGCCGGTGCCAGCCTGGCCTACGCCTGGCTTCCCGCCGAACTGGCCCGACCGGGCACCTCCGTGCAGGTGTCCTACTTCGACGAACGGCATCCGGCGACGGTCGCCGCTGACCCCGTGTTCGACCCCGAGATGAGAAGAATGCGCTGCTGAACATCGCATTCCCGCAGTTCCTGGAGAACACCGGCCGCGCTGCCTCACCAGCGGCGCGGGTATCGGCTACCCCGGAGGAGGACCATGCACCACTTATGTCAACCGGAGTCCTGCTCAACCGCACCTCAGGGGACCGTGATGCAACCCAGCCACAAGAAACCACGCAACGCGAGAACAACGCCAAACGCGACCACCACTGAAAATCCCGGAGAGGCGGGCCGCCAGTCATGACCACCAATCCGAACCCCGGCGTCCTGCTCTACCCGCGGCTGCGCAAGTCGCCGTTCTTCTACGCCTCGCAGCGGCACGGTGTCGGCCTGTACAGCGTGTACAACCACACCTACCACCCGCGGCACTACGGCGATCCGGTCGGCGAGTACTGGGCGCTGCTGGAGGGCGTGACGCTGTGGGACGTCGGCGTCGAGCGGCAGGTGGAGATCACCGGCCCCGACGCGTTCGAGTTCACCAACATGCTCGTGCCCCGCGACCTGACCAAGTGCAAGGTCGGGCAGTGCAAGTACGTGTTCGTCACCGCCGAGGACGGCGGCATCATCAACGACCCGGTGCTGCTGCGGCTCGGCGAGAACCACTTCTGGCTGTCGCTGGCCGACAGCGACGTGCTGCTGTGGGCCAAGGGATTGGCGCACAACCTGGGCATGGACGTGCGGATCCACGAGCCCGACGTGGGGCCGGTGCAGATCCAGGGCCCGAAGTCGCGGGAGGTGATGGCCGCTCTCTTCGGCGAGTCCATCCTCGACGTGCCCTACTACTACGCGGTGGAGCGCGAGCTGGACGGCATGCAGGTGGTGGTCTCGCGCACCGGCTACACCGCCGAGCTGGGCTACGAGATCTACCTGCACGACGCGAGCCGCGACGGCGTGCGGCTGTGGGACGCCATCTGGCAGGCCGGTGAACCGCACGACATGCGGGTGATCGGGCCGTGCCACATCCGCCGCATCGAGGCCGGGATCCTGTCCTGGGGCTGCGACATCACCTACGACACCAACCCGTTCGAGGTCGGCTACGGCTTCGAGAAGACCTGGATGGTCGACCTGGAGCAGGAGGCGGACTTCATCGGCAAGGCCGCGCTGCGGCGGATCAAGGCCGAGGGCATCAGCCGCAAGCTGGTCGGCGTGGAGATCGGCGGGCCGGGCGTGGGTTCGTTCAACGACGGCGAGATGGTCGACGTCTTCGACGTGCGCGATCCGAAGGGCCTGCGCATCGGCGAGGTCACCTCGGCCTGCTACTCGCCGCGCCTGGAGCGCAACATCGGCTACGCGATGGTGCCGATCGCCTACGAGGGCCTGGGCACCGAACTCGTGGTGCACACCCAGCACGGCCCGCAGGACGCGGTCGTGGTGGAGAAGCCGTTCCTGGACCCGACCAAGAACATCCCCAAGCGCCTGATCCGCTCGGCGTAACCGTCGTGAGTGTTGCGGTGCTACAGCCCCCAAAGCACTCACGGCACCGACCCAGACCGAACCAGCAGCAACGACTGGAGGAGGTGACCAGCGATGACGGCCGACGCTGAACTCCTGCAGCAGTCGCTGAACAACGCCCGGTTCGAGGTGCTGCCGCTGAAAGGCGTTCTCGCGCAGGCGGAACTGCTGCCCGCGGGCACCACCGTGACGGTCACGGCCTCGCCGGGCAAGGGCATCGAGGCCACCCTCGACCTGGCGGCCCGGCTGCGCGACCGCGATCTGCACGTGGTGCCGCACCTGGCGGCCCGGATGATCGGCGACCGCGCGCACCTGACCGCGCTGCTGGACCGCACCGATGATCTCGGCATCACCGAGGTGTTCGTGGTGGCCGGTGATTCGCCGGTCCCGCACGGCGACTTCCCGGACGCGCTGGCGCTGCTGCGCGCGATGGACGAGCTCGGGCGCCGTCCCGACCGGGTGGGCATCACCGGCTACCCGGAGCGGCACGCGTTCATCCCCGACGCCACGACCGTCCGGGCCATGACCGACAAGGCCCGCTACGCCGACTACGTGGTCTCGCAGATCTGCTACGACCCGCAGACGGTGGCGTCCTGGGTGAAGGCGGTGCGCGCCCGCGGCGTGCTGCTGCCGATCCACCTCGGCGTGCCCGGTGTGGTGGACGTGCGCCGGTTGCTGCGGATCTCGCTGCGGATCGGGCTGGGCGAGTCGATTCGCTACCTGTGCAAGCAGCACGGCGTAGTGTCGAAGTTGCTCACCCGCTACACGCCGGAGGAGCTGTTCGACGGGCTCTCCCCCCACCTCGTCGACCCCTCCTGCGGCATCGCGGGCTGGCACTTCTTCACCTTCAACGAGATCGCGAAGACGGTGCAGTGGCGCCACGACCTGATCGCCCGGCTCAGGGAGGTACCCGCATGAACATCCCCTCCGACCTCGACATCTCCCGCAGCACCGCGCTCGAGCCGCTGGAGGACGTCGCGGCGCAGCTCAGCATCGGCCCGCACCTGCTCGAACCGTACGGCCGCAACGTCGCGAAGATCTCGCTGGAGGCGCTCGACGAGCTGCCCGCCGAGCCCACCGCCCGCTACGTCGTGGTCTCGGCCATCACGCCCACCCCGCTGGGCGAGGGCAAGACGACCACGACGGTGGGGCTCGGGCAGGCGCTGCGGCACCTCGGCAAGCGCTCCGCGATCGCGATCCGGCAGCCGTCGATGGGCCCGACCTTCGGCATCAAGGGCGGCGCGGCCGGCGGCGGCTACAGCCAGGTGGTGCCGATGGAGGCGCTGAACCTGCACCTCACCGGCGACATGCACGCGGTCACCGCGGCGCACAACATGCTGGCCGCGATGCTGGACAACCACCTGCACAAGGGCAACGCACTGGGCATCGACCCGCACCGGATCACCTGGCGGCGGGTGCTGGACGTCAACGACCGCGACCTGCGCAACATCGTGACCGGCCTGGGCGGCCGGGTCGACGGCACGCCCCGGCAGACCGGCTTCGACATCACCGCGGCCAGCGAGGTGATGGCGGTGCTGGCGCTGTCCACGTCGCTGCAGGACATGCGGCAGCGGCTGGGCCGGATCGTGGTCGGCTACACCCGCGACGGCGAGCCGGTCACCGCCGAGCAGCTGCGCGCGGGCGGCGCGATGGCGGTGATCATGCGGGAGGCGATCAAGCCGAACCTGATGCAGACGACCGAGAACACGCCGGTGCTGGTGCACGCGGGCCCGTTCGGCAACATCGCGCACGGCAACTCCTCGGTGGTGGCCGACCGGATCGCCAGCCGCTGCGCGGACTACCTGGTGACCGAAGCGGGCTTCGGCGCGGACATGGGTGCCGAGCGGTTCTTCAACATCAAGTGCCGCACCTCCGGGCTGCGTCCGGACGCGGCGGTGCTGGTGGCCACGGTGCGCGCGCTCAAGGCGCACTCCGGCCGCTACAAGGTGGTCGCGGGCAAGCCGCTGCCCGCGGCGATGCTGGCGGAGAACCCGGACGACGTGCGAGCGGGCGCGGCGAACCTGCGCAAGCAGATCGACAACATCCGGCTGCACGGCGTCTCACCGGTGGTGGCGATCAACGCCTTCCCGACCGACTACCACAGCGAGCACGAGGCGATCCGCGAGATCGCCGAGGCCGAAGGAGCCCGGGTGGCGGTCAGCAACCACTACGTGGACGGCGGCAAGGGCGCGGTGGAGCTGGCCGAAGCGGTGGTGGCGGCGGCCGAGGAACCGAGCGGTTTCCAGCTCCTGTACCCGGATTCGGCGGACCTGCGCTCGAAGATCGAGACGGTCGCGACGAAGGTCTACGGCGCGGACGGCGTCTCCTACCTCCCGGCGGCGGCCCGATCTCTGGACGCCTACGAGGCCAACGGCTACGGCAACCTCCCGGTCTGCATCGCCAAGACCCACCTCTCCCTCAGCTCCGATCCGACCCTCCTGGGCGCCCCGACGGGCTGGACCCTCCCGGTCCGAGAAGTCCGGGCCTCGGTGGGCGCGGGCTTCATCTACCCGATCTGCGGCGAGATGCGCACCATGCCGGGCCTCGGCTCCCACCCCGCAGCCGAATCCATCGACATCGACGAGCACGGCCAGATCACCGGCCTCAGCTGAGCGGTCTTGTCGCAATTTCAATGGAAATCGGAGGTCCGATTTCCATTGAAATTGCGCACTCACCTGATGGCGGGTTTCGACGACGCGACGAGGTCGAGAAGACCTGGGAACCGGGCGTCGAGGTCTTCGGTGCGGACCTGGCTGCGCCGTTCGGTGCCGTACTGGCGCTGGCGGATCAGTCCCGCCTCGCGCAGCGCCTTGAAGTGGTGCGTCAGCGAGGACTTCGGACGGTCGAAGCCGAACCAGCCGCACGGGTGGTAGACGCCGCCCGACTCCACCAGCAGCTTGCGCACGATCTCCATCCGGAGCGGGTCCGACAGCGCGCCGAAGACGACCTCCAGCCGCAGGTCTTCGGCGGCGGGTTCGGGCAGCGGGTCCGGCAGCTCGCCTTTTCTCGCCGACGGTGACATGGGCAACACCTCTCACGTCGTTGTACGACTTTTTTCGAACCAGGACTATGTTCGACTCCAGTCGTAGTTCGAATCCGATCGTACAACGGAGGGAAGCCCGTGCCCCAGGTCGCCGCCCCGCCCGCAGAACCGACCGCGCCGCCGAAGTGGGAGATCTGGCTGGCCGCCTGGCCGATCACCGCGGTGCTCGCGCTGTCCAACGCGGCCACGCCGCTCTACGTGCTGTGGCAGCGGGAGATCGGGTTCTCCGCGGGCATGCTCACGGTGATCTACGCCAGCTACATCGCCGGACTCCTCGGCACCCTGCTGGTGGCGGGAGTGGCCTCGGATCGCCTCGGCCGCAAGCCCGTCCTGCTGCCCGCGGTCGCGCTCGGCGTGCTGGCCTGCCTCGTTTTCGCCACCGCCACTTCGGTTCCGGCTCTGGCCGTGGCGCGGCTGCTAACTGGCATCGGGGTGGGCGCCGTGGTCTCGGCCGGGATGGCGGCGGTGACCGAGGTCGCGGGCCCGTCGCGGACCCGGCTGGGATCGCTGCTGGCCTCCACGGCGATGGTGCTCGGCGCCGGACTCGGCCCCCTGCTGGCCGGAGTGCTGGCCGAAACGCTGCCCGGCCCGACCGTCGCCGTGTTCGTGCTCGAAGCCGCGCTGCTGGTGACCGCACTGCTGGCCGTCCTCCGAATGCCGTTGCCCGGCAAGGGAAACCGCGCAATCACCGGATCCTGGATCCGCCTGCCGTCGGTGCCGCGGATGAACCGCGAGCACCTTCTCCGCGGCCTCGCCGTGTTCGCCCCGGGCATCACGGCCACCGGGTTCGTGCTCTCGCTGGGCCCCTCGCTGCTGTCCGACCTGCTGGGCTCCGAGAGCCGGATCCTCGCCGGAGGCATGGCGTTCGTGATGTTCGCGACCGCCACCGCGGCGCAATTCGCGGTCCAGCGGTTCCCCGTCCGCACCATCCTGACGACCGGCGCCGCCGCCACGGTCGCAAGCATGGCGGCGCTGATGCTGGCAGTGCACTACTCGTCGACCCCACCGCTGGTCGCGGCCGCGATGCTGGCGGGCGCGGGCCAGGGGCTGGGACAGCTGGGCGGCCTGTCGATGCTGAGCGCGGAAGTCCCGCCCGAACGCCGAGCGGAGGCCAACGCAGCGTTCAACTTCGGCGGCTACCTCCCCGCCGGAGCCCTCCCCGTCGCGGTCGGCTACCTCAGCGACGCAACGGGCCTGACCACCGGCTCGACCACCTTCGCCCTGTTCATGATCACGACAGCGACCCTCGGCGCTCTTACCGCATTCCGCCGCAACTGAGCCCGCAGAGACTCCGGCCGGGCGGTCTCAGCTCATCGCCCAAAAGGCGATTTCGGCTGAACGTCAGTCGCGGATGCCCAGGCGCAGGTGCTCGATGTGGTAGACGGCTTCGTCGAGGAGTTGGGCGACGTGGTTGTCGTAGAGGGAGTACACGACGCTTCGGCCCGATCGGTTTCCGACCACCAGGCCGAGGGAGCGCAGCAGGCGCAGCTGGTGGGACACCGCTGATTGCTCCATGCCCACCGCTTCGGCCAGCTCTCCCACCGACAGCTCTCGCTGGCGCAGTTCGCTGAGGATCAGCAGGCGGGACGGGGTTGCCAGGGCTTGCAGGGTCTCCGCGACGGAGGCCGCCGAGGCGGCGTCCAGCCGCGCCGTCGGCGTTGCCTCCCGCTTGACCACGTGACCCATGCACGGCAGTCTAGCGACCGCAGGACATATGAATGACTGATCAGACGTTCATGTATTGTCCTCGTCCGGCAGCAAGCCCACTGCCCCGACGCCGGAAGGGCGCGCGATGACCGCAGTCACCGACCGAACACCGATCCGGACCGAACCGGCACCGTCCCGCCGCGGTCTGCTCTCGCTACCCGAAGCGCGGTGGGCCACCGCGTCGCTGGTCGCGTTCCTGCTCGGCCTCGCCGTGCAGCTGCTCGGCGGGCCGACGTGGCTTTTCTGGGGGCTCTACCTGGTCTGCTACGCCACCGGCGGCTGGGAACCCGCCTACGCGGGACTCCAGGCGCTGCGCGAGAAAACGCTGGACGTGGACCTGCTGATGATCGTCGCGGCCCTGGGCGCCGCCGCGATCGGCCAGATCACCGACGGCGCGCTGCTGATCGTCATCTTCGCCACCTCGGGAGCGCTGGAAGCCTTCGCCACCGCGCGCACCGAGGACTCCGTCCGCAGCCTGCTCGACCTCGCCCCGGAGACCGCGGTCCGCCTCCGTGACGGCGCCGAGGAGACCGTGCCCACCGCTGAGCTCCAGGTCGGCGACGTGATCGTGGTGCGCCCCGGCGAGCGGATCGGTGCCGACGGCGAGGTCGTCGACGGCTCCAGCGACGTCGACCAGGCGACCATCACCGGCGAACCGCTGCCCGTCGCCAAGCAGCTCGGCGACGAGGTGTTCGCGGGCACCCTCAACGGCACCGGCGCGCTGCACGTGCGCGTCGCCCGGGACGCCTCGGAGTCGGTCATCGCGCGGATCGTCGCGCTGGTCGCCGAGGCCAGCGAGACCAAGGCACCGACGCAGCTGTTCATCGAGAAGGTCGAGCAGCGCTACTCCGTCGGCGTCGTGCTGGCCACGCTCGCGGTGTTCGGGATTCCCCTGCTGCTCGGCGACGACCTGGAAAGCGCGCTGCTGCGGGCGATGACGTTCATGATCGTCGCCTCGCCGTGCGCGGTCGTGCTCGCCACCATGCCGCCGCTGCTGTCCGCGATCGCCAACGCCGGGCGGCACGGCGTGCTGGTCAAGTCCGCGGTGGTGATGGAGCGCCTGGGCCAGACCGAGCGGGTGGCGCTGGACAAGACCGGCACGCTCACCGAGGGCGCACCGCGCGTGATGAGCGTCGAGCCCGCCGCAGGACACGCTGCCGACGAGGTGCTGGCGCTGGCCGCTGGCGCGGAGCACCTCAGCGAACACCCGCTGGCCCGCGCCATCGTCGCCGCGGCTCACGAGAAGAACCTGACGATCCCGGCCGCCGAGGACTTCCAGTCCACTCCGGGGCACGGGGTGTCGGCGACGGTCGGCGGACGCGAGGTCGCCGTGACCAGCCCTCGCGGAACCGCAGCCGCCGAGCCGGACACCGGTCACACGGCGGTGGTCGTCACCGTGGACGGCGAGGTCGCGGGCGTGATCGGCATCGCCGACCGCCTTCGCCCGGACGCCGCCGCGGCGGTGTCGGCCCTGCGGGAGCTGACCAGCGCCGAACCGGTCCTGCTGACCGGGGACAACGAGCGCACCGCCGCCAAGGTGGCCGCCGAGGTGGGCATCGCCGACGTGCGCGCGGGCCTGCTGCCAGCGGACAAGGTCACCGCGGTCCGGGAATCCGCGCAGCCGACGATGGTGATCGGCGACGGCGTCAACGACGCCCCGGCGCTCGCCGCCGCGCACTGCGGGGTCGCGATGGGCCGCGCGGGCTCGGACCTGGCGCTGCAGACCGCGGACGTGGTGGTCGTCCGCGACGAGCTGGCCGCGGTGCCCAAGGTCGTCGGCCTGTCCCGCCGCGCCCGGCGGCTGGTGCAGCAGAACCTGGTCATCGCGGGCACGTTCATCACCGTGCTCGTGGTCTGGGACCTGGTCGGTCACCTACCGCTGCCACTCGGCGTGGCCGGGCACGAGGGCTCCACGATCATCGTCGGCCTCAACGGCCTCCGCCTGCTCAGCGAACGCGCCTGGCGCCGCAGCTGACAAGCCGTCACCCGGGGCGGCGTCGATTCGCGAGAAATCGACGCCGCTCCCGGGACGGCTGAACGTCAGCGGACCACGACGACCGGGCAGGCCGCGTGGTGGACCAGCTTGAGGGCCACCGAGCCGACCATCATGCCGGTGAAGGCTCCGTGGCCCTTGTTGCCCACCACCAGCAGGTCCGCCTGCTTGGACAGGGCGACCATCTCGTCGACCACGTGGCCGCGGACGAGGCGCGAGCGCACGTCCACCGACGGGAACTCGGCCTTGATCCCGTCCACCACCGCGTCCAGGGACTTCCGGGCGCGCTGCTCCAGCTCGGCGTCCGAGGTCGGCAGGCGGTAGCCGAACTGCACCGGCTGGTGCCAGACCATGGCCGCGTGCACGATGCCGCCGACCTCGCGAACCTGGTTGGCGGCCCAGCGCAGCGCCCGGACCGACTCGTCCGATCCGTCCACACCGACAAGGACGGTCTGCGGCATCGCGAGCTCCTCCCGACGGGATCAGTCGATCACGCCCGGATGGTAGGCCAGCAATCCGGCCGACGCCACCGCCGTCGGGGACTGCCCCGGCGCGATCTCGGTGCCCGAATGCTCGTGAGTGTTTCGGGGTGCTCTGGCACCCCGAAGCACTCACGGGCGGCTACCTGCGGCAACGCACCGGTTCGGGCAGCTCTCAGAGCTGGTTGACGTCGGTGATCCGGAGGACCGCCGTGCCGGCTTCGTCGGAGGCCGCGAGGTCGACCTCCGCGCTGATGCCCCAGTCGTGGTCCTCGGCCGGGTCGGCGAAGACCTGCCGGACGAGCCAGCGGTCCGCTTCCTCGGTGATCATCAGCAGCGCCGGGCCGCGCGCGTCCGGGCCCGCACCGATCTCGTCGTGCTGCTCGTAGTACTCCTCCAGCGCGTCCGCCCACGCGTCGGCGTCCCAGCCGCTGTCGCCGTCCAGCTCGCCGAGCTCGTCGTAGCGGCGGCGGGCCGCGAGCTCCACGCGGCGGAACAGCGCGTTGCGCACCTGGACGCGGAAGGCGCGCTTGTTCGCCGTGATCCGCTCCGGGCCTTCGTCGACCGGCACCACAGCCGTCGGCTCGGCGCCCGGGTGGCGCAGCTTCTCCCACTCGTCGAGCAGGCTGGAGTCGACCTGGCGCACCAGTTCGCCCAGCCACTCGATGATGTCGGTGAGCTCCTCGGTCTTGGCGTCGTCGGGCACCGTGTGCCGCAGCGTCTTGTAGGCGTCGGCGAGGTAGCGCAGCACCAGGCCCTCGGAGCGGGCCAACCCGTAGTTGTTGACGTACTCCACGAAGTTCATCGCCCGCTCGAACATGTCGCGGACCACCGACTTCGGCGACAGCTCGTGCTCGCCGACCCACGGGTGACCCTTGCGGTAGGTCTCGTAGGCGGCGTCGAGCAGTTCGGCGAGCGGCTTGGGATGGGTGATCTCCTCCAGGAGCTCCATCCGCTCGTCGTACTCGATGCCCTCGGCCTTCATCTGCGACACGGCCTCGCCGCGGGCCTTGAACTGCTGCTGCGACAGCACCTGCCGCGGATCGTCCAAGATGGACTCGATGACCGACAGCACGTCCAGCGGGTAGCTGGGCGATTCGGTGTCGAGCAGTTCGATGGCGGCCAGCGCGAACGGCGAGAGCGGCTGGTTGAGCGCGAAGTCGAACTGCAGGTCCATGGTCACCCGCACCCGGCGGCCCTGCTCGTCGGGTTCGTCGAGCTGCTCGACCACGTCGGCGGCCAGCAGCGCGCGGTAGATCGCGATGGCCCGCAGGATGTGGCGGCGCTGCGTCGGCCGGTCCTCGTGGTTGTCCTCCAGCAGGTGCCGCATCGCCGCGAACGCGTCGCCCGGCCGGTTGATCACGTTGAGCAGCATCGCGTGGTTGACCGTGAAGCTGGAGCGCAGCGGTTCCGGCTCGGCGGTTTCCAGCTTCTCGAAGGTCTTCTCGCTCCAGGACACGAAGCCCTCGGGCGCCTTCTTGCGCACCAACTTGCGCTTCTTCTTCGGGTCGTCGCCTGCCTTGGCCAGCGCCCGCTCGTTCTCGATCTCGTGCTCCGGCGCCTGCACCACCACGTACCCGGCGGTGTCGTAGCCCGCGCGGCCGGCGCGCCCGGCGATCTGGTGGAACTCGCGCGCCTTCAGGTGCCGGGTGCGCACCCCGTCGTACTTGGTCAGCCCGGTGATCAGCACGGTGCGGATCGGCACGTTGATGCCGACGCCCAGCGTGTCGGTGCCGCAGATGACCTTCAGCAGCCCGGCCTGCGCCAGCTGCTCGACCAGTCGCCGGTACTTCGGCAGCATCCCGGCGTGGTGCACGCCGATGCCGTGCCGCACCAACCGGGACAGCGTCTTGCCGAACCCGGCGGTGAACCGGAAGTCGCCGATCGCCTCGGCGATCTCGTCGCGCTGCTCGCGGGAGGCGACCTTGACGCTCATCAGCGCCTGCGCCTGCTCCAGCGCCGAGGCCTGGTTGAAGTAGACGACGTAGACCGGGGCCTGCTGACCGGCCAGCAGCTCCTCGATGGTCTCGTGCAGCGGCGTCTTGGCGTAGCGGAAGGTCAGCGGGATCGGGCGCTCGGCGCCGGCGACCACCGCGGTCTCCCGGCCGGTGCGCCGGGTGAGGTCCTCCTGGAAGAAGGTGACGTCGCCGAGGGTGGCCGACATCAGCACGAACTGGGTGCGCGGCAGCTCCAGCAGCGGCACCTGCCAGGCCCAGCCGCGGTCCGGCTCGGAGTAGAAGTGGAACTCGTCCATCACGACCTGGTCCACGTCGGCGAGCTCGCCGTCGCGCAGCGCGATGTTGGCCAGGATCTCGGCGGTGCAGCAGATGATCGGCGCGTCGGCGTTGACGCTGCTGTCGCCGGTCATCATGCCGACGTTCTCCGCGCCGAAGACGTCGACCAGCGAGAAGAACTTCTCCGACACCAGCGCCTTGATCGGCGCGGTGTAGAAGCTGCGCTTGCCCGCCGCCAGCGCGGTGAAGTGCGCGCCGGTGGCCACCAGGCTCTTCCCGGAGCCGGTCGGGGTGCTCAGGATGAGGTTCGCCCCGGTCACCACCTCCATCAGCGCCTCTTCCTGCGCCGGGTACAGCTCGATGCCCTGGTCGGTGGTCCAGGTCACGAAGGCGTCGAGCAGCGCATCGGGGTCGGGCGTGTCGGTCGCGGGGAGGTGGTCGGTGAGCTTCATCGTCCCTCCATCGTCCCTGCACAACCCCAGCCGAATCGACCCGGGGTGGCCGAAGCCACCTCTACCGCGATCCGGTGCTGCCGTACATCGCCGCCCGGTGCAGCGCCGCGAGCGCGTCGTCGATGGGATGGGGCTGCGGCTTGCCCGCGGCGTCGAGCCGGTTCCACCGCTGCAGGTTCACCGCGACCGACATCTGCCGCTTCCCGTCGGCACGGGTCATGCTGATCGCGCCGGCGCCCCAGGCCGAGCCGCCGTGCCCCCAGAAGGTCTCCTGGCCTGGTGATTTCGTGGGGTGCAGACCCAAGCCGTAGTCGATCACCTCGCCCTCCTGGGAGATGACCGAGGTGGTGCGCCGCATCTGCTCCAGCATCGGCAGGCCGACGATCTCACCGGCGAACAGCAGCCCGAAGAAGCGGTTGAGATCGGCGACCGTCGAGATCAGCGAGGCCGCGGGCCCCACCCACGACATGTCGAAGACGCTGTAGTCGCGCGGCGGGTCGATCATGCCGAACCAGGATTCGTAGATCCGGGAGTGCGGCCCGGCCACGTGCGGGCCGTCGGGGAGTTCGGTGTCCCGCAGCCCCGCGCGCTCGATGACGTCGCGGGTGATGCACTCCTCGGCCTTGGTGCCGGTGACCTGCTCCAGGAGTTCGCAGAGCAGCAGGTAGTTGGTGTTGGAGTACAGGCCCGGAGTGCCACCCGGTGCGCCGAACGCAGGCGCGGCGAGGCCCAGCTCGATCAGTTCGCCGCGGTCGAACCGCGTGAAGCGGTGATCGTCCAGGCTCTGCGGCCGGGTGTCCTGCAGCGCCGGGAACGCCTTGAGCGACGGGTAGGCGTGCGGGAGGTATTCGGCGAGGCCGCTGGTGTGGTTGAGCAGCATCCGGACCGTGATCGCCGCGCCGCGCTCGCCCGGGACCAGGCGCGGCAAGTAGCGGCCGATCGGCGCGTCGAGCTCGATCTGCCCGTTCTCCACCTGCTGCAGCACCGCGGCGGCGGTGAAGGTCTTGGTGATGCTCCCGACGCGGTGCCGCATGTCGGCGGTGACGGGACGGCCGGTGGCGAGATCGGCGACTCCGGCGGCGCCGCGCCAGATCTGATCGCCATCGCGGACCTCGGCGAACACGCCCGGCACGCCGGCGCGGTGGACGTCCTCGATCGCGGCGTTCAGCTCTGCGTGATCCAGCGACTTCGTCATGAGGTGTGCCCTTCCAGGGGTGAGCATCTGCGCCGGGAGCCGGGTCGAGAGGTCCGGCGAACGCATGTCCTCATTATGCACGCGGTGCGTGCAATGGCGAGTGCATGACTGAGTGCATCGGCTATCCTGGGTCGGACGAGAGGGGTGGGATGACTGGTCGCAGGCGCTGGTCGACCGAGGAGATCCTGGACACGGCGGCGGAGCTGCTCCGCACGAGCGACGCCGAGTCGTTCAGCGTGCGCAAGCTCGCCGCGGCGCTCGGGACCGATTCCTCCAGCCTCTACCGGCACTTCCGCAGCAAGACCGAGCTGCTGCGCGCGGTCGCCGACCGCATCCTCTTCGAGGCGATGGACGGCTACCTGCCCAAGGGCGACTGGAAGCAGCGCATCACCACCCTGGCCCTGCGGTTGCGGGACACCTTCGGCCAGCAACCCCAGCTGGCCGCGATCTGGGGGCGCTACGCCTCGGGCGGCACCGGTTCCCGGTTGGTCATCGAAGAGGCGCTGCGCGCACTGCGCGCATCAGGCCTGCCCGACGAGGAGATCCCGACGCGCTACCACCGGCTCGCGGTCCTGCTCGTCGCGCTGATCGCCGCCGAGGCGGGGGTCAGCACCCGCACGCCCGAAGAGCACGAGCAGGGGATGGAGCTGTTCCGCGTCGCGGTGCTCGGCGCGGACCCCGAGTCCTTCCCCGCCCTGGCCCGCTTCGGCCGCGACCTCCGCCCGCTCGGGGCGGACCGCCGCGCGGCGTTCGAGGAGATCCTCGCCGACCACCTCGCCCAGATCGAGGCGGCGATCCCCTGACGCTCCGCGGTTCCGGTTGAAACCGTGATCGTCGGACCTGCCGACGGATGCGGACAACTCGCTCCGCCGCGAGGAGAACTTGTGCGATTTCAATTGAAATCAGACGTCTGATTTCAATTGAAATCGCACAGCATCCCGACGCACCACCGGCGTGTCCAGGACCGGATGCTTCGGTGGGAGCACGGTTTCCGGGCCGGCGGGGCCGGGAACAACCCGAGGCGCGGGTTCGTCCGGCCCGGCGGAAAAGGACGGGCCACCGGTTCGCGCGCTGGTGTTGCGGGGCCCCGATCAGGGACGATTGGGTGCGGACGGGGAAAGCTGTGCGGGAGGAGGGTGCCATGCCGAGCCAGAACGTGCGGTTCATCGGCGGGCCGCTGGACGGACGGATGCAGGACCTCCGGGATTCGGAAGCTGTCGCGGGCCGGCTGCTGCGGCACATCTACCTGCACGACGGTCCGAAGATCGAGACCCAGTACGAGCTGCACTACTCCGCCGAGGCGGGCTGGGTCTACCACCACTGCCACCCTGGGTCGTGAGCGCGGGTACCGGCTGCCGCGCTCACGACCGCCGGTTCAGCACGCAGGAGCGATCGGACCGTCCGAACCGGTGTAGAGGAATCCGTCGCTGATCCAGCCGCCGACGTCGCGCTGGTTCCACAGGTCGGTGCGCCCCCAGACGCCGTCCACGAAGTCACCGCGCGCGGTGCACTTGATCCGGACGACGCTGCCATCGGGCAGGTTGTCGACGACCGGCGCACTCAGGCGCGGCTCGCCGCGCACGTTCACCGAAGTGTTCTGCCCGCTCTCGACCACCCCGGTAGGAGTGCTGGCGCCCTGGCCGTGGTTGGTGATCCGGCCACCGGCGCCGACCTGGGTGCCGTTGCGCTCGGCGTAGCCGCCGTAGGCCTGGGCGCCTTCGCGGAAGGTCCAGCCGCCGATCGTCTGGCCGTCGACCTTGGTGTGGGAGTCACCGCGCAGCAAGGAGAAGTGCACGTGCGGGCCGGTGGTGCTGCCGCCGCAGGGCAGGCCGACGTCGATGCGTCCGAGGTAGTCGCCGTAGGCCACCGGCTGGCCGTCGCCGAGGTCGGTCAGACCGGTCATGTGGTAGTAGGTCGTGCTGAAGCCGTTCTCGTGCACGACGCGGACGAGCCCGCTGCCGTTGCGCAGGCAGCTCTTGTAGACGCGGCCGGCACCCGCCGACAGCACCTGCCCGTTGCCGCCGTTGAAGTCCAGCGAGCTGAACGGGCGGCTCTGCCCGCTGTCGCCGTGCGGCCCGCCGCCCATCCACCAGGCGACGCCCTCGGCCCATGGCAGCCCGAGGCCGGTGTCGGCCACCGCGACACGGCTGTTCTCGTAGTTGCGCGCGAACAGCTGCTTCTCGCCCTCGCTGACGACATCGGCGGGCGCCCGCTCGACGGCCTCGACGAACTCGGCCGTGCCGTCCAGCTCGACCTGCCAGCCCTGTGCTTGGCGGTGCGCGACGAAGATCGCCGTGTGCGGGCCCGCGTGCTCCTTGTCCGGTGCGGGGATGGTGGTCGTGCCGAATGCCCAGCCCTGGTCGTTCGAGCGGGTCGGCTCCACCAGCGGCTCGGCCAGCACCGACGTGCCGAAGTCCGCGTTGGCGGCCGCGCCGCGCTCGGCCAGCATCGCCTCCCGCACGGCCGAGTCGAGATCCGCCTGGCCCGCACCGCTGGCCGGTGCCACGAGTATCGCGGTCACCACCGCCGCGCCCGCGGCCACGCCGAGCGCACGCTTGAGCAACATGCCGCCTCCTGGAGGAATCGGGGATCACCGAACCGCGTCGGCCGCAGGGCTTTTCGGCGCGAGCGCCGGAATCGGGGCGCCCTGCTCCGCGATCGGCTCCACCACAAGGAACCGCTACCGCGCACGGCCGTCAAGATCACCGCAGGCGGCGGGCCCGGGGTGCTTTCGGCGGGAAGATCCCGAATCGGCGGTTCCTCCGCAGGTGAGCGGATCGACGCCCGGAGCACCTCGCCGACCGCGAGGCGCCCATGTGTGAAAACCCCGTTGTTCCACAGAATTCACCACCAGGACGCGCTCGGGCACCCGACGATCGTTCGAAGTCGAGCGGCATGGGCGTGACGTGGCGCGACCAGACGATCGCTGCACCTCCCCACCGCACCTCGGGTGAGCCGGATCAAGTGGTGAAGGCCCAGATGTGGACGACCGGCCGGGCCGGATCGGAGCGATCGACCAGGAGCTCGCGGAAGACCGTGTTCGGTCGCCCGGGCCCCGGCGAGAGCTCGTCGGAGGCCGAGGCGAAGTCTGTGCCGATCGATGCTTGCGGCAGCGGCTCGTAGGTGACCTCCCGGCCCGGTTCCAGCGGCGCGCGGAACTGCGAATCGGCCAGCAACCGCTCCACCGACCCGGCGTCGACCGCCACCGCGACCTTGCAGAAGGAGTCGATGCCCCTGCTCGCGTCGACACCGAGCACCTCCCCGCCCGGCGGCACGACGACTCCGCTGAACGCCAACGCCTCCCCCACCGCAGGCGGAGCTTCCCGACCACAACCGCTCACGAGCGCCCCGACGAGGAACAGGAGCAGCACAACAACGCGCATCAACCGATCACACCACCTCGCCCACGACATGAGCACACCCACCGTGAAAACTCTTCGTAATTGGCTGTGCCCGGCGCCGGATCGCGAGCGGTGATCGCGCAATTGTCGGGTTCCGCCAAAATCGGGGGTCCGGCAGCGCGGAAGTCCACAACCCGGGGCAGCCGTTCGGGGGCTTGCGATGCGCGTCACAGTTCTGATCAGGTTCGATTTCCGGGCACCGGCCTACCATCTGTTCCCATGGTGGCGCACTCGAAGTCGAGCGGCGTCGGGCCGGAGCTGGCCTTGGCTGCCGAGTTCCCGGAACCGACCCACGAGCAGTGGCAAGCCCAGGTGCAGAAGGTCCTGCAGCGGTCGGGTCTGGTCGGCGAGCAGCAGGCCGGGCCGGTCGAGGACGTGCTGGCCACCAACACCTACGACGGCATCACCGTGCACCCGCTCTACACCGCGACCGCGGGCGAGCCGGGAGTGCCGGGGCTGACGCCGTTCGTGCGGGGCTCCCGCCCGCAGGGCAGCGTGGCCGAGGGCTGGGACGTGCGGCAACGGCACGAGCACCCCGATGCCGCCGAGACCAACCGCGAGATCTTGGCGGACCTCTACAACGGCGTGTCCTCGCTGTGGCTGCGGCTGGGCCGCGGCGGCCTGGCGGTCGACGACCTCGCCGATGCGCTCGAAGGCGTCCACCTGGACATGATCGGCGTGACGCTCGACGCCGGGGCCGACTTCGCCGCCGCCGCGGACGCCTTCCTCGCGCTGGCCGAGGAGCAGGGCGTGCGGGGCAGCGCGCTGCGCGGCAACCTCGGCGCCGATCCGCTGGGCTGGCAGGCCCGGACGGGCGAACCCGGTGACCGGGAGGCCGCGGTCGCGCTCGCCGAGCGCAGCACGGCGTTCCCGGAGCTGAAAGCGCTGGTCGCCGACGGGCTGCCCTATCACGAGGCGGGCGGTTCGGACGCTCAGGAGCTCGGCTGCTCGCTGGCCGCCGCGACCACCTACCTGCGGTGGCTCACCGATGCCGGGCTGGACGTCGACACCGCCGCCGGGCTGCTGGAGTTCCGCTACGCCGCCACCGCTGACCAGTTCCTCACCATCGCCAAGCTGCGCGCCGCGCGGCGCCTGTGGGAGCAGGTGACCCGCGCCTGCGGCGTCCCGGAGCAGGCGCGCGGCCAGGTGCAGCACGCGGTGACCTCCGCGGCGATGCTCACCCGCCGCGATCCGTGGGTGAACATGCTGCGCACCACGATCGCCTCGTTCGCCGCAGGTGTGGGCGGCGCGCAGGCGGTGACCACGTTGCCGTTCGACGCCGCGCTCGGGCTGCCGGACGCCTTCGCCCGGCGCATCGCGCGCAACACGCAGTCGCTGCTGCTGGAGGAATCGCACCTGGCGCAGGTGATCGACCCGGCCGGTGGTTCCTACTACGTCGAATCGCTGACCGACGAGCTGGCGAAGTCGGCCTGGGCCTGGTTCCAGCGGATCGAGGCCGCCGGTGGGCTGCCCGCCGCGCTGGAGTCCGGCCTGATCGCCGACGAGCTGGCCGCCACCTGGGAACGGCGGCGCACCGCGATCGCGCACCGCAAGGACCCGATCACCGGCGTCAGCGAGTTCCCGAACCTCGACGAGCCGCCGCTGGAGCGCGAGCCCGCGCCCGAGCAGCCCACCGGCGGCCTACCCGCGCACCGCTACGCCGAGGACTTCGAGCGGCTGCGCGACGCCGCCGACGCCCAGCCGCAGCGGCCGACCGCGTTCCTCGCGACGCTCGGCCCGCTGGCCGCCTACAACGCCCGCGCGTCGTTCGCGCGGAACCTCTTCGCCGCGGGCGGCGTCGAGTGCACCGACGCCGGCGCGACCGAGTCCACAGAGGACGTCGTCGCCGCCTACTCCGGTGCTCCGGTGGTGTGCTTGTGCTCCAGCGACAAGGTTTACGCCGAGCGCGCGGCGGAAACGGCTGAGGCGCTGAAGCGGGCCGGGGCGCAGCGCGTGCTGCTGGCGGGCAAGCCCGGTGACCTGGCCGGGGTGGACGGGTTCGTCTTCACCGGGTGCGACGCGCTGGCCGTCCTCACCGACGTCCACGACCAGTTGGGAGTCCGACGATGACGCAGATCCCGAACTTCGCCGACGTCCCGCTGGACAGCCCGCCGACCGCCGGTCTCCCCCGCTGGCAGGAAGAAGTGCTCGCCGCCACCGGCAAGGAGTCCGACGCGCTGGTGTGGGAGGCGCCGGAGGGCATCGGCGTCAAACCGCTGTACACCTCGGCCGACACCGAGGGCCTGGACTTCCTGCACACCTATCCCGGGCTGGCGCCGTTCCTGCGCGGGCCGTACCCGACGATGTACGTCAACCAGCCGTGGACGGTCCGGCAGTACGCCGGGTTCTCCACCGCCGAGGAGTCCAACGCCTTCTACCGCCGCAACCTCGCCGCCGGGCAGAAGGGCCTGTCGGTGGCCTTCGACCTGGCCACCCACCGCGGCTACGACTCCGACCACCCGCGCGTGTCCGGCGACGTGGGCATGGCCGGGGTGGCCATCGACTCGATCCTCGACATGCGCCAGCTCTTCGACGGCATCCCGCTGGACCGGATGAGCGTGTCGATGACCATGAACGGCGCGGTGCTGCCGGTGATGGCGCTCTACATCGTCGCCGCCGAGGAGCAGGGCGTCGCGCCGGAGAAGCTGGCCGGGACCATCCAGAACGACATCCTCAAGGAGTTCATGGTCCGCAACACCTACATCTACCCGCCGCAGCCGTCGATGCGGATCATCTCCGACATCTTCGCCTACACCTCGCAGCGGATGCCGAAGTTCAACTCCATCTCGATCTCCGGCTACCACATCCAGGAGGCCGGGGCGACGGCCGACCTGGAGCTGGCCTACACCCTCGCCGACGGCGTGGAGTACCTGCGCGCCGGACGGCAGGCCGGGCTGGACACCGATGCCTTCGCGCCCCGGCTGTCGTTCTTCTGGGGCATCGGGATGAACTTCGCGATGGAGGTCGCCAAGCTGCGCGCGGCCCGCCTGCTGTGGGCGAAGCTGGTCAAGCGGTTCGAGCCGCAGAACCCGAAATCGCTGTCGCTGCGCACCCATTCGCAGACCTCCGGCTGGTCGCTGACCGCCCAGGACGTCTACAACAACGTCGTGCGCACCTGCGTCGAGGCGATGGCCGCCACCCAGGGCCACACCCAGTCGCTGCACACCAACGCGCTCGACGAAGCGCTGGCGCTGCCCACCGACTTCTCCGCGCGCATCGCGCGCAACACGCAGCTGGTGCTGCAGCAGGAATCCGGCACCACGCGGGTCATCGACCCGTGGGGCGGCAGCTACTACCTGGAGCGGCTCACCCAGGACCTCGCCGAACGCGCCTGGGCGCACATCACCGAGGTCGAGGACGCCGGTGGCATGGCCCAGGCCATCGACGCGGGCATCCCGAAGCTGCGCATCGAAGAGGCCGCCGCCCGCACCCAGGCCCGCATCGACTCCGGCCGCCAGCCGCTGATCGGCGTCAACAAGTACCGCTACGACGGCGACGAGCAGATCGACGTGCTCAAGGTCGACAACGCCGGCGTGCGCGCCCAGCAGCTGGAGAAGCTGCGGCGGCTGCGCGAAGAGCGCGACGGCCAGGCCTGCGAGGACGCGCTGCGGCGCCTCACCGCCGCGGCCGAGGCGTCGATGTCCGACGAACGCCCGAACGACATGGCGCACAACCTGCTCGCGCTGGCCGTGGACGCGGCGCGGGCCAAGGCGACCGTCGGCGAGATCTCCGACGCGCTGGAGAAGGTGTTCGGCCGCCACTCCGGGCAGATCCGTACGATCACCGGCGTGTACCGGGACGAATCGGGGCCGTCGGAGCAGCTGGAGACCGCTCGCGAGCGGGTCGAGGACTTCGCCGAGGCCGAAGGCCGCCGCCCGCGCATCCTGGTCGCCAAGATGGGCCAGGACGGCCACGACCGCGGCCAGAAGGTGATCGCCACCGCCTTCGCCGACCTCGGCTTCGACGTGGACGTGGGCCCGCTGTTCCAGACCCCGGCGGAGGTGGCCCGCCAGGCCGCCGAATCCGACGTGCACGTCGTCGGCGTCTCCAGCCTCGCCGCCGGGCACCTGACGCTGGTGCCCGCGCTGCGCGACGAGCTGGCCGCGATCGACCGGGAGGACATCATGATCGTCGTCGGCGGCGTCATCCCGCCCGCCGACTTCGACGCGCTGCGCCAGGCCGGGGCATCGGCGATCTTCCCGCCGGGCACCGTCATCGCCGACGCGGCGCTGGGTCTGCTGGACGAACTCCGCACCCGGCTCGGGCACTGATCATGCCGCGCACCGTCGACGTCCAGGACTACGCCAAGGGCGTGCTCGCCGGTTCCCGCACCAAGCTGGCGCGGGCGATCACGCTGGTGGAATCCACCCGCGCCGACCACCGCGCGCAGGCGCAGGAGCTGCTGGTCGAGCTGCTGCCGCACAGCGGTGGCGCGCACCGCGTCGGGATCACCGGCGTGCCCGGGGTGGGCAAGTCGACGTTCATCGAGGCGCTGGGCTCGATGCTGACCGCCGCCGGGCACCGGGTCGCGGTGCTGGCCGTCGACCCGTCGTCCACCCGCAGCGGCGGCAGCATCCTCGGCGACAAGACGCGGATGGGCCGGCTGGCCAGCGATCCGGCGGCGTTCGTGCGGCCGTCGCCGTCGGCGGGCACGCTCGGCGGCGTCGCGCGCGCGACGCGGGAGACCATCGTGCTGATGGAGGCGGCCGGTTTCGACGTGGTGCTGGTGGAAACCGTCGGCGTCGGGCAGTCCGAGGTGACCGTGGCGGGCATGGTCGACTGCTTCCTGCTGCTGTCCCTGGCGCGCACCGGAGACCAGCTGCAGGGCATCAAGAAGGGCGTCCTGGAGCTGGCCGACATCATCGCGGTCAACAAGGCCGACGGCGATCACGCGGCCGAAGCCCGCAAGGCGGCCCGCGAGCTCCGCGGCGCCCTGCGCCTGCTCACCCCGATCAGCGCGAGCTGGACGCCGCCGGTGCTGACCTGCAGCGGCCTGCAGGGCCTGGGCCTGGACTCGGTGTGGGAGCAGGTGGAGCAGCACCGCGCGGTGCTGACCGAAACCGGCGAGTTCGCGGAGAAGCGCAGCCGCCAGCAGGTCGAGTGGACCTGGGCGCTGGTGCGCGACCAGCTCCTGTCCGAGCTCACCCACCACCCGGGCGTCCGCGAGATCCTCGGCGAGGTGGAATCCCAGGTGCGGGCGGGAGAACTGACCGCGAGCCTGGCCGCGGAACGCCTGCTGGCGGCCTTCCGGAGCGGTTCCTAGCCGGTGGCCGGTTCGGTTCGTTCGAATCGATGCCACCGACGCTGCTGCTCATCCGGCTCTTCGTCGCCGGCGGCGGTCAGCCGCCACCCCGGAAGCCTCCGCAGCCAGTCCTGATCGGCCACCCAGTCAGGTGCGAAGATCCGGGCGTCGGTGAAGTCCGGTTCTCCCAGCGCGGCGTTGTCGAACCACGCCGCGTCGTGGAACTCCGTCTCGCGGAACGAGACGATGCCCTGGAACCGCGATTCACCGAACGAGGCGGAACCCCGGAAGTGCGCTCCGGCGAAAGTAGCCTCGTCCCTGAACTCCGCCGCACCGAAGGCGACCGCGTGTCGGAACCGGGCCTCGCGGAACGAAACCGTGCTGCCGAACACCGCCTGCCGGAACGAAGCCGTGCTGCCGAACTTCCCCTCGGCGAAGGACACCGGCTCGTGGAACTCCGCCTCCACGAACCGGACCACGTCGCCGAACTCCGCCACGCGGAAGGAAGCCGTTCCGTGAAACTTCGCCCCGCCGAACTGGGTCACGTCGTCGAACTGCGCCCCACCGAAGGACACCGCGCCGCAGAACCGGGCCTCGCGGAACGAAGCCGCACCGCTGAACCCCGCTTCCTCGAAGGAAGCTTCGCCGCTGAACACCGTCCCGTCGAACAAGGCGTTGCGGACGCTGCAGCCCGCCATGTTCCACGCGACCAGCGCGGCTCGGGTGAGGTCGAGGTCCATGCCGGCCCAGAACTTCCCGTCTTCCTGCGCCAGCGGGCGGAGATGAGCCGTGAGCAGCCGTTGCGCGGTGAGCCGCACCTGGACTTCCTGGTACTTCTCGGCCCGCCCCTCCACATCGCCCTCGTCCGGCTCGGTGAAGGGCATGCGCAGGTAGGCGCACAGGAGGTCCACGACCGTCTGCCGGTGGCCGGGGTTGTCCTGGCCGAGCCGTTCCAGGGCGTGGAGCGCGGCCAGGCGCACCGGGGCCTTGTCCGAGCCCAGCTGCTCCGCGGCGGAGGAGTAGAGCTCGGTGACCCGTCTTTCCGCGGCATCGTGGCGGGCGTCATCGGCGGCTCGCTCCTTCTGGGCGAGATCCCGCTCGTTCTGGGCCAGCTGCAGTTCGGTGGCGCGCTGTCGCCGTGCGGCGAGCAGCAGCGCGGCTGCGCCACCGGTGCCGACCACGATGCCGCCGGCCAGCTTGATGATCTCCAGCCGGACCTTGTCCTGCGGACTCCCGCCGCCGTACAGCGCCATCAGCACCCACATCGAGACCGCCGCCACCACCAGCAGCACCAGCGCCCCGATCCAGATCGACCGGGCGGGCATCACGGAAACGCGCCCGACCTCGTTCCGACGCCACTTCCACCACGAACCGATCATGCCGATGAGCATGCCACCCGCCGTGCGCGCACGGCGCCGGAAGCCGGGATTCGGCGCTAGTGTGCATGCCATGGATTTCAGCGTGACCAGCACGCGGCTGCCCGACGACGTCGCGCTGATCACCGTCAGCGGTGAGCTCGACGTCTACACCGCGCCCGCGCTGCGGGAGCAGTTGGTCGACGCGGTGAACGACGGTGCTCGCCGGCTGATCGTGGACCTCGCCCAGGTCGTCTTCCTGGACAGCACCGGGCTCGGCGTGCTGGTCGGCGGCCTGAAGCGGATGCGCGCCGTCGACGGCGACCTGGTCGTGGTGTGCACCGCGGACCGGCTGCTCAAGATCTTCCGGATCACCGGCCTGTCCGAGGTGTTCCCCATCGTGCCCGACCTCCCCTCCGCCCGTTCCTGGCGCGCGTGAGGCTCAGCCGGGCCGGGGAGGATACTGGGACGGCACCGACCACGACCGGGAAGTGATGGACCATGCGGATCAGCGTTGACGCCAACTCCGACATGCCGCCGTTCGAGCAGGTGCGCTCGAGCATCGCCGAGCAGGTCCGCAGCGGCGAGCTGCCGGTGGGCGCCAAGCTCCCGACCGTCCGCGCCCTGGCCGCCGAGCTGGGCATCGCGGCCAACACGGCAGCCAAGGCCTACCGCGAGCTGGAGCAGGCCGGCCTGATCGAAACACGCGGCCGCGCAGGCACTTTCGTCTCCGACGCGGGCGATCAGACAGCGGCCCGAGCAGCCGAAGCAGCAGCCACCTACGCCCAGATCACCCACGCCCTGGGCATCCCCGCCGACGAAGCCCTCGCCATCGTCCGCGCCGCGCTGAAAGCCTGAGGTCGCCGCCTGGCTTGGGCCGTTCGGTCGAGGGCTGATCAGGGGACGGTTCGCCCTGTCGGGCAACGGTTTTGCCGCCGAACACCCGATCAGTGGCAGCCCGGCAGCGCGGTAGCCTGCTGGGCGTGTGGTGCCGTTCTTGAGCGACGACCACCGAGATCTCCGGAGTTCAGCCACCGGCAAGGTTCCGGCGGAAGGTCTTCCCCCGGACTGCTCCACCTGCTCCGCGCACGACCAGGCCGGTCAGATCCCCCTAGGAGGCGTTGTGCGCGCGACCGAAAGCGAACTCCCGGAGTTCCCGTTCACCACCGCAGACGGCAGCAGCGACCGGGAACGGGTATTCCGGCTGCGCGAGGAACAGCCGATCTCCAGGGTCGTGCTGTCCGGCGTGCCGGTGTGGCTGGTCACCCGGCACGCCGACGTCAACGCCGTGCTGGTCGACACGCGGTTCAGCCTGGCCCGCGCCATCGACCCGGGCATCCCGCGGCTGGGCACCGTGGAGATGATGCCGGGGCAGCTCCTCGCCACCGACCCTCCGGAGCACACCCGGCTGCGCAAGCTCGTCACGAAGGTGTTCACCGCCCGGCGGATCGAACAGCTCCGGCCGCACGTGCAGGACGTGAGCGACCGCCTGCTGGACCGGCTCGCCGGCCTGACACCCCCGGTCGATCTGATCGAGCACTTCGCCGCCGCGCTGCCCATCGAGATCATCTGCGAGATGCTCGGCGTCCCTCATCAGGACCGGGACAGGTTCCAGGACTGGACCGAGCGCATCCTCACCGTGTCCGGGCTGCCGGACGAGGAGGTCCGGTCGGGATGGGCCCGGATGACCGGTTACCTCGCCGGGCTCGTCTCCGAGAAGCGCCGCGCTCCCACCGATGACCTGCTCGGCATGCTGACCGCGGCACGCGACGAGGACGACGAGCTGACCGAGGACGAACTCGTGCTGCTCGCGCTCGCCCTGCTGATCGGCGGGTACGAGACGACCAAGAACCAACTGGCGAGCTCGGTGGCGATGCTGCTCACCGAGCATCCCGACCAGTGGCAGCGGCTGATCGAGCACCCCGAGCTCATCCCGTCCGCGGTGGAGGAGCTGCTGCGTTACGTCCCGCTGTTCGGCTACGAGGTGACCTTTCCCAGGGTGGCCACGGCGACCGTGGAGCTGGGCGGGGTGACCATCGCCGCAGGCGACACCGTGCTGATCTCGCTGACCTCCGCCAACCGCGACAGCGCGGTGTTCGACGCCCCTGACGAGTTCGACCCCGCCCGCCTGCCCAACCGGCACCTGGCCTTCGGCAACGGCGTGCACCGCTGCCTCGGCGCGCAACTGGCGAGGATCGAGCTGGAAACCGGGCTCGGCGGTCTCCTCCGGCGCTTCCCGCAGCTGCGCCTGACCGACGACGAACTGCAGTGGAAGAAGGGCGTTTTCGTCCACGCCCTGCACCGGCTCCAGGTCGAGTGGTAAGCGCTCACCTCGCAGGTGCCGATCCCGGACCGCCACCGCCGAGGAGGCGTTGTGCCCACGACCGAAAGCGAACTCCCGGAGTTCCCGTTCACCACCGCAGACGGCGGCATCGACTTCGATCGGCTGCGCGCCGGGCCACCGATCACCCGGGTCTTGCTGTCCGGCCAGCCCGCCTGGCTCGTCACCGGCTACGCCGAGGTCAACACCGTGCTGGTCGACGCGCGGTTCAGCCTGGCCCGCGCCATCGACCCGGGTATCCCGCGGCTGGGCACCGTCGAGTTGCCGCCGGGGATGATCCTCGCCACCGATCCACCGGAGCACACCCGGCTACGCAGGCTCGTCACGAAGGTGTTCACCGCCCGGCAGATCGAGCAGCTGCGGCCCCGGGTGCAGGAGGTGACCGACCGGCTGCTCGACGAGCTCGCCGGAATGACACCACCGGTCGACCTGATCGAGCACTTCACCGCCGCGCTGCCCATCGAGATCATCTGCGAGATGCTCGGCGTGCCCGACGCCGACCGGGCCACCTTCCAGGACTGGACCGAGCTGACCTTCACCGTGTCCGGGTTGCCGATCGAGGAAGTCCAGGCCGGGTGGACGCAGCTGTCCGACTACATCGCGAGCCTGGTCGCGGAGAAGCGCCGCTCCCCGACCGATGACCTGCTCAGCCTGCTCATCGCGGCGCGCGACGAGGACGACCGGCTGACCGAGAACGAGCTCGTGCTGTTCGGCCTCACGCTGCTCAACGCCGGGCACGAAACGACCAAGAACCACCTGGCGAACTCGGTGGCCGTGCTGCTCACCGAGCTTCCCGACCAGTGGCGCAAGCTAGTCGAGCACCCCGAGCTCATCCCGTCCGCGGTGGACGAGCTGCTGCGCCACGTCCCGCTGGAGGGTTTCGCGGTGAACCTCCCCAGGGTGGCCACCGCTGCAGTCGAACTGGGTGGGGCGACCATCGCCGCGGGCGACACCGTACTGGTCTCGCTGACCTCCGCCAACCACGACGCCGCGGCGTTCGACGCACCCGACGAGTTCGACCCGGCCCGCACACCCAACCGGCACCTGGCCTTCGGCAACGGCGTGCACCGCTGCATCGGCGCGCAACTGGCGAAGATCGAGCTGGAGACCGGCCTCGGCGAACTCACCCGGCGCTTCCCGCAGCTGCGGCTGGCCGAGGACGAACTGCAGTGGAAGAAGGGCGTTTTCGTCCGGGGTCTCCACCGGCTCCAGGTCGAGTGGTGAGGACTCAGGCCGACCGCACGCAGGATCAGACCGCCCTGGACAAAACACGTTGTGGTCCAAGTGATTTGGCGCGCGAAACCAGCATGCCGGGACTGCCTAGCCTTCCGTGGCCGCCATCCGGGCAGCGGCCGATCAGGGTATTGGTTTCTCACCTGGCGCTTCCCGCAGCTGCGACTGGCTGACACCGAACTCCGCTGGAAGACCGGCGGTTTCATCCGCGGTCTGCACGAACTCCGGGTCGAGTGGTGAACCGTCCCGGCTCCAGCGATGTGACCCGGTGCTTCCGCCGCACCCGACCGATGCACTCCGTCACCTCGTCGGTCAGCACGGGGTCGCCGCCGGGAGCTGCAGTACAGGTCAGTGCCCGATCGTTCTAGACTGCCGGATCATTCGTCAGCGGCAAGCAAGGGGTTCGGGCATGGCAGAGGTCGTACTGTTCCACCACGCACAGGGATTGACCCCCGGAGTCACCGCTTTCGCCGACGAACTCCGCGCGGCCGGCCACACCGTCCACACGCCCGACCTGTTCGACGGGCGCACCTTCGACTCCCTCGAGGAGGGCAGCGGCTACGTCGAGCAGCTCGGCTTCGGAGAGATCACCGAGCGCGGTGTCCGCGCGGCCGAAGCACTGCCCCGGGAAGCTGTTTACGCCGGCTTCTCGCTCGGTGTGCTGCCCGCCCAGAAGCTGGCGCAGACCCGGGCGGGCGCGCGAGGGGCGCTGCTGTTCCACGCCTGCATCCCCGTATCGGAGTTCAGCGCGGCATGGCCTGGCGGTTTACCGGTGCAGGTGCACGGGAAGGAAGCAGATCCGTACTTCGCCGAGGACATCGGCGCCGCCCGCGACCTCGTCTCCGACTGCGCTGATGCGGAGATGTTCCTGTATCCGGGAGACCAGCACCTGTTCGCGGACAGTTCGCTGCCGTCCCACGACCCGGACGCCGCCGAACTCCTGACCCGGCGGGCGATCGACTTCCTCGGCTCGCGGTAGGCGCCCAGCGGGGCGTGAACTTCAGGCCACCACCGCGAGCAGCGAGGTCACCGCGTGGATCAGGGCCGGGTCGCCTTGCGCGTCCGCTCGCCTGCGGGCTTCGGTGACGGTGATGCCCCTGGTCGCGAGCCGCCAGAGGTCGTCGGGCCGCACGGTGACCGTGGCCGCCAGTTCACCGCCGGGCTCGGCCATCCGCCAGCGGCCCGCGTCGGAGACCGCGCACCAGGTGCCGCCCGGCGGACCGGTGACCACGACGCGGACTTCGGTCCCGTGCGGGCGGACGACCTCGCCCAACGCGTGCGGCAGCCCGCGCAGGAACGTGTCCAGCACGGGACGCACCAGTTCGGGCCCGTCGGCGCCCGGCCGGCCCACCGCGTCCCGGATCTGCTGCTGGTGCACCCAGAACTCGGTGTACTCGCGGGCGATGTCCAGCCAGGCCGGGCTGGGCCCGGGCCCGGCCCAGGACACGTCCAGCGCGGCCGGGCCGGTGAGGTCGAAGCCCTCCCAGAGCCGGTCCAGCTCCGGGCCGAGGTGCGCCAGCAGCTCGATCATCAGCTCCGGGCTGAACTGCCGCGCCGCCCGGACGAATTCGTCGTTGACGCGGGCCAGGTAGCGCGGCAGCGTCTCGTCGTTGGCGAAGACCGCACCGCCGAAACCGTCCCGGCTGCCCGAAATCCGCCGCACGTAGTCGTTCAGGACGTGCCCGACCACGTCGTGCACGTCCCATCCCGGGCACACCGTCTCGCGCGACCAGTCCTCGGCGCTCAGCGAGCGGAGCAGCGCGAGCAGCTCCCGCCGCTCCTGGCCGAACAGGGGGCGGACGTCCAACACCGGCCCGAACATCGTCATGCCGGGATGCTCTCACCGCCCGCGCCCCGCGGCCACCGAATTTCGGCCGGTCAGCCCACCTCGGCCTGCAACCCGCGCATGGTGTCGATCTCGGACTGCTGGGTCACCAGGACGTCCGTGGCCATCGCGTGGACCTGCTCCTCGCGACCCCGGGTCAGGACGTCCGTGGCCATCGTCAGCGCTCCCTCGTGGTGAGCGATCATGAGCTGCAGGAAGAGGCGGTCGAAGTCGGCGCCGGTGGAATTCCGCAGCTGCGCCAGCTGTTCGGGCGTGGCCATGCCCGGCATCGTCGCGTGATCGTGCCCGGTGGACTGTCCGTGTCCACTGTGCTCACCACCGAAGCCGTGGGTGTCCAGCCAGCCCTGCATGGCACCGATCTCCGGGCCCTGCGCGCCGCCGATGCGCTCGGCCAGCGCGCGGACCTTCGGGTGCTGCGCGCGTTCCGGCGCCAGCGCCGTCATCTCCACCGCCTGCTCGTGGTGCGCGATCATCATGCGCAGGTAGTCGGCCTCGACGTCGACCGGGACTCCCGCGTCCGGCGCGGCGCTCGCCACCACCTGCGGCTGGTCGCCCGGTGCGCCCGGCAGCACCACCTTCGGCGGTTCCGGCTGCTCACCGGCACATCCGGCGAGCCCAGCAACCGCGATCAGCAACACGGCGGTCAACCGGCGCATCAAGTCCTCCTGTCGTCGTTCCTAAACCACCGGAGCCGCCGCGCAAAACGCGTCCGCCAGGTGGGATCCAGCTGGAAAAGCCGCCAACTGGCCTATTGGGTCCAGAACCGGGCAAAACAATACTGATCTCCGGCGGTGTTCTCGACACCGCTGGTTGCAGCTGCTCTGCGACCGACCCGAGCAACAGGGGTGGAGTGGTCTTGAAACGTACTTCCAGGTGGCGCGCGTTAGGCGCGTCCGTCGGTGTCCTGTCCCTCGGTCTGGCCCTCGCGCCGGCGTCTGCGGCGACCCCGGCCCACGACGGCCCGGAGCAGGCCGCGGTGCAGACCGTAGCCGCCCCGGCCGGCGACGTCCTCAAGAGCGACAACATCAAGCACGTCGCGAATCTGCCGAAGCAGGAGCCGTTCAACACGCTGGAAGCCTTCGGCACCGACATCGCGTTCAAGGGCGACCACGCGTACGTCGGCAACTACGACGGGTTCGTCGTCTACGACATCAAGAACCCGAAGAAGCCGTCGGTGCTGACCCAGGTGGCCTGCCCCGGTGGTCAG
Source organism: Saccharopolyspora antimicrobica (assembly GCF_003635025.1). Classification (GTDB taxonomy): domain Bacteria; phylum Actinomycetota; class Actinomycetes; order Mycobacteriales; family Pseudonocardiaceae; genus Saccharopolyspora; species Saccharopolyspora antimicrobica. The sequence goes on along the minus strand of NZ_RBXX01000002.1, from coordinate 4,715,090 downwards.
GGCGACGTCTCGATCTCGGGCAACCTGCTGTTCGTCTCCGTCGACTACCCGCGCACGAACGACACGTGCACCAGCGAGTCGACCACCACGGCCGATCCCAACGGCTGGGAGGGCATGCGGATCTTCGACGTCAGCAACCCGGCCGAGCCGCGCTACGTCTCCGCGATCGACACCGCCTGCGGTTCGCACACCAACACCCTGGTGCCGGACAAGGCGGGCAAGGACGTCTACATCTACGTCTCGTCGTACGGCCCGCGCGCGCAGTTCCCGAACTGCCAGCCGCCGCACGACCAGATCTCGATCATCAAGGTGCCGCTGGCCAACCCGGCCGAGCCGGTGCTGGTCGACGCGCCGGTGCTGTTCCCGGACGGCGGCAACCCCGGTTCGGACACCGTCAGCCAGACCACCGGCTGCCACGACATCACCGCGTTCCCGGAGAAGGACATCGCGGCCGGTGCTTGCATGGGTGACGGTGTGCTGCTGGACATCTCCGACCGCGAGAAGCCGCGCGTGATCGAGCAGGTCCGCGACGACGTGAACTTCGCCTTCTGGCACAGCGCCACCTTCAACAACGAGGGCACCAAGGTCGTCTTCACCGACGAGCTCGGCGGCGGCGGCGCGGCCACCTGCAACGCGAAGACCGGCCCGACCCGCGGTGCCAACGGCATCTACGACCTGACCGGCTCGGGCGACGACGCGGAGCTGGAGTTCCGCAGCTACTACAAGATCCCGCGGCACCAGGCCGACACCGAGAACTGCGTGGCGCACAACGGTTCGCTGATCCCGACCAAGGACGGCGACTACATGGTGCAGGCGTGGTACCAGGGCGGCGTGTCGGTGTGGGACTTCACCGACTCGGCCAACCCGAAGGAGATCGGCTACTTCGACCGCACCGCGTTCGACGAGAGCAAGCTGTCGACGGCGGGCTCGTGGTCGGCGTACTACTACAACGGCCACATCTACTCCAGCGGCATCCAGGAGGGCCTGGACGTCCTGGAGCTCAACGACCCCCGGACGAACAACGCCAAGCGCGTGAAGTTCGAGGAGTTCAACCCCCAGACCCAACCGGTCTACCAGCGCTGACCCGCTGACCTGACGAGCAGGGCCCCGCCAACCGGCGGGGCCCTGCTCGCGTTTCCGACCGGGGTTCGGACAAGGAAGTCAGCTTGAGTCCGGCCACGTCCGCTGACCCATCGGCCGGTGTCATCAGCCTGGAACAGCACGGTGACGACGACCTGCGTCTACGCCAGGATCTCACTTTCCCTTGAATCACAACCGATTTGCATCCACACCACCAGCGTCAACCCTTCCCGCAGGAAGGCGTCAACGTAACTCTGCTCGCACTAATCGGCGAGAATCCGGTGCAGATGAAGCAAAATCACCCGCGCGCCCGGTGCTTGCCAGCGACACCACCCGAATGGTCCTGCACAGCGTTGTGCGAACCTGTTCCGCTGCTCGCTAGCCTTATCCGCCAACGACCGTTACCACGACATGATCGGGGTGCACGGATGTCGGTAGAGGATGTCGACCGGGAGTTGGTAACAGCCGTCGGCAAGCTCGACGCGACGACAGAGAGAATCAATGCCGCACTCGATGCGTGGAAGGAGAGCCACGACACGCTCGGCCGGGCGCTGGACGGGGCTGCCAACCCGGAAGTCGTCGACGTGCTCGACCTGCAGGAGGCAGCGGCCGACCAACTCGACGAGGCACGCGCCGCAGTGGCGTTGATTCGCGATCGGATCAGCCGGTACCGGGCAAGCATTGGCGCAGGTGCGAGTTCCGACGGCAAGAGCAAGCCGCCGGGACAGGAACGTCTGGCCTCGCCGAGACGCCCGTCGAACGCCGTCGGCGTCGACGGTACCGAGTACCCACCCGAAGCCGCTTGGGCGGTACCGGAGCTCCCGCCGCGAGTGCAGCAGAAAGGGGACCACACCGTCGGCAAGGTCAAGATCGGCAACAGGCCGATCCCCGGCGCGTTCCGGTCTGATCAGGGCGACGTGTGGGTCCAGGAGGCGCAGAAGCGGATCAAGGAGCTCGGCATCCGGGCGTGGCCTTACGTGCCCTTCCACGTCGAGATGCGGGCCGCTGCGATGATGGTACGCAGCCGCGTGACCTCGTCCGAGGTCGTGATCAACAACGTGCCGTGCGGGTACCAGAACCAGCCACCAGGATGTCACCAGGTGTTGGAACCATTCCTCCCGGAAGGCTCGCAGATGACCGTCAGCGGCACGGACCGCAAGGGGCGCCCTTACCGACGCACCTACCACGGGAAGGCGAAGCGATGACGCTCACGATGGAACTCGACGACCAGACCCCGCTCGACGCGACCGACGTCCGGGCTGCGCTGGTCGCCCAGAGGGCCGACGCGCGGGTGATCGTGCACCTAAAGCACGACAACGGTAACGAACTCCTTGTTGGTTTCCGGGGCGATCGGGGGGTGTGCCTGTGGCAGCCCGACGAGGGCGACGGCGAGGTCACGACCGGTGGGTCCAACGAGGAGGTGATGGTCTACGGGTGGGCAGGGGTTCCGTTCCCGCCCGGGTCGGAGATCGACGGTGACACCGTGATCGACGCGGCGGAGGAATTCGCTACGACCGGGGCACGCCCGACCTGCGTCACGTGGACGGACTATCACGGCGCGATGCCGCTCGAAGGCTCAACGATCACGCCGGAAGAACTGCAAGCGCTACTCCGCGAGACCGACGGCGAACGCTGACTGGCACTTCCGGACACGCCGAGAACACACGCACAATCCAGCAAGAATCCTGTTCTCCTGAAGCAAAATCACGCCTGTGCGGGTTTTCGGCGTGCCCCGGTGGCGATCGGGGTTCGGCACCGGGGCACGCTTTCTCGGGCCCGCCGCGTCGGTTGCGACGTTGGGCGGGGTGGATGGCCGGGCGGCGTCGGGGGGTTCGCTCGCCCGGCCATCGGTGTGCCTGGCCGCCGGGGAGGTGTCGGCGCAGGCACGTGGGTACGGCGGGGACGCCGGCCTGGGAGGGGTTTTCGGCCACAGCGCCCCCGCCGAGCTCTACGACTGCTGCAGTTCCGCGTGAACGCGGCGCAGGGTCCACGGGTGGCGGGCCATGAGGTCGGGGTGGCCGAACAGCAATCCGGTCTCGGCTCGTGGCAGCAGGCGCGTTTCCAGGTCGTCGGCCAGGTCTCCGCGGATCACGACCGGTTCCCGGAGTCGATGCCGACCACCGGGATCGTCTTCCGCATCGGCCTGGTCGAGCAGCTGCTGCACGGTCAGCGCGCCCGCACCGGATCCGGCATGCTTGCCGAACTCACCGAACTGCCGCGCCGCCAACCAACCGGCGAGCACCGCTGCGGCGATCAACACGGTGATCATCTGCTAGCCCTTTCTCCATCGACGACGCGCGGTGGCACATAGGTCGCGCTCCGGTCCCGCAGCAGCTCGGCGAGCTCGTCCAGCAACCGAGCGGCCTCGGTGTACTGCTCATCTCGAACGGTCCGTTCGCGCACGTCATTGGCCAGGTCTTCCAACACGGCCGATGCGCGCACCAGAAACTCGGGAAGTGGCGTCAGCAGCGGATTCCTCATTCCGCGCCCACCTTCGGCGGAAGCCCGGCGAGCACCCGAGCCGCCGCGTTGCAGTCGGCACAAGTGGCCCACAGCCAAGCCAACTCGCTGACGTCCGCCTCAACGGTGCGCTCGCACAACGTCGTGACGTCGGCGCCAGACGAATAGACCGACGCGCCCAGCGGATGCGGATCAGCACTCGCATGCCGCTGACCATCAGCAGGGACCCAGTGGAACGGATGGGGCTGATAGGTAGGCATAACTCCCCTTAGTAGGTTGAGTCACGGTCGCCACTTGGTGACAAGGTGACGCTAGCGTGTCACCGCTGTCACATAAGGCTCAATGCCCTGATCGGCGGACGAACAAGCCCCGATTGAGGTCACCTATGCTTTGGTGCATGGCTGTCACCAACGGCACCACTCCCAAGGCGCGCGCACTCGGGATGCGTCTACGCGAAGCGCGCAAAGCCGCTGGCCTCACCGTGCGTGCCCTGGCCGCCCAGCTGGAGATGTCGCACAGCGCCATTTCGCGATGGGAAGGCGGAAGCCGCAGCCCTGACACCGAGGACGTCGCCTCCTACCTGACCGCCGTTGGCGTCAGCGGCCAGGAACGCACTGAGCTGCTAGAACTGGCTCGCGGGACCAACGCTCCGCACTGGCTGTCCGTGCAGTCTGGTGACCGCGATCGACAAATGGCCGCACTACTCGATTTTGAACGCGCCGCCGCTATGATCACCGATGTTGCTCCAATGGTGATTCCAGGCCTTCTGCAGACCGCCGACTACACACGCGCGATCATGGTCGCCGGTGAAGTCTCGCCTACCGAGATCGAGACTCGCGTGCTGGTACGAGTTGGCCGCCGCGAAGTCATCACTCGCCGCAATCCCGCAAACCTGCTCGCACTGGTCGACGAAACCGTCATCCGTAGAGACATCGGCGGACATGACGTCCTGATCGACCAGCTTCGGCACCTGCTAGATGCCTCCGAGCGGCCCAACATCAGGCTTCAAGTCATACCGGCCGGTTGCGGTTGGCACCCTGGTTTGGACGGTCCGTTCATGGTGATCGAGTCAGCGGATGGACCACCGATCGTCCATCTCGAGAATCGACGGGCTGGGTTGTTCTTCCACGAACCGGATGATGTGAAGGCATACCAGCTCGCCGCGGAGAAGATCAGGAAATTGGCTTTGAGCCCGACAGCGTCCGCTGAGCTCATCGCCGGTGTCATCAGCGAACTGGAGACGACGCAATGACCACACCGCACACCCCTAGCGGATGGCGAAAGTCCAGCTACAGCGGCACGGAGACCAACTGCGTCGAGGTCGGCCGCATCAGTGACGGCGCCGCGGTACGCGACACGAAGAACCGCGACGCCGGTTACTTAGCCACGACCCTCTGCCAGTGGTCGAGCTTCATCGGTGCCGTCAAGGCTGACCGGTTCGGCGGCTGAGCGGGTTGGGTCCGTGAGCGTTTTGGGGTGTTATAGCGCCCCAAAACGCTCACGGGCAACGATCTCGACTGAGCGTCAGTTATCGCTGAGGAAGTCCGAGACGTCGAAGGAGCACAGGGGGCCGCCGAAGCGGGGGCCTGATGCCACCTCGCAGCCGATTTCGCGCCAGGACTCGGCTTGCTGCTCCGACTCCACGCCGCCGACCCACAGCTGCGCGCCGCAGGCTCGGGTCAGCGGGACCAGGCTGCGGATCGCCTGCACTTCCGGGAGGTCCGGCGATTCCGAGTTGTGCAGTATCGAGACCAGCTCGTCGGCCAGGCGCACCGCGTCCACCGGGAGCTCGCGCAGCAGCCGCAGTTCTTCCGGTGAGCCCTGGAAGTCGTGCAGCGAGGTCTTTATCCCGCGGCTGCTGAGGAACCGGATGTTGTCCCGGGTCTCCTCGTTGTCGCCGCTGATCGCCACCATCGGCAGGCACAGCCGCAGCCAGCCCGGGTCGACGTCGCCGGTGTCGAGGACGCGGTGGATCACCGCGGCGAGATCGGGGTCCTGGCCCTGGTTCGGGCTCAGCGCCACGTTCAGCTGCACCCGGTGCCCGTCCGCGTGCCACTCGCGCAGCTGGTCCCAGGCGGTGGCCACCATCCAGTCGCGCAGGGACAGCGTCACGCCGGAGCGCTCCGCCAGGCGCAGGCACTCCTCGTGCTCCAGCGTGCCGTTCTCGCTGGTGTCCCAGCGAAGTCCCGCTTCCAGCGCGATCACGCCGGTGCCGTCGAGGCTCACCAGCGGGCGGTAGACCACGTCGAACTCGCCCTGTTCCAGGCCGCCCGGCATCACTGCGGCCAGTTTGGACTCTATGCGCTCCTCCGGCGCCCGGTCCGGGTCGAACAGCGCCCACTGCCGCTTGCCCGCCGCTTCCGCGCGCCGCAGCGCGACGTCGGCGGCCCACAGCATGTTCGACGCTTCCGCCTCGGCCACCTGCCGCTGCACCACGCCGACGCTCGCCGATGCCGCGATGCCCTGGTCGCCGACGTAGACGGGCTCGGCGAGCAGGTCGTTGATCATCTTGACGACCTCGGGGACCTTCGGGGTCCTCTCCTGCTCCCACACCAGGATGGCGAACTCGGTGCCGCCGAAGCGCGCGACCAGCGCCTCCTCGTCCTCGACCAGCTGCTCCAGCCGTCGCGCCACCGTCTTGATCACCAGGTCGCCGACCTCGTAGCCGAGGCCGTCGTTGATCAGCTCGAACCCGTCCAGGCCCAGGTGGTAGAGCGTCATCCGGGAATCGCGCGGGAAGTTGACCAGCGCGGTCTCCAGCCGGGTGAAGAAGTACTGCCGGTTGGGCAGCCCGGTCAGCACGTCGTGCAGCGCCTGGTAGCGGAACCGGGCCTGCAGCATGTGCAGCTCGGTGATGTCCTCGACCATCGTCACGAAGTGGCGGGGCGCGCCGTCCGAACCTCGCAGCACCGAAACCGCCAGGTACGCCCACGCTTCCTCGCCGTTGGCGCGCAGCAGGCGCTTGCGGTCGTTGAGGCGCTTGGCGCTGCCGCCCTCGGCCAGCTCGCCGTACGCGGCCGAGAGGTATTCGGCGTCGTCGGGGTGGAACAGGTCGTGGATCGTCATCGACGTCAGGGCCTGCTCCTGGTAGCCCAGCGTGTGCTCCCACGCCGGGTTGACCTGGACGAACCTGCCCTTCAGGTCGCTGATCGCGACCCCGATCGGCGTCGTGGTGAACACCTCGCCGAAGCGCGCCTCGCTGGCCGCCAGCTCGCGGTCGGCCTTGAGCTTCGAGCGCAGCAGCGCCCGCTTCAGCGTCTCCTGCTGCACGAACGTGCTCTCGCGGTCCGCGGCGGCGTAGCCGGCCGCGATCGCGGCGACCAGCTCCAGCATCCGGTGCACGTCGTCGACGCCGAACCGCTGCACCAGCGCGTCGCGGAGCAGGTCCAGGCTCAGCGGCAGGCTGCTCTCTCCGGTGGCGTGCATCTCCACCAGCCGGGTGCCGACCTCGCGGCCGGTCTCCTCCAGGACCGACGGGTCGTCCAGCGCCGCCACGACGCGCTCGACCAGGTCCTCCAGCGTCTGCTCGACGGTCGCGCGGGCCAGCGGGATGTAGGAGGCGGTGCTCAGCTCCGCGGCCCAGCGCCGGGCCACCTCGGCCCGCCAGTCGGCATCGCGCCGCTGGGGAACCAGCACGCTCGGCGGCTCGTCCGCCGTTTGCTCGCTCATCTCACCCGTCCAGCAACGTCCGTCGGGCGTTCGCCCCCGGTCACACCTTTCCCGACATCTTCGTGGAACCGGCTCGCACCCCCCGCGACCGCCTCATGGCTTGCGTCCCACCCCCGCGTAGATCTGCGAGCCACCGGGCTCGTCGGCGGCCTGCTCCGGCCGGTCCGGCCGCCACAGAGCGGTGCCGACCACACCCGGTTCCACCAGGTCGAAACCGGTGAACAGCTCGGTGACCTCGGCGTGCGTGCGGGTGTGGATCGGATCGGCGCTGCGCCGCATCACCTCGACCACGCCCGCCATCTCCTCGGGGCTGATGTCGGCGGTGAAGTGCGAGAGCGCCAGGTAGCTGCCGGGAGCCAGCGCGTCGCGGTAGCCGGCGATGATGGCCGGTGCGTCGGCCTCGTGCCGCACGAAGTGGAAGACCCCGGCCATGATCAGCCCGATCGGCTGGTCGAAGTCCAGCAGCCGCCGGGTCTCCGGGTGCTGCAGGATCGCCGCCGGCTCGACGAGGTCGGCTTGCAGGATGGTGGCGTTCTCGTTGCCCTCCAGCAGCAGCTGGCTGTGCGCCACGGCGACCGATTCGTAGTCCACGTAGACCACGCGCGCCTGCGGATCGGCGGCCTGGGCGATCTCGTGCACGTTGCCGACCGTCGGGATTCCCGAGCCGATGTCGAGGAACTGCCGCACGCCCTGCTCCGCCATGAAGACCACGGCGCGGCGCAGGAAAGCGCGGTTGAGCCGCGCCACGTCGCGCGCGCTGGGCAGCGCGGTCAGGAACCTCTCGGCCAGCGCGCGGTCCGCGGCGAAGTTGTGCGCACCGCCGAGCAGGTAGTCGTAGAGCCGCGCCGCGCTGGGGACTTCTTCGTCGACACCCTCGGGCACCCACTTCGCCAGTTCGGTCACGTCCACCTCGCATTCGCACCGTTGCGTGGCGACCAGACTACTGGGTGACACCACCCTGACCCGCAAGGCGTAGTGCCGATGCAAGATCGGTATCGATCGAGGCGGCCGTTCAGCCCACCGGGCTATCGCCGCTACGCAGATCGGCGAGACCGCCGGTCCCGCCCGCTCACTGGCTCGGGCGGGACCGGCTTTTCGCTCAACGCCGCCAGACGGTGCCCCGGCGCTCGTACTCCATGACCGTCTCCACGCTCAGCGCCACCTGCGCGCCGAAGTTCCGCTCCAGCAGCCAGAGCGCCAGGTCCAGCCCGGAGGTGATGCCGCCGGAGGTCACCAGGTCTCCGTCGTCGACGACCCGGCCGGGCATGATCCGGCCGCCCTGCCGCGCGAGTTCCTCCTGCACCAGGTGGTGGGTCGTGCACGGTCGGCCGCGGGTGATCCCGGCCGCCGAGAGCAGCATCGCGCCGGTGCACACCGAGGCGAACACCAGTCCCGGTCGCCGCGCCTCGCGCAGCGCGGCCGGGAGGTGACCTCGCTCGATCTCCTGAGGTACCCCGGGCGTGCCGTCGGGCATCCCGTAGCCGCCACCGGCGACCACGACGAGATCGGCCTCGTCCGGCGCCCAGCCGGCGGCCTCGATGCGGGTGCCGAACGCGGAGGTGATGGTGCCGGGCCCGGCACCGGTGACCAGCCTGGTCTCGATGCGGACCCCGGTGTGCGCGGCGTGCTGGAAGACCTCGTTGGGCGCGATGAAGTCCAGGTCGTCGGCGCCGTCGAAGACCAGCAGGTGCACGCGGAACGGCTTGCGCCGCAACGGTTCGGCCTGCGCGGTGGCGGCCGGGACGGCGGCGGCCGCGGTGACGGCCGCACCGGTCAGGAGGAGTGATCGTCTGTCCATGACGTCGATGCTGATCTCCGCCGCCGGAGCGCGACAGCTCCGGAAAGGACGTTCTCCGTATGCTTCTGGCCATGCACGTGGTGGGCGTGGCCGCCGTCGACGGCGTGGTGGGTTTCGACCTGGCCACGGTGTGCCAGGTCTTCGCGGCGGCCCGGCCGCCCGGTCGGGACAGCCCCTACGAGGTGCGGGTCTGCGGCGCGCCCGGGGCCCGGGTGACCGCGGTGGGCGCCGACTGCTTCCAGCTCACCGCACCGTTCGCGCTCGCCGAGCTCGCCGCGGCCGACACGATCCTGGTGCCCGGCGTGCAGGACTGGACCCGGCCGTGGCCGCCGGAGGTGCTGGAGCTGCTGACCGAAGCCGCGGCGCGCGGCACCCGGATCGCGTCGATCTGCACCGGCGCGTTCGTGCTCGCCGCGGCGGGACTGCTGGACGGCGCGCGGGCCACCACGCACTGGAACGCCGCCGGGCACCTGGCCGAGACCTATCCGCAGGTCGAGGTCGACCCGTCGGTGCTGTTCGTCGACAACGGGCAGGTGCTCACCTCGGCCGGTGTCTGCGCCGGGTTGGACCTGTGCCTGCACCTGGTCCGCCGGGACCACGGTTCCGCCCTGGCCGCCCGCGCGGCCCGGCTGATCGTGATGCCGGCGTTCCGCGAGGGCGGGCAGGCGCAGTTCATCTCCTACGAGCTCCCGAGCGGAAGCCTCCGCCCGACGATGGACTGGATGCGCGCCAACCTGCACCGGGATCTGCCGCTGGCCGAGATCGCCCGGCGGGCGAGCATGAGCGTGCGCACCCTGAACCGCCGCTTCCGCGACCTCACCGGTACGACGCCGCTGCAGTGGCTGGTCCTGGCGCGGGTGCACCGCGCGCAGGAACTCCTGGAGACCACGGACCTCCCGGTCGAGGAGGTCGCCGACCGCTCCGGTTTCGGCTCCGCGGCGACCCTGCGCCGCCACTTCGCCGACCGGGTCGACACCACGCCGACCGCCTACCGCACCGCGTTCCGCGGACGGTCGGCGCGCTGAACAGGTCCGCAGCTGCTGGCGACCAGCGCTGCGGTTCCGCAGATGGCAGCCGTGAGTGTTTTCTGATGCTATGACCGCCTAAAGTACTCACGGCACCTGAACAGCGGAAACGGAGCGCGGTGTGCCTCAGTGCGCTTCTTCGAGGGTTTCACCTTCGGCGACCAGCGCATTCAGCGCCGTGATGTCGGCTTCGGAGAGTTCGACGTCGACCGCCGCGGTGTTCTCCTCCAGGTGCTCCGGCGAGGAGGTACCCGGGATCAGCAGGATGTTCTCGGCACGGCGCAGCAGCCAGGCCAGCGAGATCTGCGCCTGGGTCGCGCCGTGGCGCTCGGCGATCCCGCGCAGCACGTCGTCCTCGCGCGCCCGGCTCTCGGCGAAACCGGAGCCCAGCGGGAAGAACGGGACGAACGCCGCACCGGATTCGGCGGTCTTCGCCAGCAGGTCCGCCGCCGTGCGGTTGACCACGTTGTAGAGGTTCTGCACCGCGGCGATCTCGGTGTGCCGCTTCGCTTCCTCGTACTGCTCGACGGACACGTTGGACAGTCCGATGGCGCGCACCAGGCCCTGCTCGCGCAGCTCCGCCAGCGCACCGAGCTGGTCGGCCAGCGCGATCCCGCGGTCCACCGTGTGCCGCAGGTAGACCAGGTCCAGCGCTTCCAGGCGCAGCCGGCGCAGGTTGTCGTGCACCTGGGCGCGCAGGGCGTCCGGGTGGTTCAGCGGCAGCCACCCGCCCTCGTGGTCGCGGTAGGCGCCGATCTTGGTGGCGAGCACGAGGTCGTCGGCGTAGGGGTGCAGCGCCTCGGCGATCAGCTCGTTGACCACCCACGGGCCGTAGAAGTCGCTGGTGTCGATGTGGTCGATGCCCAGTTCCGCGGCGCGCCGCAGCACCCGGATCGCCCGGTCGCGGTCGGCGGGCGGGCCGAACACCCCGGGGCCGGACAGCTGCATCGCGCCGAATCCGACCCGGCTGACCTGGCGGTCCGCGGTCAACTGGAACACGCCGCCCAGGGCGTTGGAAGCACTCGTCACGCCGAGATGCTGCTAGAAAACGCCAGCTCCGGCAAGGAGCGCAACCTCACACCTGCGGCATCAGCAGCAGCCAGGTTCCGCCCAGCACGAGGGTGACGAGACCGAGCAGGAACCAGAGCACCAGCCACAGCCCGGCGGGCACTCCCGTCATGCGGGCGAGCTGGTCGGCGTCGGAGTTGGCGGCCCGGCCGCGCGAGCGCTTGCGGCTCAGCTCGGAGATCGGCCGCAGCCCGCCGATGAGCAGGAACCAGCTCAGCAGGGCGCAGCACAGCGCCTGCCAGGCCGGGGTGGCGAACCAGGACACCGCGAACAGCGCGCCGCCGGTCACCAGGATCGACAGCACGCCGTAGGCGTTGCGGATCGCGATCAGCATGGCCGCCAGCAGCGCGATGCAGCCCCACAGCATCACGTGCGCCAGGTCGACGGTGACCAGCCACGCGCCGCCCAGCCCGAGCAGGGAGACCGCCGGGTATCCGGCGAACAGGGTGAGGACCATGCCCGGCCCGGTCGCCTTGCCGGTCGACACGGTGAGCCCGGAGGTGTCGGAGTGCAGCCGGATGCCGTTGAGCTTGCGCCCGCTGAGCAGCGCGACCACCGCGTGCCCGCCCTCGTGCGCGATGGTCACGACGTTGCGCAGCGGCAGCCAGGTGGTCCGGTTGAGCACCAGGACCAGGGAGACCAGACCGGCGATGAGGGCGGCGGCGTTGCCCGAGTCGAGCAGCTGCGCGGACCACTCCCGCACTAATTCGTCCACAGTAGACACCTGGGTTCGGGGTTGGGATCGCGGCCCAGCCTAGCCGAAGCACCCGGCCGCTCCGTCGGCCGCGACGCCCGCCCGATCCGCGCCTCCACCGTCCGGACACGCCGCAATTTCAATGGAAATCAGACATCCGATTTCCATTGAAATTGCACCAACCCCACCGGACGGAGCCGGTTGCCGATGCCCTCGGGGTGTCCGGTACGCGGCGCACCGACGTGCGGGTCCCATGGCACCGTTGCGATGACCTGCGGTTTTCTTTGAGATCACCGCTCAGGTGGAGGATCGGACGATGAGCTCCGGGGTGATCGCCGTGCTGCGGGGAGTCGCCGCGTCGTCGGCGAGGCGGGCGTCGAGGATGCGGACCGCTTCGGCCGCGATCTGCTCCTGCGGCTGGCGGACCGTCGTCAGGGCCGGGCGGGAGAGCTCCGCGTAGGGGATGTCGTCGAAGCCCGCGACCAGCACGTCCTGCGGCACCCGGACGTCGTTGCCCGCCAGCTCGCCGAGCACGCCCAGCGCGATCGTGTCGTTGCCGCAGACGATGCCGTCGGGCAGTTCACCGCGCTGCAGCAGCAGTTTCGCCGCCCGCTGGCCCCACTCCTTGCTGAAATCGCCCAGCAGCACGTCATCCCCGTCGCCCGCCGCGCGCCGGTAGCCGTCGAGGCGGGCCTGGGCCGCCGAGTCGGTCGGCTGCGCACCCACGAACACCAGGCGCTTCGCGCCGCGCTCGGTCAGGTGCCGCACCACCTGCCAGACGCCTGCCTCGTTGTCCACGCCGACCCAGCTGCTCGCGAAACCGTCCACCCGCAGGTCGAGCTGGATCACCGGGATGCGCGCCGCCGCCGTGGCCAGCACTTCGCCGCTGCGCTCGCGGTGGCACGGGATCAGGATCAGCGCGTCGACGCGGCGGTCCAGCAGCGCGCGCACCTGGCGCTGCTCGACCTCCGGATCGTAGTGCGAGTTGGCCAGCAGCAGGCTGCGCTGACCGTCGTGCAGCTGCTTCTCGATCGACTCGACGAGCGTGGCGAAGAACGGGTTGGCGATGCGGGGCACGACCATGCCGATGGTGTGCGTGGTGCGGCTGCGCAGCGAGGCCGCCACGACGTTGGGCTCGTAGTCGAGCTCGCGCGCCGCCGCGAGCACCTTGTCGCGGTTCTCCGCCCGCACGCCGCGCTGCCCGGACATCGCGCGCGACGCGGTCGCCACCGAGACCCCGGCCCGCGCCGCCACATCGTGGATCGTGACGCCCACGCCACCTCCTCCGCTCGCAGCCGGGGCGCACCGTCGCGCCACGACCGATCGGAGTGTAATCGGTTTCGCAACCATTGTGCCACTTGACAGCGGATCTCTCATGGTTCATCGTGGCCCAGCTACGGAAACCGATTACAGTTTCCGCGCTCAACGACGAGTGGAGCTGACGGTGATGGCCGACGACGGGCACCTGGAGCTGATCGGGGTCTCCAAGACCTACCCCGGTGTGCGCGCCCTGGACGCGGTGGACTTCGACCTGCGCCCCGGCGAGGTGCACGTGCTGCTCGGCGAGAACGGCGCGGGCAAGAGCACGCTGATCAAGATGATCGCCGGCGCGCACCGGCCGGACACCGGCGAGATCCGGGTGGACGGCCGCCCGGTGCGCTTCCACGGCCCCGAGGACGCCGAGCGGCTGGGCATCGCCACCATCCACCAGGAGATGGCGCTGGTCCCGCAGCTGACCGTGGCCGAGAACATCTACCTGGGCCGGCCGCCGCGCCGCTTCGGGGTGATCGACCGCCGCGAGATGCGCCGCCGGGCCGCCGAGCTGATCGAGCGGATGGGCCTCGACCTGCACGTGGACGCCGTGGTCGGCGAGCTCGGCGTCGCGCACCGGCAGCTGGTGGAGATCGCCAAGGCGCTCAGCCTGGACACCCGGTTCCTGATCATGGACGAGCCGACCGCGGTGCTCAGCCGCGCCGAGGTGGACCGGCTGTTCGGCATCGTCGGCGACCTCACCGCGCAGGACGTCGGCGTGGTGTTCATCTCCCACCTGCTCGGCGAGGTCGCCGAGATCGGCGACCGGGTCAGCGTGCTGCGCGACGGCGCCAAGGTGGCCGAGGTGCCTGCGGACACCGATCCGGACGAGCTGGTCCGGCTCATGGTCGGCCGCACCGTCGACCACCAGTACCCGCCGCGCGAGGCCGAGATCGGCGAGGTGCAACTGGAGGTCCGCGGGCTGACCAGCCACGGCGTGCTGGCCGACATCGGCTTCACCGCGCGGGCCGGCGAGGTGGTCGGCATCGGCGGCCTGGTCGGCGCGGGACGCACCGAACTGGTGCGTGCGCTGTTCGGCGCCGACGGCTACGACGAGGGCGAAGTGCTGGTCGGCGGGGAGCCGATCCCGTCCGGTGACATCGCCGCGGCGCGCGCCGCCGGGCTCGCGCTGGTCCCCGAGGACCGGGCCGGTCAGGGCCTGGTGCTGGGCGCGTCGGTGGCCGAGAACCTGGGCCTGGCAACGCTTTCCGACCGCACCCGCGCCGGTCTGGTCGACCTGGCCGGGCAGCGGCGCGCGGCCGCGGAGTCGGTGCAGCGGCTGCGGATCCGCACCGCCGGGCTGGACCAGCCCGCGCTGACCCTCTCCGGCGGCAACCAGCAGAAGATCGTCATCGGCAAGTGGCTGCTGGCCCAGCCGCGGGTGCTCATCCTCGACGAGCCCACCCGCGGCATCGATGTCGGCGCCCGCGCCGAGATCTACGAACTCATCAACGAACTCGCCCGCGCGGGCACCACGGTGCTCGTCGTCTCCAGCGACCTGCCCGAGCTGCTCGGCCTCAGCGACCGGGTGCTGGTGCTGGCCGACGGACGGCTGCGCGGCGAGCTGAACGGTGCCGAGGCGACCCAGGAGCGCGTGCTGGCGCTCGCCGTCTCGGCGGAGCACACCGGAGGAGAAAGCGATGCCTGACAACGAGGTCGGCACCACCCCGCGCTGGCGGGCCGCGCTCGGCCGCGCCGGCGGACCGCTCGGCGGGCTGGTCGTGCTGGTGGTCCTGCTGGCGCTGTTGTCACCGGACTTCCTGACCGCGAACAACCTGCTCAACGTGGGCGTGCAGGCGTCCGTGGTGGCGGTGCTGGCGTTCGGCATGACGTTCGTGATCGTCAGCGGCGGCATCGACCTGTCGGTGGGCAGCGTCGCCGGGCTGGCCGGGATCGTGACCGGCTGGGCGGTGACCTCGGCCGGGCTGCCGCTCTGGCTGGCCGTCCCGGTGGGCCTGGCCGCGGGTGCGCTGGCCGGGCTGGCCAGCGGTGTGCTGATCACCGCCGGGCGGGTTCCCCCGTTCATCGCGACGCTGGCGATGCTCAGCGTGGCGCGCGGCCTGGCGCTGGTCATCTCCGACGGCAGGCCGATCGGGGTGGACGGCTGGCTGACCGAGATCGGCAGCGGCGAGCTGTTCGGGGTGCTCCCCTACCCGGTGCTGGTGATGCTGGCGATCGGGCTGATCACGGCGTTCGTGCTGCGGCGCACCTACACCGGGCGCGCGATGTACGCGATCGGCGGCAACGCCGAGGCGGCGCGGCTCTCCGGCATCAAGGTCACCCGCCAGCGGCTGCTGATCTACGCGCTGTCCGGGCTGTTCGCCGCGGTGGCGGGCATCCTGCTCGCGGCGCGGCTGTCCTCGGCGCAGCCCGAGGCGGGCACCGGCTACGAGCTGGACGCGATCGCAGCGGTGGTGATCGGTGGCGCGAGCCTGGCCGGTGGTGTCGGGTCCGCGCTGGGCACCTTCGTCGGCGCGCTGATCCTCGCGGTGCTGCGCAACGGCCTGAACCTGCTGGACGTCTCGGCGTTCTGGCAGCAGGTCGTCATCGGTGCGGTGATCGCCGCGGCGGTGCTGTTCGACACCGTGCGCCAGCGTCGGCGCAGCGGGCGGCGCGGTCCCGGGCTGCTGCGCACCCCGGCGCTCCGCCGCGCGACGGCGGCGGTGACCGCGCTGCTGGTGGTGGCCGCGGGCTGGGCGGTCTACCAGCGGCAGAACGCCGCCGACGACGGGCGGCTGCAGATCGCGCTGTCGGTGTCCACTTTGAACAACCCGTTCTTCGTCGACCTGCGCGAGGGCGCGCAGGAGGAAGCCGACCGGCTCGGCGTCGACCTGCGCGTCACCGACGCCTCCGAGGACGCCTCGCAGCAGGCGAACGCGGTGCAGAACGCGATCGCGCAGAACGTGGACGCGATCGTGGTCAACCCGGTGGACTCCGACGCGGTGGTGCCCTCGGTGAAGGCGGCGAACGCGGCGGAGATCCCGGTCATCGGCGTGGACCGCGCTCCCAGCGACGGCATCGTGGTCACCACCGTCGCCTCCGACAACGTCGCCGGTGGCCGCCTGGCCGCGCAGCAGCTGGCGCAGCTGGTCGGTTCCGGTCCGGTGGCGGTGCTGGAGGGCCAGCCCGGCACGTCCGCGGCGCGGGAACGCGGCCAGGGCTTCACCGAGGAGATCCGCAACCACCCGGGCATCCAGGTGGTGGCCTCGCAGCCGGCGGACTTCGACCGCACCCGGGCGCTGGACGTCATGCAGAACATCGCGCAGGCGCACCCGGAGATCCGAGGTGTCTTCGCGGCCAACGACGAGATGGCGCTGGGCGCGATCACGGCGCTGGGCTCCCGCGCGGGCACCGACGTCAAGGTCGTCGGCTTCGACGGAACGCCGGAAGGCCTGGCGGCGGTCCAGGCGGGCACCGAGAGCGCCGACGTGGCCCAGCAGCCGAAGCTGCTCGGCAAGGCGGCGGTGGAGCAGGCGGTCCGCGCCGCCCGCGCCCACGACCTCGGCCCCGGCACTCCGACCAACATCCCGGTCCAGGTGGTCACCAGGGACACCGTGGAGGCCTTCCTCCGCGGCCAGTGATCCGCGGAAATCGCCGACGCGACCGATGCGGAATCGGTCGCGTCGGCGATGTGCCGGGGCGGTCGCTCGCCCGAAGCTGTCGGCATGATCAAACGACTGCTGGTCGGCCTGCTGAGCGCGGCCGCCGCGCTGACGGCCGCGGCTCCGGCGCTGGCCGCCGCACCGCAGCCCGGCCTCGAGAAGTGGCTCGACGACTACGTGGCCTCGGCCATGGCCGAGGAGCAGTTACCCGGAGCCGCCGTGACCGTGGTCGCCGGTGGCGAGCAGATCATCAACAAGGGCTACGGGCTGGCCGACGTCGAGAAGGGCATCCCGGTCGACCCGGACCGCAGCCGGTTCCTCGTCGGCTCGCAGGCCAAGCTGTTCACCGCGCAAGCCGCGCTGCAACTGGTGCACGAGGGCAAGCTGGACCTCGACGCCGACGTCAACCAGTACCTGAGCACGTTCCAGATCGAGGACACCTATCCCGGGCAGCCGATCACGCTGCGGCACCTGCTCACCTACACGGCCGGGTTCGACGAGGATCACGTGGCCGGGATGCTGGCCCACCACGAGCCGCTCGCGGAGGGACTGGCAAAGTACCAGCCCGCTCGCGTCAGGCCGCCGGGTTCGGGCGTGGTCTACGACAACTACGGCACCGCGCTGGCCGGTCACCTGGTCGAGATCGCATCCGGCATGCCCTACGCCGACTACGTCGAGCAGCACGTCTTCCAGCCGCTCGGCATGAACGACTCCGACGCCCGCTGCGGCGGCAAGGGCGACACCACCGCCTACCTCGGTGACGGCACTCCCACCGAGGCGACCTGCGGTTACATGGTCCCCGGCGGCACCGGCCCGACGTCGACGCCCGCCGACATGGGCCGCTACATGCTCGCCCAGCTCACCCTCGATCCCAGGCTCGGCCCGGGCATCGCGGCGGAGATGCAGCGCCAGCAGCACACCGAGCACCCGGGGCTGCGCGGCATCGGCTTCATCTTCGAGCACATCCAGCACAACGGTCATCCGCTGCTGTTCAAAGGCGGCGAGATGCCCGGCATGAACTCCTACATGCTGTTCGTGCCGGAACTCGACCTCGGCATCAACGTCGTCTCCAACGGCGACGGCAAGGGCGGCGAGGGAATCGACGGCATCGAGCTCGTGGCGGCGCTCGTCGACACCTACCTCCCGGCGAAGGCACCGGCCCCGCGCACTCCGATCCGCGCCGGCGTCGACCAGTACACCGGCTGGTACCAGGCCGGCCGGACCAGCCGGTTCAGCATGTACAAGGTCAAGGCGCTGTGGCGGAAACCGGTGCACGTCACGGCGAACGGCGACGGGAGCATCCACACCACCGGCCTCTCCGGCGGGCCGAAGGACTGGGACCAGGTCGAGCCGGGCCTGTTCGCCGAACGCGGCGGGTGGGGGCTGATCGCCTTCCCGGAACCGGGCCAGCTCGCCATCGACGGCAGCACCAACGTGTTCGACCGGATCGGCGTCGGCGGTCTTCCGCAGCTGCACCTGGCGATGTTCGGCTTCGGCACCGCCGCCGGGCTGCTCGCGGTGGCCGGATTCCCCCTGCTGGCCGCGATCCGCCGCGTGCGCCGGCGCCCGGCGCATCCGCGAGGTGCCCGTATCGCCCGCGTCATCGGATG
The DNA here is from genome assembly GCF_003635025.1 of Saccharopolyspora antimicrobica. GTDB lineage: Bacteria > Actinomycetota > Actinomycetes > Mycobacteriales > Pseudonocardiaceae > Saccharopolyspora > Saccharopolyspora antimicrobica. Next base: position 4,696,773 of record NZ_RBXX01000002.1, on the reverse strand, counting down.
GCTCACCGGCGCGGTCGTGGTCACCTTCGTCGCCTGGTTCGGCTCCCTCATGCTCGACGAACCCGCAGCGACGACCGCCGTCATGGAAGCCACGCCCACGCTGATCACTCTGCTGGTGCTCGCTTCGGCGACCATCCCGCTGGCCGCCCTGATGGTGCTCGGTGCGCTCGGTGCGTGGTGGCGGCGCTGGTGGCGGTTGCCCGGCCGGATCGCCTACACCGCGCTCACCCTCGGCGCGCTGTCCTTCGCCACCGCCGCGCTGATCTACAACTTCCCCGGCCCGCCCTTCACGTAGATTGGTGCCGCCATGCCACAGCTCGCCGGGCTGCTCCGCCGAATCCCACCGTCCATTGTGGATGCGGGTATCGCGCTGGTCGTGCTCGCCGCCCACTCCGCACCGTTCCTGGTCACCACCAGGATCGCCGACCCCGGGACGGGCTGGACGCTCGCGCAGTACCTACCGGTGCTGGGCGAAGCGCTGCCGCTGCTGTGGCGGCGGCGGGCACCGCTGCTGGTCTTCGCACTGGTCGTCCTCGCCACCGCCGCCTACACGCTGAACGACCCGGACACCGCGCGGCAGCCGGTCGCCTACGCGGCGCTGGTCGCCACGTACACGCTGGCTGCCGCAGGCAGTCCCCGGCACCGCGCCTGGGGACTGGCGCTGCTGGCCGTCGGTGCCGTCGCGGAGCTCAGCGGCGTGGTGCTGCACGTCGGCGCGGAGACCGCCGTGCACGGCATCGTGATGTACGCCGCGGCCTGGGCGGCGGGCCGGGCGACGGCGCACCGGCAGGCCCACGCGCGCCAGCTGGAACGGGAGCGTGAGCTGGAGGCGCAGCGCGCGGCGGCACGGGAGCGCGCCGCGATCGCCCGCGACATGCACGACATCCTCGGGCACTCGATCAGCCTGATGATCGTGCAGGCCGAAGCCGGCCCGGTGGTCGTGCGCAGCAAGCCGGAACGCGCCGAGCGGGCGTTCGACGACATCGCCGCGGCCGGGCGCAACGCGATGACCCAGGTGCGCTGGCTGCTCGGGCTGCTGGACCGGCCCGCCGACGGCGGTGCGCCCACCGCGGACCAGATCCCGACGCTGGTCGAAGGCGTGGCGAGGGCGGGGCCGAAGACCTCCCTCCAGGTTTCGGGCACTCCCCGCCCGCTCCCGCCGGACGCGGAGCTGGCCGCCTACCGCGCGGTGCAGGAGGCGCTCACCAACGCCATCAAGCACGCGAACGCCGCGGCGATCTCGGTGAACCTGGACTGGCGGGCCGACGAGCTGCTCATCAAGGTCACCGACGACGGGCGCGGCGACACCGGCGGCACGAACGGCCACGGGCTCGACGGCGTCCGGGAACGCGCGCGGGCCTGCGGCGGCTCGGCCGAGTTCGGCCCCGGGCCGGGCGGACGGGGCTGTTCGCTGTCGGTGCGGCTTCCGGTGGAGCGTCAGTCGAAGTAGCCGGGGACGTCGAGGGTTCCGCCCGCGGCCTGGAACTCGGCGTCGACCGCTTCGCGCAGCGCCGCGTCGGTCAGGTAGTCCACTGTGGTCAGTGCGAGGCCGACCGCGCCGTCGAGGACTGCCCGGTCTCCTGCCGGTCCTCCCGCCGCGGCGGCGAATTCCTCGGTGTGCAGGGCCAGGTTCGGGTCGCCGAGGCCGATCATCGGGTGGATCGCCGGGACGCGGTAGCTGATGTTGCCGAGGTCCGTCGAACCCGTCAGGTATTCCGGGACCACACCGCGCGGCAACGACGTCCGGCCGCGGCGGGCCTGGTGCTCGGCCCAGCGGGCGGCCAGCTCGTCGTTGTGCCGGATCGGCAGGTAGGCCGGGTTGTTGTCCCAGTTCAGCTCCACGCCGCAGCCCGTCATCGACGCCGCGCCGTGCGCGATGGCCTCGATCCGGGATGCCAGGTCGCGCAACGATCCCGGCTCGGCGGAACGCACGTAGAACAGCGCTGCGGCGCGGTCGGGCACCACGTTGGGGCGCTTGCCGCCGTCGGTGATGATCCCGTGCACCCGGTCCGTCGACGGCATGTGCTGGCGCAGCGCCGCGACGCCCTGGTAGGTCGCCACCACCGCGTCCAGCGCGTTGCGGCCCATGAACGGCTGCGCGGCGGCGTGCGCGGCCACGCCGTGGAACACCACTTCGACCTGCCGCCGCCCCAGGAACGGGTGGGTGGCGATGTCGTGCGAGAACGGGTGCAGCATCACGACCGCGTCGACGTCGTCGAACAGGCCCGCGCGGGCCAGGTGCTCCTTGCCGCCACCGCCTTCCTCGGCCGGGGTGCCGAGCAGGCTCACCCGGCCTCCGGTAGCGGACACCGCCGATGCCGCGGCGAGGAATCCGCCCACCGCCGCCGAGCAGATGATGTTGTGCCCGCACCCGTGCCCGATGCCCGGCAGCGCGTCGTACTCGGCCAGCACCGCCACGTGCGGACCGGCACTGCCGACCGAGGCGCGCAGGGCGGTGTCCAACCCGCCGACGCCCACCTCGACGTCGCATCCGTGGCGGCGCAGCAGCTCCGCGGCCTGTCCGGCGGACCGGTGCTCGGCGAAGGCCTCTTCCGGATGCGCGTGCAGGTCGCGGCTCAGCGCGACGAGGTCGTCCGCGTGGACGTCCACCCACTTCTCGACTTCCGCGCGCAGGACCTCGTCGGCCCCGGCGTGATCGGAGCGGATCGGCGCGGCGGTCGCGACCGCCCGCTCGGTGGCGGCGGAAACGGCGCGGAGGTACGAATCGTCCGGCTGCACAGGCTTCGTCACACCCCGACTCTAGGTGCCCGTCCCCGGACCCGGGGAGCCGCAACGCCTCGCCACCCCGCGAGAAGCTCCGTTTCCCCTGGTCAAAGGCCGTGAGTGTTTTGTGGTGCTATGGCAGCACAAACACTCACGGGTCACCACCTGCGGAAACACGCACACCACCGTTGCAACGGAGCCGAACCAGCTCCGGAGCCCTGACATCACGGCATGCGCTCAGCGGCGATCACCGATGGCCGGTTCGAGCCCCTTGACACCGAAGGCTAATGCTATTAGCTTTATGGCTAACCTAGTTAGCTAACGGAGGGCGCGATGACTGAACACCTGGCCGTCGAAGGCGGCACCCTCGCTTACGAGGTGACCGGCTCCGGACCGCTCGTCGTGCTGGCCCACGGCATGGGCGACAGCCGTGAGGCGTACCGGCACGTCACCCCGGCGCTGGTCGCGGCCGGATACCGCGTCGCCGCCGTGGACCTGCGCGGTTGCGGCGAGTCCAGCACCGGGTGGCCGTCCTACACCCGCACGGACATCGCCGGAGACCTGATCGCCCTGGTGAACCACCTCGGCGGCCCGGCGGTCCTGGTCGGACACTCGATCTCCGGCGGAGCCGCCACCATCGCCGCGGCGAAGGCGCCCTCGCTGATCAGCGCCGTCGTCGAACTCGCGCCGTTCACCCGCAAGCAGCAGATCGCGCTCGGCGACCTGCGGGTGGCCCGCTTCCGCCGCGGCATGCTCCGCCTGCTCGGCGCCGGCCTGTTCGGCAGCGTCCGGCTCTGGAAGCAGTACCTGGAAATCGCCCACCCCGGCCCGAAACCGGCGGACTGGGACGCCCGGATCGCCCGGATCGACGCGCTGATGCGCGAACCGGGACGGATGAAGGCCATGCAGCTGATGGGCCGCTCCGCACCGGTGGACGCCGGCGCCCAGCTGGGCAACGTCGGCTGCCCGGTGCTGATCGTGCAGGGCACCCTCGACCCCGACTGGGCCGCACCGCAGGCCGAGGGCGAGGCGATCGTGGCGGCGCTGCCGCCCGGCCTGGGCCGGCTTGAGATGATTACCGGCGCGGGCCACTACCCGCACGTCCAGTTCCCCGCCGAGGTGGTCACCGCGATGCTGTCGTTCCTGGAGCCCGCCCGTGCCTAGGGCCGGACTCGACCCGAACGCCGTCGTCGCGGCCGGAGCGGCGCTCGCCGACGAAGTCGGCTTCACCGGCCTGACCATGGGACTGCTGGCCGAGCGGGTCGGCGTGCGAACGCCGTCGCTCTACAAGCACATCGCCAACCAGGACGACCTGAACCGCCGGATCGCCGCGCTCGCCCTCACCGAGGCGGCCGACGCGGTGGGCGCGGCCGTGCAAGGCCGCGCGGGCCGGGACGCCCTCGCCGCGGCGGCCCGCGCGTTCCGCGACTTCGTGCTCGCCCACCCCGGCCGGTACGCGGCCACCGTCGGCGTCGAGCCGACCAGCCCGGACGATCCGATCGCGGTCGCCGGAACACGGCTGCTGGACTCGTTCACCGCGGTGCTCCGGGGATACGCCATCGAGCCGGCTCAGATGGACCACGCGCTGCGCGCGGTGCGCAGCTCCTTCCACGGTTTCGCCACTCTGCAGGCCGCGCACGGATTCCAGTGGTCCGCCGACGTCGACGAGAGCTTCGAGTGGCTCGTCGACCTCGTCGACCAGGGCCTGCGCCGGTCCACATCGGACTAGCGCGACTCCCGCGGCGTCGGCCCGAGAACCCGGTGCGCCAGCAGCGTCCCGCCGACCACCGCCGACGGGATCACCACCAGCTGCAGCACCGGGACCAGGCACAGCAGGTAGGTCGGCAGGCCGAAGCCGAAGGTCGCGGCCCGGTAGCCGCGCAGCGCCCGGCGCCGGTCGGCGAGCTTGAGCCCGCGCCGCGTGAAGACCAGGCCGACCATCTCCAGGGTGATCAGCCACGCGCCGAACAGCGCGCCGAGCACCAGCGCGGCGATCTGCCCGGCCACCGGGATGAACCCGATCGCGAACAGCACGATCGCGCCGGTCAGCGCGATCAGCACCAGCTTCACCGAGTCCTGCACCCCGCGGCCGAGCTGCCGCAGCACGCCCGCACCGTCGTCGGAGGTGTCCAGACCCAGTTCCTCTTCCGCCTTCTCGGCGATGTGCTCGTAGAACGGTCCGCCGATCAGCAGCGTGATCGCGATGAACGACACCGAGGCCAGCAGCGCGGCCGAACCGACCAGGGCCACGCCCACCAGGATCCGCAGCGTCCGGCGCCCGACGTCGCCCCAGCCGTCGGCGAACGGCGTCATCCAGCCGACCAGGTCACCGCTGAAGTAGATCAGCGTGCCGAGGCAGCCCAGCAGCAGCACAGCGCTGATCAACGCGGGTAACGCACCGAGGAAGAGCAGCTTCGGGCGGCGCAGGATGACGCCGAACCCGGTGCCCAAGGCGCGGAATCCGGCGAGGAACGAACTCATCAGGGCACATCTCCAGTCCGGGTGTCGATCGACAAACACCGTACCGGCCGCCGGATGTGCCCGGTGTGTGATCAGCGCACGACGCGGTGGCGCCGGTGGTGCTGCCGCGCCGGCCTGGAGTTGCGCGCGCCGAACGGGCCCGGATTTCGCCGGTCACCGCGGTGGTTGGCGTGCAGCTCCACCAGCAGGACGTCGGGGTTCTCCCCGGCGTGACTCCGCCAGAGCATCCGCAGCAGCTCGTCCTCGGCGAGCACCCAACGGCGGTCGAAGACGTCATCGTCACTCATCGCGACTCCAACGCTGGTCGTTTGCGCGTGCCATCGCTCTACGGCCACGATACGCCCCCGCGGCTCCCCGGTGATCCGGTTCACCAGCGGATCACCGGCGCCTTGAGTTAGGTTAGCCTTGCTTCCACGAGATGTCGGACTACTAAGGACGCGGAGATGACTCCTCCCCCAGCAGCTGCCCGCAGCATCGGCCGGCGGGGCTTCCTGATCGGCGCCACCGGCGTGCTCGCCGCCGCCGGGCTGGCCGCCTGCGGCACCAGCGGCGCTCCCGGCGAGGCGGACAGCCCGCAGGGCGGGCCGGGATTCCCGACGAGCATCCCGAACCGGTACGGGACCGCGGAGATCAAGGCCGCCCCGCAGCGGGTCGTCAGCCTCGGCATCACCGACCACGACGTGCTGCTGCCGCTGGGCGTCGTCCCGGTCGGCCTGACCAAGTGGGGCCCGTGGGAGAGCGGCGTCGGCCCGTGGGTCGAGCCGATGCTCCGCGGTGAGAAGCCGAAGATCTTCGGCAGCGAGGTCGACGCGGAGGGCGTCATCGCCCTCGCCCCCGATGTCATGCTCGCCCTGCAGAGCGCGCTGACGCAGGAGCAGTACAACCGGCTGACCAGCTTCAACCCGGTGGTGGCGCAGCCGCCGGAGGCGATCGACTACGGCGTGAACTGGCGGGTGCAGGCCGAGACGATCGGCCGGGCGCTGGGCAAGCAGGACGAGGTCACCAAGCTCGTCGCCGACACCCAGGCCCGCATCGACCGGACCCGCGAGGCCAACCCGCTGTTCCAGGGCAAGACGCACGTCACCGTCCGCACCGACTCGGCGGGCACCTACGCGGCCTACACCAAGCAGGACGCCCGGACCGCGCTGCTGGAACAGCTGGGCCTGCGGCTGTCCCCGGCCATCGAGGGCCTGGACAGCGGCGGCAAGTTCAACGTCAAGATCAGCAAGGAGCAGGTCTCGCTGCTGGACGCGGACGTCGTCATCGTCACCACGGCGAAGGCGACCGACGTGGAGGCGGTCCGCAACGACCCGCTGCTGAACAACCTCCCCGCGGCCAAGCGGGGTTCGCTGATCCTGCTGGACGACTACGACCTGACGATGGCCCTCGGCTCGGCCACCGTCTCCAGCATCCCGTTCGCGCTCGACCACCTCACGCCGAAGCTCGTCGATGCGCTGAGCTGACCGGATCGCCGCGGTCCCAACGGAAATCAAGTCTCCAATTTCAATGGAACTTGCGCCCTCCGTCGGCGTGTCGGGTGCCCGACACGCCGACGGAGCGTCGGGTTCTACGCGATTTCAATTGAAATCGGACGTCTGATTTCCATTGAAATTGCGTCGCCGACGCGGAGTCCCGGACCTCGTCGGCCCGGGACTCCGGCGCTCAGCGTCGGCTTCCGGTCAGCGCGCAGTCCGGGCGGGACAGGTCCAGCTCCGAGCCCGCGCCGAGGCAGGCCGGGATCAGGTGGACCTGCTGGCCGTAAGCGCGCCCCCGCACAGCGGTTTCGGTGCCGTCCGGCCCGACCTCGCAGGGGTTGTCCTCGGTGCACTGCTCGCCGTCGCGGTTGTGGGTGTTGTGGATGCCCACGACCGTGTTGCCGTCCGGTGCCAGCAGCGCCGAGCCGGACGTGCCGGGCCAGGGAGCGCAGTCCTCGCCGGCGGCGTAGCGGATCGAATCGTCCTGCTGGTAGCCGTCTTCCCGCAGGTGCGGGACCACGGCCTCGGCGGTGCAGCCGAAGCGCCGGCTGGTGTAGGCCATGGTCAGCGGGTCACCCGCGCGCACGGGAGCGGACGCGAGCTCGAAGACCTTCGCGCCTTCGTCGGCGAGTTTTCCGTAGGTCTTGTCGAGGCGGTACAGCGCGATGTCGGTGCCGGTCATCGTCGCGTACACCAGCCGGTTCGCGCGGGCGGTGGTCTGCGGGTAGCCCTGCGGATCGGCGATGGGCACCTCGAGGTCCGCGGGCTGGTCCACCAGCGCCTTACCCGGTTCCGGCCGCTCCGCCGCGCAGTGCCCGTTGGTCAGCAGCAGCGCCGGGTCCTCGGGCCGGGCCGTCGGAGTGCGGACCACCGAGCCCGCGCAGCCGTCGAGCTCGACCGCGCCCTCCACGTTCGGGATCTGGTCGTCCGGCGGCACATCGGTGCCGCTGATGATCCCGTTGATCCAGTCGGCGTGCCTGGTGACGTCGGTGAACAGCGTCGGCGAGTTCACCCCGCCGGGGCCGCTGACCACACCGGCGATCGCCCACTCGCCACCTTCGCGGACGAGCGCCGGGCCACCGGAATCCATGTTGCTCGACGCGACGCTGCCGTCCCGGCTGCCGATGCACAGCTCTCCGGGGTCCGTTTCCCGGCAGGCCGAACTCGGCTGCACCACGGTGTCGGCCTCCCGCAGCTTCTCGGTGAAGCACGCGGGATTGTTGCTGTTGTTGCAGGTCATTCCCCAGCCCATGATGCGCACCGGGGTGTTCTCCGGTGGCGTGGCCGAGGCGATCCGCACCGGTTCGGCGCGGACCGGGGTCCGCAGGTGCAGCAGCGCCAGGTCCTTGCCCCAGAAACCGCCCTCGTCCTCGTGGGTGGCCAGCCGGTAGTAGTGGTCGACCTCGGCGACCTCTCCCCCGCCACCGGTGTCCAGCGACCCGATCCGGACCTGCCAGCCGCGCGGCACGCCCACCCGGGAACCCGTGGGATTCTTCCCAGCGCAATGACTGGCCGTCAGAACCCATTGCGGAGCAAGGACTTCCACGCCGCAGCCGTGCCCGTCGGGATGCGGTGACCTCGGGAAGGACGGCTGGAACGAGCCCATGAACGGATAAGGCCGGGCCGACTCGGAACCACCAAGCACGGCCTGCGCGGGCACGGCGCCCACCAGCGGTGCGGTCAGCGCGAGCACGGCACCGAACAGCAGAGAACGACTTCGCATGTCCCCCACCGTGACGGGGCGATGTCCGCGCACCTCGATCACCGCGTGACAGTTCTGCTACAGAGCACTGCTGGGCGCAGGAGCCGTCGAAACGATGCCGATTTCGGGCTCTTGCGACGATCGGCATCGCTTTCGACGCAAGCCGCGGTTCGCACCGGAGCCGATTTCATGAGAAAGCTCTGACGTCGCCGTTCACCCGAAAACCGCGGTGCGCGCGTGAAAAGGCCCCTTCCGCGAGATTCGGGGGGTCTTCGCGGAAGGGGCCTTGGCCTCACCAGGTGTCAGGCGATGATGCGGATCGGGTCCTCGAGCAGTGCCGTGAACTGCTGGAGGAACGCCGCGCCCACCGCGCCGTCCACCGCTCGGTGGTCCGCCGAGAGCGTCACGCGCAGGATCTTGCGGGCCACGAACTCGCCGTCGCGGACCTGCACCTCGTCGCGGGCCGCGCCGACCGCCAGGATCGCCGCCTCCGGCGGGTTGATCACCGCGCTGAACTGCTCGATGCCGAACATGCCCAGGTTGGAGATCGAGAAGGTGCCGCCGGACATCTCGTCCAGCTTCAGCTTGCCCTCACGGGCGCGCCCGGCCAGCTCCCGGCTCTCCGTCGCGATCTCCGAGACGCTCTTGCGGTCGGCGTCCTTGACCACCGGCACCACCAGACCGCCCTCGATCGCCACCGCGACGCCGAGGTTGATCCGCTTGTGCTTGAGCAGCTTGTCACCGGCGAAGGAGACGTTCACCGACGGGTTCGCGCGCAGCGCGGTGGCCACCGCCTTGACGACCAGGTCGTTGACGCTGACCTTCGGGCCGCCCGCGGCCGCCAGCCGCTCGTTGAGCGTGCCGCGGAACGCCATCAGCTCGGTGACGTCGATGGCGCTGGTCAGGTAGAAGTGCGGCGCCTGCTGCTTGCTCTCCGTCAGGCGCTTGGCGCTCACCTTCTGGATCTTGTTGAGCGGGACCTCCTCGACGTCCTCGCTCGCCGCCACGACCGGAGCGGCCGGAGCAGCGGCGGGGGCGGCCGGGGCGCTCGGGGCGGCGGCAGCGGCGGCCTCGATGTCGGCGCGGATGATCCGGCCGCCGGGGCCGGTGCCCTGCACCGTGGCGAGGTCGACGCCCTTCTCCTTGGCGACCGCCTTGGCCAGCGGCGACGCCTTCGGCTTGGAGCCCTGCTCGGCGGGCGCAGCCGGAGCGGCGGGCGCAGCCGGGGCAGCAGCCGGAGCCTCGGCGGCCGGGGCCGGCTCGGCAGCCGGGGCGGCGGGCGCCGGGGCCGAAGCGGCTTCCGCCGCCGCGCCGGAGCCGTCGCCCAGGACGCCGATCGGGGTGCCGATCGGCACCGTCGCGCCCTCCTCGACGAGGATCTTCTCCAGCACCCCGTCGTCGTAGGCCTCCAGCTCCATGAGGGCCTTGTCGGTCTCGATCTCCGCGATCACTTCACCGCGGCTGACCTGGTCGCCGACCTTCTTGCGCCAGGTCGAGATCACGCCCTCCTCCATGGTGTCGGAGAGCCTCGGCATCTGAATCTCAGTCATCGTCTTCCTCGGGTGAGACAGGCCTCAGCGGCGGCGACCGACTGCGTCCAGCGTCTGGTGGATCGCGGTCGTCAGGGACTCGGCGGACGGGAGCGCGGCGCGCTCCAGCGGCTTGGCGTAGGGCAGCGGCACCTCCGCCGCCGCGACCCGGCGGACCGGGGCGTCCAGGTAGTCGAACGCACCGTCCGAAATGGACGCGGCGATCTCCGCACCGATGCCGTAGGTCAGCCAGTCGTCCTCCGCGACGACGGCGCAGCCGGTCTTGCGCACGGAGTCCACGATGGTCTGCCGGTCCAGCGGCCGCAAGCTGCGCAGGTCGATGACCTCGGCGTTGATGCCCTCCTCGGCGTGCAGCTTCTCGGCGACCTGGTGGGCCACCAGCGCCATCCGGGAGTAGCCGATGAGGGTGATGTCGGTGCCCTCGCGGGTCACCTTCGCCTTGCCGATCTCGGCGGGCTCGACGACGTCGGGCACCTCGCCCTTGGTGTTGTAGAGCGCCAGGTTCTCCAGGAACAGCACCGGGTCGTTGTCCCGGATCGAGGCCAGCAGCAGCGCCTTGGCGTCGGCGGGCGTGCTCGGCGCGACGACCTTCAGGCCCGGCACGAAGGCGTAGTACAGCTCGATGTTCTGCGAGTGGGTGGCGCCCAGCTGCTGGCCACCGCCGCCCGGCGTGCGCAGCACCATCGGCACCGGGGTCTGGCCGCCGAACATGCCGTAGATCTTGGCCGCGTGGTTGACGATCTGGTCCAGCGCGATCAGCGAGAAGTTGATCGTCATCAGCTCGACGACCGGCCGCAGGCCCAGCATGGCCGCGCCGATCGCGGCGCCGACGAAGCCCTCCTCGGCGATCGGGGTGTCGCGCACCCGCTTCTCGCCGAATTCCTTCAGCAGCCCAGCGGTGATCTTGTAGGAGCCTTCGAAGATCCCGATTTCCTCGCCGATGAGGAGGACGTCCTCATCGCGCAGCATTTCCTCGCGAAGCGTGTCGTGCAACGCTTGGCGGTACGTGATGACGGCCAAGGGTATTTCTCCTGGAAAAGAGCAATGGGGACCGCGAGTGGTTTTGCGGCGGTCGGCCGCAAAACCACTCACGGATCAAGTGGCGGGGTGTCGCAAATACCGCGACGGTTCCTCTCGCGGAACCCGGAGTGGCGTCAGAAGACCGGGTCGGCGGGAAGCCGTCGCGAATCGTTGGCCACCGGGGTGGCGTAGGTGTAGTCGAACAGCGTCGACGGGTCCGGGTGCGGGCTCTCGTCGGCGAACGCGACCGCCGCGTCGGCGTCAGCCTGCGCCTTGCGCTCGATCTCGACGGCGACGTCCTCGTCCATGACGCCCGCCTCGATCAGCTGGGCGCGGAAGTTGGCGATCGGGTCGGCCTCCTTGGCCTTCTCCACCGACTCCTCGCTGCGGTACTTGGCCGGGTCGACCACCGAGTGGCCCTTCAGCCGCTCGCTGACGCACTCCAGCAGGGCCGGGCCGCCGCCGTTGCGGGCCTGCTCGACCAGCCGGGTCGCCGCCTCGCGGACCGCCAGCACGTCGTTGCCGTCCACCCGCTCGCCGTGCATCTTGTACGCCGAGGCGCGCTTGAACAGCTCCGGCTCCGCGGAGGACTTCTCCACCGTGGTGCCCATGCCGAGCTGGTTGTTGATCACCACGTAGACCACCGGCAGGTTCCACAGCGCCGCGATGTTCAGCGACTCGTGGAAGGCACCGATGTTGGTGGTGCCGTCGCCCATCTGGCACATCACGACCTGGTCGCCGCCGCGGTAGTCGATGGCCAGCGCGGCACCGGTGGCCAGCGGGATCTGGCCGCCGACGATGCCGTAGCCGCCGAGCAGCCCGGCCTCCACGTCGAACATGTGCATCGAGCCGCCCCAGCCCTTGGAGGTGCCGGTGGTGCGGCCGTAGAGCTCGGCCATCACGCGGCCGGGCTCGATGCCCTTGGCGATCGCGTAGCCGTGCTCGCGGTAGTTCGTGTAGAGCAGGTCGGTCTTGCGCAGGGCGCGCATCAGGCCGACGACGGTGGCCTCCTCACCGAGGTTGAGGTGGCAGTACCCGCCGATCTTGGCCTGGGTGTAGCCCTGCGCCGCGCGCTCCTCGAAGCGGCGGATCAGGGTCATCTCGTGGAAGTAGTCCTGGAGCAGCTCCGGCGACTCCCCGGTGAAGCGTCCGCCGCCGGAGCCGCGTACCGCACCACCGCGCCGCGACTTGGCGGTGCTGCGGGTGGCCGGCTTGCTGCGCGTGGCCGTCTGTGCCATCACAGTCCCCTTTTCAATCGGGTTTTCTCAGAAGCGGCGGCAGCCGCTTGCGGTGTGGGACTCAACCCGCACCGCCGCGGGTTCTCAGACCGTGCCCACCCCGAAGGGGTTCTCTGCGAGGACCTGTCCGACGTGGTGAATTGGCATTCATGATGTCGGACCTCCCGGAGCGAGACGGCGTCTGAGGTTCCGCTGCTGGCACCGCTGTGCAAACCGCTTCTGAAATCCTGTTTGTCTTCAGCGCTTCTTCGGCGGTGCGACGTGGACCGGCAGGCCGAGGGCGTTCATGGCCGCCTCCATGCCGATCTCACCCAGGGTCGGGTGCGCGTGGATGGTCTCGGCGAGCTCGTCGAGGGTGGCCTCCAGGGCCATCGCCAGGGCGCCCTCGGTGATCAGGTCGCTGGCCGAGTGGCCGATGATGTGCACGCCCAGGACCTCGCCGTACTTCTTGCCCGCGACGATCTTCATGAAGCCCTCGGTGTCGCCGTAGCTCTGGGCGCGGCCCAGCGCGGCGAACGGGAACTTGCTGGCGATGACGTCGTGGCCGGCGTCCTTGGCCTGCGCCTCGGTGAGGCCGACGCTGGCGATCTCCGGGTGGGTGAAGGTCGCCGCCGGGATGACGTTGTAGTCGATCGCCGCGTGCTCCCCGGCGATCGTCTCGGCCGCCACGACGCCCTGGTGGGAGGCGACGTGCGCGAGCAGCGCCTTGCCGGTGACGTCACCGATGGCGTAGACGTGCTCGACGTTGGTGCGCAGCTTGTCGTCGACGGTGATGAAACCGCGCTCGCTGGTGGCCACCCCGGTCTTGGCCAGGTCCAGGCTGGCGGTGTTGGGCTTGCGGCCGACCCCGACGAGCACCACGTCGGCGTCGATCTGCTGCGGCTTGGCGCCGTCCACGGTGACCTTCAGGCCGTCGGCGGCCTGGTCGACGCGGGAGACGGTGGCCTCGGTGAGGACCTTGATGCCGCGCTTGGTGAACGAGCGGCCCAGGGCCTTGCCGATCTCGGCGTCCTCGGCGGGCACCAGGGTCTTCTGCATCTCGATGATGCTGACCTCGCTGCCGAGGGTGGCGAACAGCGTCGCCCACTCGGCGCCGACCGCGCTGCCGCCGATGATGGCGATGCGCTTGGGCACCTCTTCCAGGCCGAAGGCGCCGTCGGAGGTGATCACACCGGGCAGGTCCGCGCCGGGCAGCGGCAGCTGCACGGGGACCGAGCCGGTGGCGATGATGACGTCGCGGGCCTTGACCTGCTCGATCGGCTGCGCGCCCGCCGGCTCGGCGGCGTAGCGCGGGCCCTCGGCGCCCAGCGGCGACTCACCGGTGGCGTAGACGTCCACAGCGGTCGGTCCGGTGAACCGGGCGTGGCCGTTGATGACGGTGACGCCGTTGCTCTTCAGCAGCCCCGCGACGCCGTCGGTGAGGCCCTTGACGACGCTGCTCTTGCGGCGCCGGATGGCGTCGTAGTCGACGCTCACGTTCTCGACGTTGATGCCGAAGTCGGTGGCGTGCAGCACGGTCTCGTAGACCTCGGCCGACCGCAGCATCGCCTTGGTCGGGATGCAGCCCCAGTTCAGGCAGACCCCGCCGGGACGCTCCTTTTCCACCACACCGACCGAGAGGCCGCGCTGCGCGGCCCGGATCGCGGCGACGTACCCACCGGGGCCGCCACCCACTACGAGAAGGTCGAACTCCTGCACTTCGCTGTGCTCCTTTGAACGCACGCGCCGGTTACGGAAAGCCCGGATCGACGGGCAATTCTCACTCAGAGTGTCGTGAGCACGACCACTTCCGCGCTATGCCCGCTCGCCCAGACTTCTTCTGGCGCAACTGTGCACACCGCACATTTCCCAGCGTGACGCACACAACATGTAACGCCGATGCTACCCGGAGTGATCGAGACGCCCGTCACACACCCTCGGAGCACCCCAGGCGGGAAACGGCAAGTGCGGCAGCCGACCCGCTGCCGCACCGGCGCGCGACGACCGGCGAATGCGTTTTGTCCGTTTATCGTCGTTGCACAGTCGAGATCACCGAACGGGCGTTCCGCGAGAAGTCGTTCACCGACCCGGCCCGAGCCGGTAGCTTAGGTGAACCTAACTCCCTGGAGGTGCACGTGCGCGACGCCGAGTTCGACCACCTGCTGCACTGGGTCCCCGACGTCGGGGCCGCCGCGCGCGAGTACGCGGCCGCCGGATTCCCCGCCCACGTCAACGAACCGCTGTCGGGGTTCCAGAACGCCGGTTGGCGGCTCGACGAGCGGTACGTCGAGATCCTGACCGTGGTCGACGAGGAGGCGTTCGCGACGTCGCCCTACGCCCCGGCCTGGGAACTGCTGCGTCCCGCGGTCGCGGCGGCCGGCCGCGGAGGCGCACTGACCTTCGCGGTCAACGTCCCGGACGCCGCGGCGACCGCGGAACGCCTCCGCGGCCTCGGGCACCGCGTGGTGGAGGCCCCGGTCTCCTTCGGCGACCTGGGCTTCCTGGAGGTGTTCGCACCCGACACCCCGTCGTGGGCACCGTTCTTCATCACCTACGACCCGCCGCGCGACCAGCTCCTCGCGCAAGCCGGACCGGACGCCTTCGACCCCGGCCCGCACGACCTGGAAGCGCTCGTCGTGGAAACCCCGGACCCGGCACGGGACGCGCACTGGCTGGGCGAGCTGCTGGAGGTCCCGGCGACCGGCACCGAGGTACCGCTGCCGGGTGCGCGCGTGGTCTTCGAGGAAGGCCCGGCGGAGCGCATCACCGGCGTGCTCGTCAGCGGCACGGGACCGGACGTCGTGATCGACGGCCTCAGGTTCCAGCACAGCAACCCGACGGCGCAGCCCCGTAGCGCTCGACCGGCAGCCGGTGGCCCGGGTTCAGCGGCGTCCCGCTCTGAGTGGCGATCGTGGTGATCGTCGGTCACGCGGCGTGGCGTTGCACCGCTAGGGCGGCGTAGGCCGCTGCGCCGTCGGCCAGGACCTCGTCGTCGAAGACGGCTTGCGGTGAGTGGTTGTCCGGAGCCCTGGCCGGGTCCCGGTCCGGCGGGCAGGCGCCGAGGGAGATCATCGCCCCGGGGATCTCGTCGAGCACCCGGGAGAAGTCTTCCGAGGCGCTGAGCGGTTTCGGGGCCGGCGCGAAGCGGTGCTCTCCGTGCAGTTCGCGCAACGCTCTTCCGACGAACTCCGCCTCCGATTCGTCGTTGACCGTCACCGGGTACTGCTCGACGAACTCGGCCCGCACCGTCGCTCCGTGCGCCGCCGCGATGCCCTCGCACACCTGGATCGAGCCGCTCTCCACCACCGATCGAGCTCGCCGGGAGAAGGACCGGACCGTCGCGGCGAAGGTGACCTCGTCGGGGATGACGTTGTCCTGGGTGCCGCCGCGGATCATGCCGACCGTCAGCACCACCGGGTCGAAGACGTCGAACCGGCGGGTGACGAACGACTGCAGCGCCAGCACCATCTCGCACGCCACCGGTACCGGATCCACCGCACGGAACGGCGCGGAACCGTGCCCACCGCGCCCGCGGACGGTCACCTCCAGCCGGTGGGACGCGGAGAGCATCGGCCCGCCCCGCGTGGTGAACAGGCCGCGGTCCAACCCGGAGATCACGTGCAGGGCGTAGGCCGCGTCGGGCTTGCGCCCTGAGACCGACAGCAGGCCTTCGTCGAGCATGCGGCCCGCGCCGTCGTACCCCTCCTCGCCGGGCTGGAACGCGAACACCACGTCCCCGCCGAGCTGATCCCGCCGTGCGGCCAGCAGCTTCGCCGCCCCCAACAGCATCGTCGTGTGCAGATCGTGCCCGCACGCGTGCATCCGGCCGTTCCCGGCCGCGAAGTCGAGCCCGGTCCTCTCCGCCACCGGCAGCGCGTCCATGTCCCCGCGCAGCAGGACGGTCGGACCGGGCCGGGAACCGCGCAGCACCGCCGACACCGAGCTGATCTCCGCGCCGGTCGTCACCTCCAGCCCCAGACCGTCCAGTTCGAGCAGAACTCGCTCCTGCGTGCGCGGCAGCTCCAGCCCCAGCTCCGGGAACCGGTGCAGATCGCGGCGGACCCGCACCAGATCCGGGTGCAGCGCCCGAGCGTCGTCCAGCAACGTCGACAACCCGACCATGGTCGTCCCTTCCTCCGAATTTCCTCGACTGGCAGCGGATCAGCGCTTGAGCACCAACGTGCCCAGCAACGTGACGACGGCGGTGCCCGCGGCGATCCACGGCACGGCGGTCAGGCTCCCGAACGCCGCCAGCGCCTCCGCGATCAGCGGGAACGTGCCGCCGAACAGCGCCACCGCGAGCGTGAACGGCACCCCCATCGCCACCACCCGCACCTGGACCGGGAAGACCTCGCTGTACAGCACGTTCGCCACGGCGGTGGTCGGAGCGACACCGAGGACCAGGTAGCAGGTCGCCACCGCCCACACCGGGAGCCAGCCCTGGGCGAGCGCGGTCATCAGCGGCACCGTGCCCACGGCCAGCAGCAGCGCGCCGGTGCGGAACACCCGCATGCCGCCGAACAGGTCCGCCAGCAACCCCGAAACCGCCATCGCGGCGATCAGCGCGAGCAGGCTCGGGATCATCTCCAGGTTCGTCGCGGCGGAGTGCACGACCCCGGCCTTCGCGGCGTACTCCGGCAGGTACACCGTGCCGAAGTAGACGCCGACCGTGGTGCCGGTGGTCATGAGGAACACCGCGAGCATGTTCCGCGCGTGCGCGATCGTCTTCGGCCGCGGGCCCGCAGCCCGCTTGCTCGCCTCGAACTCCTCGCTCTCGGCCGCCCCGTTGCGCACCCAGAACGCGAGGATCCCGAACACTGCAGCCACGACGAAGCCGATCCGCCAACCGCCGTCGACGACGCCCTGCCTGCCCATCACCAGCAGCAGCCCACCGACCACCGCGAAGCACAGGACGTTGCCGATGAACGCACCGCAGTAGGACAAGGCGCTGTAGAGGAACCGGCGGTGCGGCGGTGCGGTCTCGGTGATGTAGGCGGCCACGCTGGGGTTCTCCCCGCCCATCGCGACGCCCTGCAGAGCGCGCAGCAGCACCAGCAGGACCGGGGCCGCGACCCCGATGGTCGCCGCCGTCGGCAGCACCGCGATCAACAGGCTGCCCAGGCAGATCGTGCCCATGCTGACGACGAGCGCGAACCTCCGGCCGCGCACGTCGGCGATGCGGCCGAGCAGATAGCTGCCCATCGGGCGGACCACGAAGCCCACCGCGAAGCCCGCGTACGCGGCCAGCAAGTCGGTCAGCCCGTCGTCCCCGGCGAACATCTGCGATGCGAAGAACGGCGCCAGCACCGCGTAGATCGTCCAGTCGAACGACTCGACGATGCCGCCGACCGCGCCCGCGACCAGCTCGCGACGCCCCGCCACCGAGACCGCTGTGCGCCCTGGCCGCACTGCCAGGGACCCGTCCACCTGCGCCAACACTCACCTCCGAGGTGTGCTCGTGCGCAGCAGACTGCGAGCCGGTGTCGTGCACCGAAAGGAACCTGCGCAACAATGCAGGAAAAAGCGTGAGGATCGGATTCCTATGCAGGAAAAGACGTTGGACGAGTTGGACCGCTCGATCCTGCACGCGCTGCAGATCTCACCTCGCGCGTCGTGGACGACCGTGGGCCGGGTTCTCGGCGTGGACGCGGTCACCGCGACCCGGCGCTGGGACCGGTTGCGCAGCACCGGCAGCGCCTGGACGACCTGCTACCCCGGGGTCCGCCTGATCGACGCCGGCTTCACCGCCTACGTCGAGATCGACGTGCAGTCCGGACGGATGATGGACGTGTCCCGGGCGCTGGCGGCCTACCCGCAGGTGGTGACCGTCGAGCACCTGGCAGGCGGCCGCGACGTGCTGGCCATGGTGCTCGTGCAGAACCTCGGCGCGCTGTCGGAGCTGGTCACCGAGCACATCGCCGCGCTGCCCGGAGTCGCCCGGACCCGCGCCGCGCTGGCCACCCGGGTCTTCTCCGAGGGTTCCCGGTGGCGGCTGCGCAGCCTCACCCCCGCTCAGCAGCGGCAGCTGACCCGCCCCGCCACCGACCAGTCGCGCGCCGAGGTCGACGAGTACGACCACCGGCTGATCACCGCGCTGTCCCGCGACGCCAGGGCTCCCGCGGTCGAGCTTGCCCGGCAAACCGGGCTGAGCGCACCGAACGTCCGCCGCCGCATCGCCGGACTCGTGCACCGCGGCGACGCCGTCCTGCGCTGCGAGATCGCCCGCGGCCTGACCGAGTGGCCGGTCGCGGCCACCCTCTGGGCCAGCGTGCCGCCCGGCGAGATCGACAAGGTCGCACAGGGCCTCCGCGCCCTGCCCGAGCTGCGGATGTGCTCATCGGTCACCGGCCCGCACAACCTGCTGTTCACGCTGTGGCTGAACTCGGTCGCCGACCTGGCCCGCCTGGAAACCCTGCTGGCAGAACGACTTCCCCAGCTCCACCTGGTGGACCGGGCGGTGACGCTGCGCATGGTGAAGCTGATGGGGCAACTGCTCGACGAGCGCGGTCATGCCACCGCCTGCGTCCCGATCGATCCGTGGTTACCTCCCCGATCGCCCGGCCAGGCGTGATGAGGCGCGCGGGGGTGGTCCAGGTGGTCGTGCGCGCGATCACTCGCGCAGGCCGTCGCGCAGGCGCAGCGCCGAGAGGGCCAGCGACAGCGAGACGTAGGCCGTGCGGCCGTGCAGGGGCTGGCCGATCAGCGACGTGATGCGGTGCAGGCGGTTCAGGACGGTGTTGCGGTGGCAGTGCAGGCGCACCGCCGCGTTCGCCGTCGAGCAGTTCTCCTCCAGCCACGCCGCCAGGGTCTCCAGCAGCATGTCCCGCTCCCGCACCGGCAGCTCCAGCACGGGGCCGAGCTGCGACTCCAGCAGGCGCTGGGCCAGGTCCGGCGACTGCACCAGCAGCGCCTCCGGGAACCGCTCCTCCAAGGTCACCAGCTCCGCCGCGCCGTAGGAGGACGTCCCGAGCGTGGTCATCGCGAGCTGGTGGGCCAGGCCCACTTCGGCCAGGCCGCGCACCGTCGGCGACACCGCCACCCGGCCGCGCGCCAGCGGGCGCAGCGCGTCCAGCACCAGGTCCTTGTTCCGCTGCTCCAGGGCCACCAGGCCGACCAGTGAGTCGGCGCGCACCTGCCACACCGACCGGACGTGCAGCGCGCTCAGCGCGTCCTGCTGCCCGCGCAGCGCGAACCCGCCGTCGTCGGCCATCTCCGCGACGATCACCAGGTAGGCGCCGCCGGTGGGCAGGTCGAGCTCCTTGGCGGTGCGCTGCGCGAAGGCGATGTCCCGGGCGCGACCGGCCAGCAGGTCCTCCACCAGGGCGTGCCTGCGCTGGTCGTCGCGGCGCACCCGCTCCAGCTCGGTGTTGCGGTAGGACGTGGACAGCGTCGAGGAGAGCCCGTCGATCACCGTCCAGACCGAGGTCGCCACCCCGAGCATCGCGTCGGGGTCCGCACCGTCGTGGTGCGCCTGGTCGACCAGCGCCTCCCACACGATCCGGCCGCCGAGCCGGAAGGTCCGCAGCATGACCTCCAGCGGCACGCCCTGCTCGGCGCGGCGGCGGCCGATCGCGGCGGCCACGCTGTCGCCGTCCGGGCCGGCCACCGAACCGCTGAGGATCTGCAGGATGCGCCCCAGGTACTGCCGGCAGCCCTCCCACAGGTCTTCCTTCGGGACCGGGCTGTAGTCGGTCCACTCGGGGTTGTCGGTGAAGATGGCGGCCATCAGCCGCTCGGTCAGGGCCGGCACGTCCTGGAGCCGGGCTCCGGCCAGCGCGTGCGTGACATCGGCGGCGTTCTCGGCAGGATCGACTACCACGCCTGAAACGATACCGGCCGCGGACCGCCTCCCACCGCCGCGCGACCCGCGGTGATCGGAACGGCCGATGACGTTGCCGCGTCCAAGTGCCCGGCCGCCCGTCGCCGGGCAGTTCTGGTCGTGGAGCAACCACTCATCGGCTCGGAGGTCTTCGTGGAACCACATCGCACGATCCAGACCGACCACCGCCACGGCGCGCCGGTCGCCCGCGGGCACCTGGCGCGGGGAGGCGCCACGTCCGTCCACTGTGGAGCGAATCCGGCGGGGCGGACGGGCAACGCCCGCGACCGGAACCGGCCGTCCGCGGCAGGTGGTATCAAGTTGCCCGTGACAGGCGACACCACCACCGGCACGCCGCGGGAGGCGTCCGAGCGGTGATCAACGCGGCGATGCGCGCACAGTCCCCGCGGCTGCCCGACGAACTGGCCGGCCGGCTGCGCGAGTGGATCATGACCGGTCGGCTCCGGGCCGGCGATCACCTGCACCTGGAACGGCTCGCCGAGCACCTCGGTGTCAGCGTCACCCCGGTGCGCGAGGCGCTGTTGGCGTTGCGCGGCGAGGGATTCGTGGACCTGGAGCCCCGGCGCGGGTTCACGGTGGTGCCGCTGAGCCCCCACGACTTCGCCGACGCCCACCGGGTGCAGGCGAGCATCGCGGGCGAGCTGGCCGCCCGCGCCGCACCGCGGATCACCGCCGAACCGCTCGCCGAGCTCGACGCGCTGCTGGACGAGATGCGACTGGCGGCGCAGTTCGTGCTGGCCGACATGGGCGATGTGGTGACCCGCTTCCACGCGGTGCTGTGGCGGATCGCGGATTCGCCGAAGCTGTCGTGGTTCCTGGGCATCGCGACGCGCTACGCCCCGCAGCACGTCGCCGCGGCGGTGCCCGGCTGGCGCGAGATGGCGGTCACCGATCACCAGGCCCTGCTGCTCGCGCTGCAGCAGCACGACCCGGTCGCCGCGCGCTCCGCGATGCACGAGCACGTGACCCGCACCGGAGAGTCACTGATCCATCACCTGCAGCAACTGGGACTCTGGTCGCACACCCCGGAAACCGGCCCCCACCAGGGAGTTCCGCATCACACCGGGAACAATGACCCTGGCGGCTAACGTTGTCGCCCCTGGTGGCGACACCAAGGTGGGACGTCGTTCGAGGCGTCACCGCACTCCGCCCATCCCTACGCGAGAAATTCGGGAGCCCACGCCATGCAGAGCAACAGCCGCACCGTTGTGTCGGTTGTCGGAACCGTGATGATGGTCGTCACGACCGTCCTGCTCGCCACGTGGAGCCCCAGCAGTCCTGCCGAGACCCAGCTCCCGGTGCAGCCGGCCGCCGCCGAGATCGGCCGCTGAGGCTTCGCGGCGTCAGGATTCGCGGATCACGTCCTCGGGGCGTTTGTCGTTGCGCAGTCCGGAGAACCTCGGGTGCCGGAGCCTGCCGTCCTCGGTCCACTCGGTGAACCCGACCTGCGCGACGAGCTCCGGCGACACCCAGTGCGCGCCCGGCTCGGGCACCTCGTCGGCGAAGGGCGAGGTGTCCCGGGCCAGGCCGTCCAGCTCGGCCCGCAAGTCCCGCAGCGTCCGCTCGTCGTAACCGGTGCCGACCTTCCCCGCGTAGCGCAACCGCCCTTCCCGGTAGTAGCCGACCAGCAGGGCGCCGAAGCCGGCCCGGGAGCCCTTCGGGTCGGTGAACCCCCCGATGACGAACTCCTGATCGGTCACGCACTTGAACTTCAGCCAGTCGCGGCTGCGGCCGCCGCGGTAGGGCCGGTCCGCGCGCTTGGCGATCAGCCCTTCCCACCCGCGTCGGCACGCCTCGCGGAAGAACTCCTCGCCGTTGCCGACCCGGTGCGCGCTGAACCGCAGCGGATCGGTGAACTCGAAGCACTCGCGCAACAACCGCTTCCGGGTGCGCAGCGGCAGCCCGGTCAGGTCCACGCCGCCGAAGGCGATCAGGTCGAACACGTAGTAGAAGACCGCCACCCCGGTGCGCCGCGCGGCGGCCGGGTCGGTGAGGTGGATCCGCTTCTGCAGCCGGGCGAAGCTGGTCCGGTCGCCCTCGAAGGCGACCATCTCGCCGTCGATCACGAACCGGTCGGCGCCCTGCGCGACCAGCGCGTCCACGACCTCCGGGTAGGCCGCGTCGACCCGCTTGCGGTTGCGCGACCACAGCACCGGCCGGTCGCCGTCGCACCCGGCGATCACCCGGACCCCGTCGAGCTTGCGCTCGAAGAGCCAGTCCGGGCCGGAGAACCGGTGGCCGGTCAGGGTGGCCAGCACCGGCTCGTGCCAGGTGCCACCCCGCCAGCGCCGGAGCTCGGCCTGCTCGGATTCGTCGACCAAGCGCAGCGGATCGCTCATCCGACCATGCCAACTCGCTTCGCCGCGCACGGCAAACCGACCCGAAGCTGAGAACCGCCTGTGAGCCGCCTGTGAGTTCCACCCCGAACAGGTTCACGAACGAGTGAATGCGAGAAACTGGACGTACCCCCTGGACCTGGCCGTTAGGTGAAAGCACGCGATGTCGAAGAACAAGAATCCGCTGACCAAGGGAAGCGGGCTGTCCACCAACGTCATCCTCACCGCGATCGTCGCCGTCGTCGCCGTCGCGGTGATCGGCGGCGTGCTGTGGTTCAACCGCGACGGCGGCAGCGCTCCCGAGGAGCCCGCCGGCCCGCCGGTGGCGGCCGAGCTGCTGCGCAAGCCCGACAGCAACCTGCTCGTCGAGTCGCCGGAGAGCAAGGTGACCGTGGTCGAGTTCCTCGACTACCAGTGCCCCGCCTGCTGGGGCTACTACACGAACATGACCAAGCAGGTCGAGGCCGACTACGAAGGCAAGATCAACTTCGTGGTGCGGAACTTCCCGCTGGACATGCACCCGCTGGCCCGGCCGGCCGCGCAGGCCGCCGAGGCCGCCGCGCTGCAGGGCAAGTTCAAGGAGATGTACCACGCCATCTACGACAACTACGAGGCGTGGGGAAGCACCCCGGACGGCCAGGTCAGCAGTGACGTGGCCAAGGCCAAGGGGCTGTTCGAGCAGTACGCCCAGCAGGCCGGCCTGGACCTGGAGAAGTTCCGCGCGGACGTGAACTCCCCGCAGGTCAACGCCAAGATCGACGCCGACTCCGCGGACGGCAAGCAGGCCGGTGTCGAGGGCACGCCGACGATCTTCATCAACGGCAGGCAGTTCAAGCCCGGCGACGACGTGCAGTCCTGGGAGCAGCTCAACCAGGCCTTCCGCAGCAAGCTGGACGCGGAGCTGGCCAAGTGAGCGCCGCCCACGCCGTCGAGCGGGACGCGACCGAAGCCCCGGACGTGGCCCCGCAGCCCCGAGGCCTGGGCTGGCTCTACGTCGTGGGCGGGCTCATCGGGCTGGCCGGCTCCTTCGCGCTGATCGTCGAGAAGCTCGCGAAGCTGGCCAACCCCGGCTACGTGCCGACCTGCAGCATCAGCCCGATCATCTCCTGCGGTTCGGTGATGGACAGCGCCCAGGCCGCGGTGCTGGGCTTCCCGAACCCGCTGATCGGGGTGGCCGCGTTCCCGGTGGTGGTCACCACCGGCGTCGCGGTGCTGGCGGGTTTCCGCCCGCCGCGCTGGTTCTGGCTGGGCATGCAGGTCGGCACCACCCTGGCGGTGGGTTTCATCCACTGGCTGGTGGTGCAGAGCCTCTACGAGATCGGCGCGCTGTGCCCGTACTGCATGGTCGTGTGGGTCGTGACCATCCCGCTGTTCTGGTACACGACGCTGCACAACCTGACCGCGGGCAACTTCGGCGGCGGCCGTTCCACCGGCGTGGCGCTGGCCCGGTTCCACAGCTTGCTCCTCGTCGTGTGGTATCTGGTGATCGTGGTCCTGGTGCTGCTGCGCTTCTGGGACTACTGGAGCAGCCTGCTGTAGCCGTCGAGCGCCCGTTTGTTCGGTGCGGGGCTCGGGTACCAGGTGACTGCGAGTGATGATTGGTCGCGCCAGACCGACCGAGACGAGGTGGCCCGGGATGAGCGTGGAACGCGAGGTCGCGAGGGGAGAGCCGATGACCTCCGCGGCGAACGTGGTTGAGGTCCGCATCGCGGCCGAGCCCGCCCAGCTGGCGGTGATGCGCGCGGTGGTCGGCGACCTCGCGATGCGCGCGGACTACGACATCGACTCGATCGCCGACCTGCGACTGGCCGTGGACGAGGCCTGCTCCTCGCTGATCCGGCTGGCGGCCCCGGCATCGACGCTGGTGTGCCGGTTCCGCAGCTTCGGCGATGCGCTGTCGGTCATCGCCGAGGTTCCCAGCGACGACGCCTTCGGACCGCGCAAGGATACGTTCAGCTGGCGCGTGCTCAGCGCTCTTGCGGACGTTGTGTCAACCTCGGTCGAGTCGGATCCCGCTGCCGCTGACGGCAGCCACCTGGTGCGGATCGAGTTGACCAAGGGACGGACGGCACACGTGTGAGACGAGCGGACTCCAAGCCAACGGCACATTCGCGCAACGAGCGCTACGACCGGCTGGCGCCGCTCTTCGGCGAGCTCGCGAAGCTGAGCAAGCAGGATCCCCGCCACTCAGCACTCCGCGACAAGCTGGTCACCGAGCACCTGCCCGTTGCCGAGCACATCGCCCGCCGGTTCAGCCACCGCGGCGAATCGCAGGAGGACCTGACCCAGGTGGCCACCCTGGGCCTGATCAACGCGGTGGACCGCTTCGATCCGGCCCGCGGCGTGGACTTCCTGTCCTACGCGGTGCCGACGATCATGGGAGAGGTGCGGCGGCACTTCCGCGACACCGGCTGGGCGGTGCGGATGCCCCGCCGCCTGCAGGAACTGCACCTGTCGGTGTCGGCTGCGATCGCCCGCCTGTCCCAGGAGCTGGGGCGCGCCCCGGTGCCCAGCGAGCTCGCCGAGCACCTGGGCATCAGCACCGACGACGTGTACCGCGGGCTGGAGGCGGGCAACGCCTACCGCAGCGCGTCGCTGGACGAGCTGCTCACCGACACCGACGAGATCCCGCTGGGCGATGCGATCGGGTCCGACGACGCCGAGCTGGCCGAGGTGGAGAACCGCGAGATGGTGCGCCCGCTGCTGCAGGAGCTGCCGGAGCGGGAACGACGGATCCTGGTGATGCGCTTCTTCCGCGGCATGACCCAGACCCAGATCGCCGAGCAGATCGGCATCTCCCAGATGCACGTCTCCCGGCTGCTCTCCCGCACCCTCAGCTGGCTCCGCCAACGCATCGAGGAAGAGCGACCAGCCCGCACCGGCGCGGACTAGCAGTCTCCACCCGCGGTGCGCGCGGCGGTGTGCGGGCAGCCGCCCCCTTGACGAGAGTTGCCACGCCCGCCTGAACTACGGGCACCCGACCTGAAGGGCACCGGCCTGAACACATGGCCAGCACTTGTGCCAACCGGAGCCCTGCCCAACCGCACCTCAGGGGACCGTGACGCAACCCAGCCACAAGAAACCGCACAACGCGAGATCAACCCGGAACGCAACCACCACTGAAAATCGCGGAGAGGCGGGGGAGCCGCCCGGGACCCGTCGGGGGATTCGGGTCCCGGGCGGCTGCTCGGGGAGGTGCTCACTGCACCTCGATGCCGCGGGCGCTCAGCCACGGCAGGGGGTTGATCTTGCTTCCGCCCACGTGCACCTCGAAGTGCAGGTGCGGGCCGGTGGACTGGCCGCGGTTGCCCATCGTGGCGATCTGCTCGCCCGCGCCGACCTGCTCGCCCTCGCTGACGTCGATGGTGTTGATGTGGCCGTAGACGGTGATGGTGCCGTCCTTGTGCTGCAGCCGGATCCACTGGCCGAAGCCGCTGGCCGGGCCTGCTTCGACCACGGTGCCCGCGGCCACCGCGCGGATCGGCGTGCCGATGCTGTTGGCGATGTCGATCCCGTTGTGGTTGGTGCCCCAGCGGGCGCCGAAGCCGGAGGTGAAGGTGCCCTCCGCGGGTTTGACGAAGCCGCTGGCGGCCTTGCGGGCCGCTTCCTCCGCGGCGCGCTCGGCCTCGGCCGCGGCGCGCTCGGCTTCCTGCCTGGCCCGCTCGGCTTCCGCGCGGGCCTGCTCGATGGCCTCGGCCTTGTCGATCTGGCCCGATTCCTCGACCGAGTCGGTCGCGGTCTCCTGGGCGAGCAGCTGGACCGTGGCCGGGCTGGACGACGTTCCGGTGAGCGCCAGGCTCAGCTTCTTGCTCGCGGCGAGCGGGTGCACCGCTGCGCTGCGCTCGGGGACCTCGGTCTGCTCGCCGGCCGTGGCCAGCGGCTGGCCGACCGCGGCGAAGGCGCCGCCGGCCACCACTGCGGCGACGACCTTGTTCCGTAGCGGGAGGGCGGCCTTCGGGGGATGGCCGCCCTCCTTGCGGTGCTTGCCCATCTTCACCTTCCGTCTCGGGGAGATCCGGCCACTTCCCGCTCGGGGGAGCGCGGGGAACACCTCGTCGGGGGTCGAGATGTTGCCGTGACCGAACCGTGACGTACGAGCGGAGAAAGTAGCTGAGGGTTATCAACAGGCGCAAGCATTAGCCCGTTCACCTGAACATCAAGCCACGGACGCCATGCACGCGATCACTCTCAGTACTCAGCGAAGATGACCATCGGATAACGGCATCGGCCGCCGACCAGCACCCGAACCGCGCGATCCGGGCCGCGATCAACACGCCGCGAGGACGATCAGCGGCACGCGCGTTTTCGCAGGTCCACATCCCGATCGCGAGTGCGGCCGCGGCGAACCCGCTACCGGGAAAGGGTTTCCCCGAGTCCACAGAGGACAATGCTCGCGCACGGCGGCAGCGCGGCGCGGACGACCGCCGGGCGGAGATCGTCTACCGCCAGAAGTGGCCTTGCGCACAGGTCCGGCGACCCCGGCAAACCGGCCTCCCGCACTCTGAGAGGCGGTGCCACTCGATCGCGGGATCTGCTTCACTGTCCGGCATGACGCCTGGTGATCAGTGGCGGCTGCTCGTGCAGCGCCTCCACGTCGACCTCCGCCGCGTCACCTCCGCAGGGTGTCGGTGCGCGCGGTAGCCCCGCCCGCACTCCACAACTCCCCCGTTCCGGCTGCGCATCGCAGCGCGCGCCCACGCGCGCCGGTTTCGGCTCCCCTTCGCACCCACGGAGACATCGTGCAAGCGTTCCTGATCTTCGCGATCGGTGGTTTCATCGCGCAGCTGGTGGACGGCTCACTGGGCATGGCCTACGGCGTCACGTCCACCACCATCCTGCTCGCCGCCGGGATGAGCCCGGCCCTGGCCTCCGCCTCGGTGCACCTCGCCGAGCTGGGCACCTCGCTGGCCTCCGGCCTGTCGCACTGGAAGTTCGGCAACGTCGACTGGCGCGTCGTGCTCACCCTCGGCGTGCCGGGCGCGATCGGCGCGTTCCTCGGCGCCACCGCGCTGAGCAACATCTCCACCGAGGCCGCCGAGCCGTGGATGTCGACGATCCTGCTCGCGCTCGGCCTCTACGTGCTGGCCCGGTTCGCCTTCCGCCCGCTGCGCCGCCGCCAGCTCACCGGCGTCAGCTCCAAGCTGCTCGCCCCGCTCGGCCTGGTCGCCGGGTTCGTGGACGCCACCGGCGGTGGCGGCTGGGGCCCGGTGGCGACCCCGACGCTGCTGAGCACCGGCCGGGTCGAACCGCGCAAGGTCATCGGTTCGGTGGACACCAGCGAATTCCTGATCGCGGCCGCGGCCAGCCTCGGCTTCCTGCTCTCCCTGGCGCACCAGAACCTCTCCTGGCCGACCGTGGGCGCGCTGCTGCTGGGCGGCGTGATCGCCGCGCCGCTGGCGGCCTACCTGGTGCGCATCGTGCCGATGCGGCTGATCGGCGTCGGTGCCGGCGGGCTGATCGTGCTCACCAACGCGCGCACGCTGATCAAGGACTTCGACCTGCCCGGCCCGTCGCACACGATCATCTACTCGGTGATCGTGGTGGCCTGGGTCGCCGCCATCGCCTACACCGTCCGGGTGATCCGCGCGGAGCGCCACCAGCCGGAGACCGACCCCGCCGACGCCGCGGAGGCGGTGCGCAGCTGAACAGTCCCCGGGATGGCGGCTTCACACGGAGCCGCCATCCCATCGAGAATTCACCACAACCATCGATGCGAAAGCACGACGCTGACTCAGAGCGAATGTTTACCCACGTGCCGTATCGCTGAGATCAACCGAACGAGTTACTGTTCGGTAGACCGTGTGGAAGCCCCCCGACACACGGTAGGTGCCCCGGGTGGGGAGTTTTCGCACTCCGCGCCCGGGGCACCGCTCCCCGTACCACGGCCTTTGAACGCGACCGCAAACGTTTCGCGATCAAGTGTGCACCGGCCCGTTGGTATATTCCAAGCCGCCACGCGGCCCAATCCTCGCAACCTCTTCAGCGCATCGGATCCGCGGCATCTGAGCTCGCACGATGCGGCCGGATCCGCACCGGCCACCGCTGGGTATCGTGCGGCCGAACGCGGATCCCACGGAGGCGAGATGGCACCGCAGGTCACCGGCGCGAAGCGGTACTGGCACCTGCTCAGCCGGTTCGCCGCCGCATCGGTGGTGGCCACCGCGATCAGCCAGCTGGTCTTCCTGCTCGTCTACGCCCTCGGCGCGGCCCCGGTCGCGGCGACGATCACGGCGTGGCTGGCGGGTGCGATCCCGAACTTCACGCTCAACCGGCGCACCTGGGGCAGCACCGGCCGCGCGGGCCTGCGCGGCGAGATCCTGCGCTACGCGATCATCTCGGTCACCACCGCCCTGCTGGCCGCGCTGGCCACGCACAACGCCGAAACCCTCGCGCAGACCTCGTTCCCGGACACCCGCAGCGCGCAGGTCGCAGTGGTCTGGGGAGCGTTCCTGGGCACCTACGCGGTGATGTTCGTGATCAAGTTCTTCCTGGTCGACCGCCTGGTCTTCCGCCGGAATCGCTGACGCGGTCAGCGACGACGCTGCTCGGGCTGGTGTCCGAGCCGGCGCGAGTGCGCGTGCGTGGCCTGCACCCATCGCGTGACGGACGGACGTGTGACCAGCACCAGCATCGCGATCACGACGGCCGCCAACCCGACCCACACCAGCATGGTGGTGAGATCGGGTCCGTCGCCGCGCCCGCGGATCGAGCGGAACACGCCGAACCCGGTGACGGCCACCGTGACTCCCCCGGCCAGGGCCATCGTCCCGGTGTGCGGGAACCGCTGGTGCAGCAGCCGAACGACGCCCAGCACGTGCATGACGCCGACCAACCCGACGATGCCCGCGAGCAGCACGACGGCGATCTCCCCACCCCCGCTGGCCCCGGCGAGCCCAACGACCAGGGTGTAGACAGCAACCCCGAGCACGACAACGGCAACTATCCCGCCCAGCACCGCAGCGGCCACAACAGCTCCCGGTCGTGGCGAAACGCTCCTGGCCCACTGGTCGTGATGCGTCATTTCAGCTCGTTAACCCAGAAGCGCAGGCTTTCCGCGAGCTGACCGACTTCGTGCTCACCAGAGGCGACTTCCCGAACGAATGCGTCCGCCTTGCGTGCATCAGCTGCACGGAGGTCGCGGCTGTTGTAAGCGTAGAAGAGCCTCGTCGCGAGCCAAGCCAGTCGCTTGTTCCCGTCCAGCAACGGTTGATCACGCGCCAGGGAATGCATCAGCGATGCCGCCTTCTCGTCGAGTGCCGGGTACGCATCGACACCGAAGACGGTGGAACGCGGACGATGCAGCGCGGACTCCAGCGCACCCCAATCACGAACGATCGATTTGGGTTCCTGACGTAGTCCTTCGGAGATCAAGTAGAGGAGATCGTCCAGCTCCAGGTAGTGCGTCACCGGGACAGCAGCTCCAAGAGCTCAGCGTCCTCCTCCAGGAACCGGCGGACCTGGTCCGCTCGAAATTCCTCTTGCCTGGCGAAGTACTCGCGCAACGCCGTCACCGCGATCTCGTGCATGGAACGGCCTTCGCGCTCGGAGACTTCACGGAGCTTGGCGTTGTCCTCGTCGGTGAGTCGCAGTGTCATGGCCATGCGTCGATGATACCGCTCGATACCACGAGCTACCACGGTCCCGAGCCGCCGAACACGAGAAACGGCCCCCGGGAGTTCCGGGGGCCGTCGGAGTTGCGGGATCGCCGGGTCAGTTCTTCTTGTCGCCCTTGCCGCCGAAGAACTTGTCCTTGACCTGGTCGATCTTCTCCTTGTTCTTCGGGTCGGTGGCGTACTTCTTGGCCTGGTCGATCACCTTCTTGCCCTGCGGGCTGCTGGCGAACTCGGTGACCTTCTTGAACAGCGACATCGTTGCTCCCACCACGTCGGTGTCACGGTTTGCCACCAGGGTACCCACGCAGCGGGCTCAACCGAGCACTCCGCGCACCGAGACGTGCCCCTTCAGCAGGTTGCGCGCCAGCGTCCGGCGCTGGATCTCGTCGGTGCCCTCGAAGATCCGCAGCAACCGCAGGTCGCGGTACCAGCGCTCGATCGGCAGCTCCTTGGTGTAGCCCATGCCGCCGTGGATCTGCAGCACCCGGTCGACGATCTCGTTGGCGCGGGTGGCGCCGTAGAGCTTGGCGATCGACTGCGCGTGCCGGGAGTCCATGCCCTGGTCGATCTGCCACGCCGCCTGCAGCACCAGCCAGCGCAGCGCCTCGATCTCCACCGCCGAGTCCGCCACCATCCACTGGATGGCCTGGCGATCGGCGATCGGCCTGCCGAAGGTCTCGCGCTGCTTGGCGTACTCCATGCCCATCTCGACCAGCCGTTCGCAGGCGCCGAGCGCCCGCGCGGGCAGCATGTAGCGCCCGCGGCCGATCCACTGCATGGCGAGCTTGAAGCCGTGCCCGACCTCGCCGAGGACGTTGCCCTCCGGCACCCGCACGTCCTCGAAGACCAGCGCGGCCGGCTGGCGCTCCCACGGGCCCATGATGTCGATCGGCTCGGACTTCCAGCCCATGTCGCGGTCGGCCAGGAAGCAGGTGACGCCGCCGTTGGCGCCCTTCTCCTTGTCGGTGACCGCGAAGACCATCACGAAGTCGGCGTCGATGCCACCGGTGATGAACGTCTTCTCGCCGTTGATCACCCACTCGTCGCCGTCCTTGACCGCCGTGGTGCGCAGGTCCTTGGCGTCCGAACCGGCCCCCGGCTCGGTGATCGCGAAGCAGGACTTGCGGGTGCCCTCGATGGTCGGCAGCAGGTAGCGCCGCTGCTGCTCGGAGTTGGCGTGGAAGAGGATGTTGTCGGCGGAGCCGCCGAAGCGGAACGGCACGTAGGTGCGGCCGAGCTCGATCTCGATCAGCGCGGACAGCACCGCCGACAGGCCCATGCCGCCGTACTCCTCAGGCGTCTGCACGCCCCAGAACCCGGCCTCCCGCGCCTTCAGCTGCAGATCCCGCTGCTCGTCCTTGGTCAGCCCGCGCTCCCCGGCCCGCTCCCGGCGCAGCACCTCCGGTTCCAGCGGCACCAGCTCGCGCTGGACGAAGTTGCGCACCCAGTCCCTGATGTCGCGCTCGGTGTCGGTGAGCGAGAAGTCGACCATCGCCGGATCCCTTCCTGCGGCCATCTAACTAACATCGTTAGTTTTGTGGCAGCCTAAGACGGTCCCGGCGAGCGCCGCAAGGGATCCGACGAGGAGAAGACGTGCCCCGACCGACCACTCCCCGGCTGTCGCCGGACCGCATCCGCCGCGTCGGCCTGGAGATCATCGACGCCGACGGCCTGGAGGCGCTGTCCATGCGCCGCCTCGCCGAACGCCTGGGAGTGCGCGCGGCCTCGCTGTACAACCACGTCTCGACCAAGGAAGACCTGCTGCACGAGATCGCCGACGACGTGATGGCCGCGGTGGACGTCACCGGCTTCGAGCAGGACTGGACGACCGGGCTGCGCGGCTGGGCCCGCTCCTACCGCGCGGCCCTGGTCGCGCACCCCAACCTGGTGCCGTTCCTGGCCTACGGCCCGGCCCGCCGCGAGAACGCCCTGCGCCGGGCCGACGCGGTGCACGGCGGGCTGACCCGCGCGGGCTGGCCGCAGCGCTACGCCACCATGATCGGCGCGTCGACGAAGTACCTGGTGGTGGGCTCGGCGATGGGTTCGTTCAGCGGCGGCTTCCCGGACGACGCGGAGCTCTACGGCGACCGCTTCCCGCACCTGAACAAGGCCCACCTGCTCCGCGAGCACGCGGCGGAGATCGACGCGGCCAGCTTCGAGCTCGCCCTCGAAGCCCTGATCGACGGCCTGACGAAGCAGTACCGCGAGCTCAGCGGGACCGAGAGGATGCGTCGCGACTCCGGGGAGCTGCTAGCCGACCCGGCCGATGCTGCAGAAGTAAACGCCACCCGCGAGGACATGGACGCGGGCGACGCTTGGTGATCGAGCCGGCGCCCTAGTCCGTCCACTTCGGATGTTCCGGACTGGCTCTCAGAATCCACACAACACGCTTGTCCGGATCAGGGCAGTACCAAATGCGCCCGGACGACGTCACCTCGTACTGCCACTGATCAAGCTCTTTCCCGAAGACCACGTGTGCCGCGAGCGGCTTCTTCATCGGATGCTGACGTCCCGGGTTCACAGGATCCAGCGGCCGCTCGCTCAACACCACCCACGCTTCCCAGGTGTTGCTCCGAGCCGCCCGGCAGAGTTCCTCCCAGCCCTTGGCCGCTTCATTGTTGGCGAACCGGATCTCCACAACCGCCAGGAGGTGGTGGGGGCGCAACGCGGTCACCTCGCTTGGGGGTCACTCATCGCCCCCTTCCGGTGGAGGCACTGGCCCGAAGTCCTCGGTGACCGGCTCCGTCAGCGCCTTGACAAGCTCCGGATCGGTGTACACCAGCGCGGTGGCCTTCCATTCCCGCAGTGTTTGCTGCAGCGGCACCCAGCTGCCCAGCTCTGCGGATGCCCGAAAGGTCTGGGCGAAATCAAGGGCGAACTCCGACCGAGCACCGGACGGCAGCAAGGCCGCCCACGGAAACTCCTCCGACAGGACATCAATCAGCTCATCAGGGGAGAACCGGTCAAACGCAGCACGAACAGCACGAGCAGCGATCACCGCCCCTTCGGACACACCCGCTGCCCGGTCCTCGCGGGTGAGGACGAGCGGCGCACCGTCGCGGCGGCGGATCCGCACGTCGCCCTGATCGACTAACTCCGCGACACCCTTGGGGTCACGCTGCACTTCACTCCACTGAACCTCGCGCATGCCGCCATTCTGAACTTTTTCAGAACTCTGTAGCAAGCCAGCTCGAGATCACTCATCCTTCCGGTTGACGTGGGTCACCCGGGGTTCGTAGCGTCCATGGCGCAGAACCGAATAGCGCGCCCACGACGTCGTGCGGGAGAGACCTCGGCCCATCGGGACCGGGGCGCCGAAGGAGCAATACTCCCCAGCAAACTCTCAGGCACCGGCACCGCACGGCACCAGGCGATCACGGAGAAAAGCAGGAGCACGCGCTCCTCGCCCACGGTGCAAGCCGCCTCCCGAGGTGGCGAAACTCTCAGGCCAATGACTCCGGGGAGACCGCCCGACCAGCGCAAGCCCGCGCGGGTCGGGGTCGAGGCGTCCCCGATAAGGTTGGGCTCAGTGAGCTGACCGGCCCTCGACTGCCGACCGGCGCCCACCAGGAGGAGTCCCCACATCATGTCGTCGCCACGACGGACGCCCTTGCACCACGTGCACGAAGCGCTCGGAGCCACGCTCACCGAGTTCGCCGGTTGGCAGATGCCGCTGCGCTACTCCGGTGACATCGCCGAGCACAACGCGGTGCGCACCGCTGCGGGCCTGTTCGACCTGACCCACATGGGCGAGATCCGGATCAGCGGTCCGGAAGCCGCAGCCGCGCTGGACCACGCGCTGGTCGCCAACGCCACCGCCATCACGCCGGGCCGCGCGCGCTACACCATGATCTGCAACACCGCCGGCGGTGTGCTGGACGACCTGATCGTCTACCGCCTCGGCGAGCAGGAGTTCCTGGTGGTGGCCAACGCGGCGAACGCCGCCGTGGTCTCCGCCGAGCTGGCCGAGCGGATCAGCGGGTTCGACGCGCAGCACGAGGACGTCTCCGACGACTACGCGCTGATCGCGATCCAGGGCCCGAACGCCGTGGCGATCCTCGCGCCGCTGACCGAGACCGACCTCTCCGGCGTCAAGTACTACGCCGGCTACCCGGCCAAGGTCGCGGGCAAGGACGTGCTGCTGGCGCGCACCGGCTACACCGGCGAGGACGGCTTCGAGCTGTTCACCGCGCCGGGTGACGCGGAGGCCGTGTGGCAGGCGCTGACCGAGGCGGGCGCCGAGCACGGCCTGCAGCCGGCCGGGTTGTCCTGCCGCGACACGCTGCGCCTGGAAGCCGGGATGCCGCTGTACGGCAACGAGCTCTCCGCCGATCTCACGCCGTTCCACGCGAACCTCGGCCGGGTGGTCAAGCTCGACAAGACCGTCGACTTCGTCGGCAAGGAGGCGCTGGCCGCCGCCGCGGAGAAGCCCACCGAGCGCACCCTGGTCGGGCTCAGCACCGACCAGCGCCGGGCGCCCCGCCACGGCTACCGGGTGCTGGACGCCGAAGGCACCGAGATCGGCGTGGTGACCAGCGGTGCGCCGTCCCCGACTCTGGGCCACCCGATCGGGATGGCCTACGTGGACCGCGCACACAGCGAACCCGGCACGCAGCTGCAGGTCGACATCCGCGGCAAGGCCGTCGCGGTGCAGGTCGTCGAGCTGCCGTTCTACCGCCGCAACGCCTGAAGAGCCTGTCGGCGGAGCCGTCCGCGCTTGGGTAAGCGGCGGCAGCCGCTTGGACCACCTCAGCAAGGTGACCACCGGCGGGTACGGTGACCCGCCACTGGGTGGCTCTCTGAGCGAGGACGGCCCCTCCGCCGTGTATTGGTCATACATCAGGAGGGGCACCCGCAGTCCAGGGAAGCACTCAGGTTCCGCCAAGCGACCACCCACGCAGACCGGCCGCCAGCAGGCACTGAGAGAAACAACAGGAGGCAAACAGCATGTCGACACCGGACCTGTTCAACGGCAACTTGGCCGCGGTGGACCCAGAGGTGGCGGCGGCGGTCGGCGCCGAGCTCAACCGTCAGCAGACCACGCTCGAGATGATCGCCTCGGAGAACTTCGCGCCGCAGGCGGTGCTCGAGGCGCAGGGCTCGGTGCTGACCAACAAGTACGCCGAGGGCTACCCGGGTCGCCGCTACTACGGCGGCTGCGAGCACGTCGACGTCATCGAGCGGCTGGCCATCGAGCGGATCAAGGAGCTCTTCGGCGCCACCTACGCCAACGTGCAGCCGCACTCCGGCGCGCAGGCCAACGCGGCTGCGATGTTCGCGCTGCTCAAGCCGGGCGACACCATCATGGGCCTGGACCTGGCGCACGGCGGCCACCTGACCCACGGCATGCGGATCAACTTCTCCGGCAAGCTCTACAACGTGGTGCCCTACCACGTGCGCGAGGACGACCACCGCGTCGACATGGACGAGGTCGCCCGGCTGGCGCGGGAGAACAAGCCGCAGCTGATCATCGCCGGCTGGTCGGCCTACCCGCGGCAGCTGGACTTCAAGCGGTTCCGGGAGATCGCCGACGAGGTCGGCGCCAAGCTGATGGTGGACATGGCGCACTTCGCCGGCCTGGTGGCCGCGGGCCTGCACCCGAACCCGGTGCCGCACGCCCACGTCGTCACCACCACCACGCACAAGACCCTGGGCGGTCCGCGCGGTGGCGTGATCCTGTCCTCCGACGAGGAGTTCACCAAGAAGTTCAACTCCGCGGTGTTCCCCGGTCAGCAGGGCGGGCCGCTGGAGCACGTGATCGCGGGCAAGGCGGTCGCGTTCAAGGTCGCCGCGGGCGAGGAGTTCAAGGACCGGCAGCGCCGCACCGTCGAGGGCGCGCAGGTGCTGGCCGAGCGGCTGCTGGCCGACGACGCCAAGGCGGCCGGCGTGCAGCTGGTCTCCGGCGGCACCGACGTGCACCTGGTGCTGGTCGACCTGCGCAACTCGGAGCTGGACGGCCAGCAGGCCGAGGACCGGCTGCACGAGATCGGCATCACGGTCAACCGCAACGCGGTGCCGAACGACCCGCGGCCGCCGATGGTGACCTCCGGGCTGCGCATCGGCACCCCGGCGCTGGCCACCCGCGGCTTCGGCAAGGCCGAGTTCACCGAGGTCGCCGACGTGATCGCCGAGGCGCTCAAGCCGGGCTTCGACGAGACCACCAGCGCCAAGCTGCGGGCCCGCGTCGAGGCGCTGGCCGCCAAGCACCCGCTGTACCCGAACCTCTGACGGTTCAGCACTCCACGGCCGGTGCGCGCAAATCCGCTTTGCGCGCACCGGCCTTTTCGTGCTGAGATCTGCGTCACTCGATCGCGGTATTCGGGCGCGATAGAACGTCAATTTGTTTCACAATTCCCCATTCGCACCAGAACTACCTCGGTGCACCATTTTCCCCTTTCGCCGGAGAACGCCGCGCGGAGGAGGAAAAGGCTCGATCTCAACTCCCCCGAATCTCTTGCCAGCACCGGCCGGATGCCGGAGTATCTGCGCAGTTCCAGCGAAACACGCTGATGAACAACGCGTTGCGGGCCGTGCGGTCGCACACCGAGAACCCGGCCCCGTTCTGGAGGAGTCCACTTCGATGAGCCAACCAGCGACCGAGGAGTACCGGAAAGATCTGAGCACCCGGCACATCAACATGATCGCGATCGGCGGGGCGATCGGTGTCGGGCTGTTCCTCGGCTCCGGAAAGGCCCTGCACCAGGTCGGCACCGGCCTGATCCTGATCTACGCGATCGCCGGTGTGATGATCTTCTTCGTCATGCGGGCTCTCGGCGAACTGCTGATGTACCGCCCGGTGAGCGGCTCCTTCGCCGAGTACGCCGGTGAGTTCGTCGGCCCGTGGGCGCGGTTCGCGGTCGGCTGGGGCTACTGGCTGGTGTGGATCGTGACCGGCATGGCCGAGATCACCGCCGTCGGCAAGTACTTCCAGTTCTGGTTCCCGACAGTCCCGCAGTGGATCCCGGCGCTGGGCGCGCTGGTCGTGCTCAGCGGGGTCAACCTCATCGCGGTGAAGCTCTTCGGCGAGTTCGAGTTCTGGTTCGCGCTGATCAAGGTCATCGCCATCATCGGGCTGATCGTGCTGGCCGCGGCGATCCTGGTCTTCGGCTTCAGCGACCTCGGCCCGACCGCCTCGCTGAGCAACATCTGGGCCCACGGCGGGCTCTTCCCCAACGGCGGCGCGCAGGCCCTGCTGGCCTTCCAGATCGTCATGTTCGCCTTCATCGGCGTGGAGATGGTCGGGCAGACCGCCAGCGAGAGCGCCAACCCGCAGAAGGTGCTGCCGCGGGCCATCAACGCCGTGATGTGGCGGATCCTGATCTTCTACGTCGGTGCGCTGATCGCGCTCACCGCGCTGGTGCCGTGGTTCCAGTTCCCCGCCGACAGCAGCCCGTTCGTGCACGCCTTCACCCTGATCGGCATCCCGGCGGCCGCCGGTGTCATCAACTTCGTGGTGACCACCGCGGCGCTGTCGTCCTGCAACAGCGGCATCTACTCCACCGGCCGCATGCTGCGCACGCTGTCCGAGGAGGGGCAAGCCCCCCGCGCGGCCAGCCGGCTCAGCGGCCGCGGCGTGCCCGCCCGGGCGATCGCCGTGACGTTCTGTGCGATGTTCGTCGGCGTCGTGCTGAACTACTTCGTGCCGGAAGAGGCGTTCACCTACATCACCAGCGCCAGCACCGCCGGCGCCATCTTCACCTGGGCGATGATCCTGATCGCCCACCTGGGCTACCGCCGCAAGATCGCCCGCGGCGAGATCGAGGCGGGCCCCTTCCGGATGCCGCTGGCCCCGTACTCGAACTACGTGGTGCTGGCCTTCCTCGCGATGGTCGCCGTGCTGCTGGCCTTCGACGCGGAAACCCGCATCGCCCTCTACATCACCCCGGTCCTGGCGATCGCCATCGCCATCGGCTACCTGGCCTCGCGCAAGCGCCAGCAGGAGCGCACTCCCACCCGCAGCTGACCCACCCCGTCGGCCCGGCACGCACCAGCGCGCCGGGCCGACGCACGTCCGGGCTATTCGCCGCCCTCGGACTCCAGGTAGTGCAGGACGGCGAGAACGCGGCGGCTGTAGCCGGTGGCCCGGGGCAGGTCGAGCTTGTCGAAGATCGCGTTCGCGTGCTTCTCCACCGCGCTCTGCGAGATGTGCAGGCCGGCCGCGATCCCCGCGTTGGTGCGGCCCTGCGCCATCTGGTCGAGGACATCGCGTTCGCGCGGCGTCAGCGCTTCCAGCGGATCCCGGTCGCCGGTCGACAGCAGGCGGCGGACCACTTCCGGGTCGAAGGCCACGCCGCCGTCGGCAAGGCGCTGGAGGGCGTCCAGGAACTCGTCGACCTGCACCACGCGGTCCTTGAGCAGGTATCCGACGCGGGCCGAATCACCGGTGAGCAGCTCGACGGCGTAGCGCTTCTCCACGTACTGCGAGAGCACCAGCACGCCGACCTCGGGGAACCGGCGGCGGATCTCCAGCGCGGCGCGCAGGCCGTCGTCGGTGTGCGTGGGCGGCATCCGCACGTCGACCACCGCGACGTCGGGCCGGTGGCGGTCCACTTCGGCCAGCAGGCTCGGCGCGTCGCCGACCGCGGCGAGGACCTCGTGGCCCTCCTCGGCGAGCAGGCGCGCCAGGCCTTCCCGGAGCAGCGTGGCGTCGTCGGCCAGGATCACGCGCACGGCAACTCCGCGGTGATCACCGTCGGCCCACCGACCGGACTGTCCACTGTGAACCTCCCATCGAGCGCGGCGACCCGCCGCGCCAAGCCGGAGAGACCGGCACCGTCGGCGACGGCGCCACCGGCACCGTCGTCGGAGATCTCGGCCACCAGCCACCGCCCTTCCCGTTGCACCCGGATGGAGACGATACGCGCGTCGGCGTGCTTGGCCGCGTTGGTCACCGCCTCCGAAACCACGAAGTACGCCACTGCTTCGATCTCGATCTCCGGCCGGGATTCCACCGCGTAGTGCAGCTCCACGCGCATTCCGGCGCGCTCCGCCAAGGCTTCCAGCGCGGGGTGCAGGCCGCCCGCGTCGAGTGCTGCCGGGTACACGCGCCACGCGACGTCGCGGAAATCCCGGAGCACTTCCTGGGATTCCTGGTGCGCCTGCGCCAAAAGCTCGGCCGTCCGCTCGCCATCACCCGCGCGCCGCGCACGGCCGATCAGCAAGCCCAGCGCCACCAGCCGCTGCTGGACGCCGTCGTGGAGGTCGCGTTCGATGCGGCGGCGCTCCTCGCGGATCGCGGCGACGACGTCGGCGCGCGTGACCGAGAGCTCCTCCACCCGGCGCTGCAACCGCTCGGCCCGGTCCGGCTCGAGGAACCGCCGCGCCAACGCCCGGTCGAGCGATGAAACGCCGATGAGACCGGCCAGCGCCAGGTAACCCATCACCGCGCAGAAGACGGCCAGGTAGACAGTGAGCCAGAACTTCTCGCCGGAGGACCGCCCTTCCAGCGGATGCGGCGAAGTCCACAGCTCGCGGAACTCCACCACGGAACCCACCGCGCCGTAGCCGAGCAGGAGCAGCAGGACACCGCCGAGCAGACCGACCAGCCCGCGCAGCGCCAGGTACTGCAGCGCCCGCGCACCGTCGGGTTGATCGGCGTGCGAACTGCCGAAGTAGTGCGCAAGTCGCCGACGTTCGAGCTCGACCAGCGCACGTGCACCTCGGAAGGCCAACGCGCGCGACCGGGGCCAGAGCAGCACAAGGGCCGCGCACAGCACGTACACGAGCTCGAGCAACGCCGTGCACGCGCCGAACGCCACTCCCACCAGACCCCAAAGCCACCGCCGCATGCCCGAAGCCTAAGGACGACGACAACCTGCGGTTTTCCGCACCCCGGCCGGACGAGCGAAAACCCGTGGCCGTCACCGGACTCGTTCGCGTAACCTCCGCCGCGGAGGGGACGATCGTGCGACGTGAGAAGAGCGGTCCCGCGCGGGTCCTCGTCGTCGGTGATGTGCACGGTGAGTTCGAGCTGCTCGCGAAGTGGTCGGCCGCCGTTCGCGCCTCGCACGGCCCGCTCGACGCGATCCTCGCCGTCGGCGACGTCGAGCCGAACCGGGACGAGGCGGACGCGGCGGGTGTGCGCAGTCCGGCGAAGTACCGGAAGGTGGGCGATTTCCCCTTCCTCGCCGAGGGTTTGCTCGACCTGGGTGCTCCGCTGCACTTCATCGGCGGCAATCACGAGCCCTGGCCTGCGCTCGACGCGGCCGGACCCGGCCAGTGGGCCGAGGGCGTGCACTTCCTCGGCCGGGCGGGTGCCACCGAGGTCGCCGGACTGCGGGTGGCGTTCCTGTCCGGCATCCACTCGGCGAAGGTCACGGATGTGCAGAAGGCGCGCCGGGAAACGGTGCGGGACCGCGTGTACTACACCGCGGAGGAAGTGCGGAGAGCCGGACGAGCACGCCGACCGGTCGACGTCCTGCTCACCCACGACTGGCCGGCCGGGATCGCCGAACCGCACCGGGGCCACCCGGTGGGACGCCCGGAGCTGCGCGAACTGTGCGAGCGGATCCGGCCGAAGTGGCACTTCTGCGGGCACATGCACCACCGCCACCAGGCGCGCGTCGGTGCCACCGACGTCGTGTGCCTCGGCCACATCTCCGACGGACCAGGTGCGCTCGCCCTCGTCGAACGGCGGCCGGACGGGGAGCTGACGCTCGTCGAGCACGTCGACGCCCGCATCTGACCGAGGGGTGCGGTTTTCCGCACCGGGGTTCTGCGCGATGCCGCAGCGAAGTCGCCGGTGAACCGCATTCCGCCCGGCAGCGCGGATTTCTAGCGTTCTGGGCATGAACTTCCTCGCACAGC
Source organism: Saccharopolyspora antimicrobica (assembly GCF_003635025.1). GTDB lineage: Bacteria > Actinomycetota > Actinomycetes > Mycobacteriales > Pseudonocardiaceae > Saccharopolyspora > Saccharopolyspora antimicrobica. Next base: position 4,656,009 of record NZ_RBXX01000002.1, on the reverse strand, counting down.
CGGAAACCACGACCGGCGGACTGGTCGGGTGGGTCACCGACCTCATGGAGACCATCGGCGGCCCCGGCGCCGGACTGGCGGTGGCGCTGGAGAACCTGTTCCCGCCGATCCCCAGCGAGGTGATCCTGCCGCTGGCCGGGTTCGCCGCGGCCCAGGGCTCGATGAGCCTGCTCGGCGCCATCCTGTGGACCACGCTCGGCTCGGTGGTCGGCGCGGTGGTGCTGTACTACCTCGGCGCGTGGCTCGGCCGGGAGCGCACCCGCGCGATCGCGGCCCGGTTGCCGCTGGTCAAGGTGGCCGACGTCGACCGCACCGAGGCGTGGTTCGCCCGGCACGGCACCAAGGCGGTGTTCCTCGGCCGGATGGTGCCGATCTTCCGCAGCTTCATCTCGCTGCCCGCCGGGGTGGAGCGGATGCCGCTGCTGCCGTTCCTGGTGCTGACCGCGCTCGGCAGCCTGATCTGGAACACCGCGCTGGTGCTGGCCGGTTACCTCCTCGGCCACAGCTGGTGGCTGGTGGAGTCCTACGTCGGGATCTTCCAGAAGGTCGTGATCGTCGCGGTGCTGGTCGCGGTCGCCTGGTTCGTCGCGAGCCGGGTCCGCCGCCTCCGCCGCGCCCGCGCCTGATCAAAAGCCCGTGAGCGTTTCGGGATGCCACAGCGCCCCGAAACGCTCACGGGCTCTTCACATCTCGGTGAGCTCATCGGCGATGGCACGACCGACGTTTCCGGCTCCGATGACGACCACGCGGGGCATGGGTGCCTCGAGGCTCGAAGCGGTGGGAGTTGTTGCGCGATGCGCGCCTAGTTCTGCTACGAGCAACACGATCACCGACGCTCCCCGTCGTCGTCAAGTGCGCGAGCCGCGTTTTCCCGCCGCGTAACACGGATGGACGTCATGAACGACGAAACGGCAGAACCCCCTTGACGCGCCCCCGGCCCGAGCCGCACATTGTTGCGCATAGCACTCCGTGTTCCGGATAGCGCAACGGAGGTCCTGATGCTCGAAGCCTGCCCGATGTCCGACCTGCCACCCGGCGAAGCCGTCCGCGTCGAGGCGCACGTGCCGATCGCGGTGTTCAACGTCGACGGCGAGCTGTTCGCCATCGACGACACCTGCACCCACCAGGACGCCTCGCTCGCGGAGGGCTGGGTGGAGGACTGCCGGGTCGAATGCCCGCTGCACGCGGCGGCGTTCGACCTGCGCACCGGGCTGCCGTGCGGCCTGCCCGCCAAGCGCCCGGTGCGGACCTACCCGGTGCAGGTCGCCGACGGCGTGGTCTACGTCGAGACCGAAGCGGCGGAAGTCGCATGAGACGGCCGTGATCGCCGGCGCATCGACGTCACGGTGGTGCAGCCGCTGAAAGTGCTCGAAGCTGTTCACCGCGAGCGGCTGACCGCCTTGTGCACCTGGGAACCCGGACCTGCGCCGGATCGTTGGGTGCACGTGGAGACCGCGCTGATGCTGGGCATTCCCGGCATGACGTTGCTGCTGGTCGCGGTCGGCGGTTACGAGATCGTGCAGAAGCGGCGCGGGAAGCGCTCCGGCACGCCGCTGGCCGGGACCTACGTCGACGAGGTCACGGCGCTGTTCTACGGCACCAAGCGGATGGAGCTGGAGCACCGCGATTCGACGTCGATGATGCGCGACGAGGAGGGCGACGGCGCGCCCGGTGTCGACCTGGACGGCCGCAAGATCGTCCTGCGCCGGGAAGACCTCTGACGCTCAGGCCGCGACGTCCTTCGCCGGCTCCTCCGCGGCGGCGACCTCGGGCTGCTTGGTCCCGCGACGGCGGCGCAGCAACCAGATCGACACGCCGATCACGACCACCGCGGCCATCAGGATCCAGCTCGTCCGCCCCAGCGCGTCCTCGATGTACTTCGCCGAAGCCCCGGCCAGCCAGCCGATGCTCACGTGCGTCGCGGACCAGGCGATCGCACCGATCAGGGAGGACACCGCGAACTTCGGGTAGGACATCCCGCTGGTCCCGGCCGCGGCGGGCATCAGCGTGCGCACCACCGGCAGGAACCGGCCCACCAGCACCGCACCGATGCCCCACTTGCGCAGCAGCTGCCCGGCCCGGTCCCAGTGCTGCTGGCCGAGCTTGCGCACCACCTTGGTCTCGCGCATCTTCAGCCGGTAGCGGCGGCCGAGCCAGAACCCGATGTTGTCGCCGACCGTCGCGCACACCGCGACCACACCGGCCAGCACGAAGAAGAAGCCGAGATCGGTGACCGCGGCGGAGGCGATCAGCAGCCCGCTCTCGCCCGGCACCAGGAAACCCAGGCCGATGGTGCACTCGCCGAGCACGAGAGCTCCGGTCACCAACACCAGCAGCGGCTTCGGCAGACTTCCGACAGCTGCCAGGACGTCACTGATGAAGGTCACGGGACGAGCTCCTAGGCATGGGACTTCGACGACTGCCATCACGCTACCGGCGTAACGGCGCCGAGGTCTCGGCAATGCCCCCTACTCGACCCTGAGACTGGACTCACACTTTCGACTAGGTGTAGTGCCGCTACCTGTGCAAACACCTGGCTCGGGAGCGCCCGCTCGAGGACACCGGCCGGCTTTTCCCGGAATGGCAATGCTGTCGGGAATGGTGCCGCGCCGAAATGTCCACCTCAATTCAGCAGGCCTTCACCCACGAACATTCCAGCGCGCCCTCATCGATCCTGGTGGCCGGGTCGTCGCGCTGGATCCGCGGCTGCGGCACCTGCGTGCGACCGCGCGGCTGGTCCTCCGCGCCGCGGTACTCGGCCAGCCGGACGGCGATCGCGTCCTCCAGGTCCTTCGGCGAACCGGACACGAAGTCGTTGAACACCACCGAGAACACCAATTCGCGGCCACCGGCCGTGGTGACGTAGCCGGACAGCGAGGTCACGCCGGTCAGCGAACCGGTCTTCGCGCGCACGTTGTTCTCCGCCGCCGTCCCGGCCATCCGGTTGCGCAGAGTGCCGCCGACCATGCGGTCCGCGACGCCGGCCACCGGCAGCGAGTCGTACCAATCCCCGAACCAGGGGCGCTGCCGGGCGTTGTCCAGCAGCACGGTCAGCTGCTCCGGCGTCACGTTGTCCATCGTGGACAGACCGGAACCGTCGACCAGGCGCAGCACCTCCGGCGACAGCCCGAGCCCACCCAGCCGCTCGGTCAGCACTTCCAGGCCCGCCGCCCAGCTCCCCTCGCCGCGAACCTCCCGCCCCATCGCCTTGACGAGCACTTCTGCGTGCCCGTTGTTGCTCAGCTTCATGAACGGCACGAGCAGCTCGCGCAGCGGGATCGACTCCCGCTCGGCCAGCACCCGGGCGCCTTCCGGTGCCGTCCCCTCCCCCGCGTTGCGCACCTGCACGCCATGCGCGGCGAGAGCGCGCGCGAACAGATCCGCGGCGTAGGCGGACGGGTCCGGCACCGTGGTGAAGTCCTCGACCGGCTCCGCACCGGCCGGCACCGTTCCGCTCACCACCACGCGCGACCCGCCGTGATCGCGCTGCACCAGCACGTCGGGCTCATCGCCCTCGGCCGAGGTGGTCGTCCGGTTGTCGATCTGCACGACGTCGGTCGCCGGGTCCAGCCGCACCTCGGCGGGCGCGCCCTCGACGGTCGGGCTGACCCGCACGATCGCGGTTCCGGCGTCGAAGTCGGTGTTGGGAGACGCGGTCAGCGCCGAGACCGGCGCGGCGTAGTAGTACGGCTCGTCGTCCCAGGCCCACCCGGTGCCCAGCGGCACGTCGTCGAACCAGGTGTCGTCGGTGCGCAGCCCGCCCTGCACGAAGCGGATGCCCGATGCCGCCACCTGCTCCGCCAGCCGGTCGTAGTCGGCGGCGAGCAACGTCGGGTCGCCGGTCCCGCGCAGGTGCAGGTCACCGAGCAGGACCGGCCCGACCTGCCGAGCACCGGTGACCACCTCGGTGCGGAACCGGTAGTCCGGCCCGAGCGCCTCCATCGCGGCGGCCGAGGTGAGCAGCTTCGCGTTGGACGCCGGAGTCGCCCGCGCCGCGGCCTGCCTGCTGTAGAGAACCTCGTCGGTGGCCGGGTCGCGCACCACCACGCCTGCGTGCGAACCCGCCAGCCGAGGATCGGCGAGGATCTCGTCGAGATCGACGCGCAGCGCGTCCGGCCCGGTGGGCGCCGCCCCGGACGGCGCCACGAAGGCGAACGGAATCCCCACCGCGGCGACCAACCCGAACGCCACACCCCAACGTCGACGCATCGCGCAGCTCCCTCACCTCGCCCGACCAGATCATGCAGCGTAAGCAGATCAACACGCACGGTCAACGAAACAGCGCACCACCAACGGAAAACGACCCCACCGAGCACCCGAACCGCCGAACCCGCTCCCCCGACCAGCCGCCCAGGCACCGCGATTTCAATGGAAATCAGACCTTCGATTTCAATGGAAGTTGCGGACCGTCGGCGTGTCGCCCCCCGACATGCCGACGGCAGTGGCGAACCCCGCGATTTCAATGGAAATCGGACATCTGATTTCCATTGAAATCGCGCGACCACCCGACGCACCACCGGCATGTCGGGCGCCAAACACAGCGGCGAGGCCGCGGCTTTGTGAGAAACCGCGGCCCCGCCGAGGAACGTGTTGCAGGTCAGGCGACTGCGATTGAGGTGGCCATGGCCAGGAGGGCTCCGCCGCAGCAGCGCTCGAAGACCTTGCGGCGGCGCGGGTCGGCCAGCAGGGCCGCCAGCCAGCGGACCGACGGGACCACGATCAGCCACCACGCCGCGAAGCCGCTCACCGCGACCGCGCTGAGCAGGGCGGCCTGGGTCATCGGGTCGGCGGCCGGGTCCATCGCCTGGGGCAGCAGCGTCAGGAAGGTCAGCATGACCTTGGGGTTGAGCACATCGGTCAGCAGACCGCGCAGGAAGACCGCCCGGCCCGAGCCGGGCACCTCCACGGTGGGCTCCTCAGTCGCGACGACACCGGCCTTGCGCAGGATCTGGAAGCCCATCCAGGCCAGGTAGGCGACGCCGATCGCCTTCACCACGAGCAGCGCGGCTGGAACGGCCACCACCAGCGCCGAGAGTCCCAGCGTGGCAGCCGTCGCGTGCACCAGCAGGCCGCAGGTCGATCCGGCCGCCGCCAGCCAGCCCCACCTCGCGCCGGTCGCCGCGTTGCGGGTGACCAGCACGAAATCGGGCCCGGGTACGACGACGATCACCAGCAGCGCCAGCAGGAACGGCCCCCAGGCGATGTGCACGACTCCTCCTTCGAAAGAAGTGGTTGGGAAGTGCCGCTATTCTCGGCTTCCCGTTCGCCGTCCCACCACAAGCGCCGTAGCATCTTCGGATATGCAGGACTCCGTAGAACTGGATTCGGTTGACTGGCAGATCCTGGAGGAGTTGCAGAACGACGCGACGCTGCCGAACCGGGTGCTCGCCGAACGGGTCGGGCTGGCCGCCTCCAGCTGCCTGCAACGGGTCCGCCGCCTGCGCGAACAGGGCGTGATCACCGGGTCGCACATCGACGTCAACCCGGCCGCGACCGGATTGGCGCTGGAGGCGATCGTGGCGATCAACGTCCGCCCGCACACCCGGCAGGTGGTCGACCAGTTCCGCGAGTTCGTGATGAAGCAGCCGGAGACCCGCTCGCTGCTGCACGTCAGCGGTCAGGCCGACTTCCTGCTGCACATCGCGGTGGCCGACACCAAGCACATGCAGGGCTTCCTGGTGGACAAGCTGGCCTCGCGCACGGAGGTCCGCCACTTCACCAGCTCGATCGTCCTGGAGCAGCTGCACACCAAGGCCCTGACGCCGCCCCGGCACCTCCGCCCCAAGCGCCGCCGCCGCAGCTAGGTGCCCACCGGCACACGAGCTCCGTTTCCGCTGGTCAGGACCCGTGAGTGTTTTGTGATGCTTATAGCACCACAAAGCACTCACGGGCCGCCACCAGCGAAAACGGAGCCGAGCAAGCCGATTTCGCCCGGAACGACTCTCGGTCACTCCGGTTCCGCAGCGACCGCTTGGTTGCGCCGTCGGCCGGAGGCCTCCACGGTGGACAGGATCAGGATCGTCGCCGAGCGGGAGGGCGGTGCTGTTGGCGGAGCAGGCAGAACACGTGCTGGGTCTGGTCACCGATCCCGACATGCCCACGCAGGTCGGGCAGCGCACCGCTGAGCGGGTCACCGACTGGCTCGGCCGGCGCACCGGCCACCGCTGGACGATCGACGTGCGCTGCGATCCGCTCACCGCCGGCCACGACACCAGCGAAGACCTCCTCGACTCCGTCCAGCGGCACTGCGAGGAGCACTGCTGGGACTTCGCGATCTGCCTGACCGACCTGCCGCTGCTGCTGGCGAAGGGTCCGCTGCTGGCCGATGTCAGCACGCGGCGCCGGGTCGCGCTCGTGTCGCTGCCCGCGCTCGGCGCGTTCCGGACCTACCACCGCACCTACCGCATGCTGACGCGGATCCTGGACGACCTGCTGCCGGGCAGCGACGACGACCCGCCGAAGCGGCTGGGCTCGGTGCACCGCACGCACCACGACGGCCCGGTCGACGTCCGGTACACCAACACCCGGCTGCGCGGCTGGCTCCGCCTGGTCTCCGGGATGGTGCGGGCGAACCGGCCGTGGCAGCTGGTGTGGGGCCTGTCCAGCGCGTTGGCGGCAGCGCTGGCCGCAGCCGGGTTCGGCCTGTTCACCTCGACGGTCTGGCAGCTCGGCGACGTGCTGAGCCCGCTGCGCGCGCTGACCACGACGGTCTTCGCACTCACGCTGATGACGGTGTGGTTGATCGCCGCGCACGGGTTGTGGGAACGAGTGGGCCGCCGCGCGGTCCGGGACCGGCGATTGGCCCTGATCTACAACGCCTCGACGATCAGCACGCTGTCCTTCGGCGTCGCCTGCCTCTACGCCGTGGTCTACCTGGTGAGCCTCACCGGTGCGCTGAGCCTGATCGACGAGGGAGTCTTGGCCCGCACGCTCGGCCACTCCGCGGACTGGTCGGCGTACGCGCGGCTGGCGTGGATGGTCACCTCGATGGCGCTCATCGCCGGCGCCCTCGGGTCGAGCCTGGAGACCGATGCCGCCGTGCGCCAGGCGGCCTACGGCTACCGCGAGGAGCAGCGCCGCGCCCAGCACGCCGAGTCGGAGGACTGACCGGAACCCAACACAGGTTCTGCCACGCAGGACGAGCTGCCGGAAAGGCGTTCAGTCGCCGACGCGGAGCAGGCCTTCTTGGACGACGGTGGCGACCAGCTGGCCGTCGCGGGAGAAGAATCGGCCGGTGGCCAGGCCGCGGGCGCCGGAGGCGCTGGGCGAGGCGCAGTCGTAGAGCAGCCACTCGTCGGCGCGGAACCGGCGGTGGAACCACATCGCGTGGTCCAGGCTCGCGCCGCTGACGTTGTCCAGGCCCCAGTACACGCCGTGCCGGGCGAGCACCGCGTCCAGCAGGGTCATGTCGGAGGCGAACGCCGCGGTGCACACGTGCAGCAGGTCGTCGTCCGGCAGCACGCCGTCCGCTCGCATCCACACCTGGCTGCGGGCTTCGCGCGGGCCGTTCTCCCGGCTCACCCACGGCGGGTCGGTCACGTAGCGCACGTCGATCGGGCGGGGCTGCGCGCGCCCGAGCGTGTCGATCAGCGAACCCACCTGCTCGCCGAAGGTCGGCAGCGATTCGGGGTCCGGCACCTCCGGCATCGGCTCGGCGTGGTCGATGCCGCCCTCTTCCACCTGGAACGACGCCGACAGCGAGAAGATCGCCTTGCCGTGCTGCACCGCCACCACCCGGCGGGTGGTGAACGAGCGGCCGTCGCGGGTGCGGTCGACCTCGTAGACGATCGGGACGCTCGGATCGCCGGGCCGGATGAAGTAAGCGTGCAGCGAGTGCACCTGCCGCTCCGGCGGCACCGTGCGACCGGCCGCGACCAGCGCCTGACCGGCGACCTGCCCGCCGAACACGCGCACCGGCGAGGAGGCGGGGCTGACACCGCGGAAGATGTTCTCCTCGATGCGCTCCAGGTCCAGCAGGGCCACCAGGCTGTCCAGCACCGGCTGGCCGTGCGGCATGCCGTTGACGTCCAGCGGGACGTCGCCCCGCAAGCGGGTTCCCGCCGGGTCTGCGGCGGCGGCTCGGGCCGCTTCGGTCACAGCGCGCTCCTCAGGTCGTACACCGGGACGGCCGGACGGGAGCGCCGGGTGGCTCCCGTCCGAGAAAGCGGATCAGACGTGGTCTTCCTCGCCCAACCGGTGCACGCGGATGAGGTTGGTGGAACCGACCGTGCCGGGCGGCGAACCCGCCACGACGACGACCATGTCGCCGCGCTGCGAGCGGCCCAGCGACAGCATCGCCTGGTCCACCTGCCGCACCATCTGGTCCGTGGTGTCGACCTTAGGCACCAGGAACGTCTCAGTCCCCCAAGTGAGAGCCAGCTGACTCCGCACCGACTCCTCGGGGGTGAACGCCAGCAGCGGCAGCCTGGTGTGCAACCGGGCCAACCGGCGCACGGTGTCGCCGGACTGCGTGAAGGCCACCAGGGCCTTGGCGTTGAGGCGCTCGCCGATGTCGCGCGCCGCGTACGAGATCACGCCGCGCTTGGTGCGCGGGACGTGGCTCAGCGGCGGCGGCGCGGTGGATCCTGCCTCGACCGCTTCGACGATGCGAGCCATCGTCTGCACGGTCTCCACCGGGTAGCGGCCGACGCTGGTCTCCCCGGAGAGCATCACCGCGTCGGTGCCGTCGAGCACCGCGTTGGCGACGTCGGAGGTCTCCGCGCGCGTCGGACGCGAGTTGTTGATCATGGAGTCGAGCATCTGGGTGGCGACGATGACCGGCTTGGCGTTCTCACGCGCGATCCGGATCGCCTTCTTCTGCACCAGCGGCACGTGCTCCAACGGGAGTTCGACGCCGAGGTCACCGCGGGCGACCATGACGCCGTCGAAGGCCAGCACGATGGCCTCCAGGTTGTCCACCGCTTCCGGCTTCTCCAGCTTGGCGATCACCGGAACGCGGCGCCCGACCCGGTCCATCACCTGGTGCACCAGGTCGATGTCGGCCGGACTGCGGACGAAGGACAGCGCGATGAAGTCCACGCCGAGGTCCAGCGCGAACTCCAGGTCCTCGATGTCCTTCTCGGACAGTGCGGGCACCGAAACGTCCATGCCCGGCAGCGAGATTCCCTTGTTGTCCGAAACCGGACCGCCCTCGGTCACCTCGCACACGACGTCGTTGTCCTCGACGCCGGTCACGACCAGCCCCACCTTGCCGTCGTCGACCAGCAACCGGTCGCCGCTCTTGGCATCGTTGGCGAGGCCCTTGTAAGTGGTGGACACCCGGTCGTGGGTGCCCTGGACGTCGTCCACGGTGATGCGAACGATGTCGCCGGTCCGCCACTCGACCGGCCCGGCAGCGAACTTGCCGAGTCGGATCTTCGGTCCCTGCAGGTCGCCGAGAATGCCCACGGCGCGGCCGGATTCCTTGGCCGCGGCCCGGACCATCTCGTAGACCCGCTGGTGATCGGCGTGGCTGCCGTGGCTGAAATTCAGCCGGGCGACGTCCATTCCGCTGCTGACGAGCTCTGCCATCTTCTCCGGTGAGGCAGTGGCAGGGCCCATGGTACAAACGATCTTGGCTCGTCGACTCACATCATGCCAGCGTAGTCTGTTGACCGGTGTGCGCAGCACGCGCCATGCCCGGCGTCAGGCCCAGCGGGGAGATCGTTGCTGGATCATTACAGAGCGCAGCTCACCCGGATACCCTTCGGGATCGCGGTGCTGGCGAGCCTGCTCGTCCTGTTCATGCCCGCCTCGGGAGTGCCGACCGCGCCGCCCGGCACCGACAAGGTGGTGCACTTCGTCCTGTTCGCGGCCCTGGCCGCCACCGGCCGGATCGCCGGTTTCCCGACGGCCAAGCTGCTGGCCGCGCTGGTCGGCTACGCGGCGGCGTCGGAGGTCCTGCAGGGCGTGCTGCCGATCGGCCGCAGCTGCGAACTCGCCGACGGCCTGGTGGACGTCGCGGGCGCGGTGACCGGCTGGGCGGTCGTGGCGCTGCTGCGGAAGATCAGCGGCGCTTCTTCGCGGTGACGCCGACGTGGTCGGCGCACCACTGGTTGAGCTCCCGCACTTCCGCCCAGGCCCGCCGGACCCGGTCCAGACAACTGCGGTCGTGCAGCGAGTCGTCGGGTTCCCAGCGCCGGCAGGCGTAGAGCGTCCGGTGCCGCAGCAGGTCCAGCCGCGGGTGATCGGCGTCGAACCCGCGCGGGCGGCTCTTGAGCACCTCACCGGCGATCTCCCACCCGGACGCCGTCAGCGCGTCGAGCAACCGCCGCAGCTGCTCGCCGTGGATCTCGGTGTCGATCGCGGTGCGGAGCCGGGCGAGCTGGTCGGACTCGGTGTGGAAGCAACCGCCGGCGACGAGCATCCCGGCGGCCCCGACCTCGACGTAGTAGGCCCCGCCGCCGCGCCCCTGCTCGATCACGGCCCCGCAGTGCGTCTTGTACGGCGACTTGTCCCGGCTGAACCGCACGTCCCGGTGCGGCCGGAACACCTTCCCGGTCCCGAAGCCGGGCCCGAACTCGGGCTCCAGCTCACCGATCAACGCCTCCATCGGCGCCCGCACGTGCTCCCGGTAAAGAGCCAGGTTGTCGCTCCAGAAGGCCTTCGAGTTGTCGGCCTCCAACCCGTCGAAGAACTCGACGGCCCCATCCCCAAAACCCTCGAACCGCACACCACAAGCCTATTCCAGCGCTCAGAGGAGGCCGATCAGGATCGGGGCCGCGTTAATCGCGCCGTGGATCAGCAGGAGGGGCCACATCGCTCGGTACTTGCTCCACAGGTAGCCGAGGAACAGGCCGGTGACGCCCTGGTTGGCGAACGCCGAGGCGAGGTCGACCGGCAGGTCGCCGTTGCCCTGGATGCCGATGTGCCAGACCGCCCAGAGCAGCGAGGCCAGCACGATCGCTGGCCAGCGGCCGAGCAGGAACTCCCACCTGGTCTGCAGCCACCGGCGGTAGAAGACCTCTTCCAGGAAGCTGTTGATCAGGAACACCACGACCATCGTGACGAGCAGCGTGGTCAGGTCGACGGTCGAGCCGAAGTCGCTCGGTGGCGCGGCCAGCGGGCCGGTGTAGCTGAGCAGCAGCCAGGCCAGCACGGGGATGGCCGGCGCGAGCCGGTGCACAGGTGTCCTGGGGATCGCGCCGCGTCCCAGCACCCAGAACAGCACTGCGGGAACGCCGAGGAGCAGCACGAGTTTCAGCACCGTGTGCGTCGGTTCCGGTTGATCGGCGAACCAGAGCAGCACGGCGAAGAGCACGGCTGAAGCCGTCAGCACGGCCGCCTTGAGACGCGGCGCGCGTTCTGCGGGCAGCGGCTCGCCGTCCGGCACGCTCAGCGGCACCAGCCGCACGAGCGCGATACCGACGAGCGCCGGCATCCACCGGGTCCACATCGGAACGGTGTCGTCGTGATCGGCGGAGTACCGGATGTCGGCGTTGCCGGTCAGCACCAGCAGCAAGGCCGATCCGGCGAGCACCGCGATCCCGACGATGAGGACCGCGATTCCGGCAGCGTGCCGACGCGCCACGTTGAGCACATCCGCAACATATCGCACAGCCGTGCGACGCGAGGCTAGCTTCCGGATCGCCGGGAGAGCCCGCTCAGCCAGAGCTCCACCTCCGGCACGCGCTCCAGCGTCCAGCCCGGGACCCCGTCGACCTCGACGTCGGGTGCCGGGAACGGGTGCTCGGAGTTCGCGGGGTACTGGCCGAGCCACTTCGACACGTCGCGGCGGGGCACGCCGAGCTGGCGCGCGAGACCCGATACGCCCAGGTAGTGCTGGGCGGTCATGACTCCGGACCGTGCATCTCGACCCCCGGTGGACGGACGGCAACATTGTCCGGCTCCGGAGCGGACTCCACCACCGGCCCGGGGAAGTCCCGCCGGTAGACCTGGCGGGAACCGCCCTCCGGCCCCGGGTCGGCGGGCTCGGCCGGGGCGAAGCCGAGGCGTTCGTAGAAGGTGCGCGCACCGCTGTCGACCGCGCCGGGGTGGTCGGGGCCGAAGGTAATCACCTCGATCGTCCCCGGATCGGGCCCGAACCGGCGCATCGCCTCGGCCAGCAGCGCACGGCCGACCCCGCTCCCCCGGGCCCGGTCGGACACGACGAGCCAGTGGACGTGGCGGACCGGGGGCTCAGCGCTGAACAGCATCCCGCCGACGATCTCCGAGGCCTCCGCGACCAGCGCCGCGGACCAGCTGATCCGCTCGCGCACGGCGCGGTGGAAACCGGGCTCCTCGACCATCGGTCCGAACCAGTGCTCGACCTGGGCGGCCAGCCGGAGGAAGCCCGGGAGGTCCCGCTCCTGCGCGAGGCGGATGATCACCCCGGCAGTCTGCCAGCCCCGGCTCAGCTCAGCCGCCGGCGCTCTCCCGTCTCCGAGGAAGCGCGGATGGCGTCGAGGACGCGGTGCAGGCGCAAGGCCCTGTCGAAGCTCGGCGCGGTCTGCTCACCGGTTCGCAGTCCTTCGGCGATCTGGGCGTAGGTGGCCGCGACGTTGCGCGCTTCCTCGGTCACCGCCCGGGCCGGAGGCAGCTCGACGAGACTCCACGGGCGTCCGGGCTCGCTCGGGCGGCGCAGTTCGAGATCGCTCATCTGGATCTGCGTGCCGCGCGGGTCCTGCAGGCCGCTGGAGGCGATGGCCAGGCTTCCCCCGGTGCCGACGATCTCCACGAGCACTCGCGGGTCCGCGGCTTCGGCGTCGCGGACGGTGGCCGACAGCACCGCTCCCGACGCCGACCTGGCGTTCAGCACGAGGTGGTCCGGGCTGTCGACGGGCACCTCCTCGCCCGTTTCGGCCACGACCTGGTGCGGGTGCTGCAACGACAGGTCCGCGGACAGCTCGGCGATGTCGCCGATCAGGTGCTCCAGCACCGACAGGACGTGCCCGCCGTGGACTTCCAGCAGGCCCGCGGCGTTGGCCGACCGCAACGTGTAAGCCGCCCACGCCGGAACCTGGCCCGCCGCGCCCTTCCCCCGCGCGCTGTGCACGGTCGCCGAGGTGATGCGGCCCAGCTCGCCGCGGTCGATCAGCTCCTTCGCCCGCACCACCGCCGGAGCGCGCAGCGCCTGGAGGCCGATCACGTTGTGCACCGCGGCCTGCCGCGCACCTTCGACCAGCACCTCGGCCTCCTCCGTGGTGCGCGCCAGCGGCCACTCGCAGTAGACGTGCTTGCCCGCGTCGAGCGCGGCCCGGACCAGCTCCAGGTGCTGGGGCACGCGCACCGCCACGACGACCAGGTCGACGTCCGGGTGGCCGGCCAGCTGCCGCGCGTCGGTGAAGGAGTGCGCGGCTCCGAACTCAGCCGCCGCGCGCTCGGCGCTCTCCCGGCGGCTGGTGGCCACCGCGGTCAGCTCGTACTGGTCGAGCGAGCGCAGCGCCGGGACGTGCGCGCGCACCGCCCAGCCCCGTTCCGGGTTGGCTCCGATGATCCCGACCTTGATCCTGCCCACAATGCCTCCGAACCGGACTCGATGAGTCCGTTTTTCTCCGACAGAACCGGACTCCAGAGGTCCGGTTGTGCGCCGAGTCTAACCGGACCCACCAAGTCCGGTTGCTAGGGTGAGCTGGTGACCGCGGTGGAGAAGCTGCTCGGCGAGACGGCGCGGGCGGACGCCCAGCGAAACGTGCGACGCCTCGTGGCCGCGGCCCGCGAGGCCGTCGCCGAGGTCGGCGTGGACGTGACGGCGCACGAGATCGCCCGCCGGGCCGGGGTCGGCATCGGCACCTTCTACCGGCGGCTGCCCTCCCGCGAGGCCCTGCTGCAGGCCGTCGTCGAGGACACCGTCTACGAGATCGTCGAGCTGGCCCGGGACGCGCTGCGCGATCCCGACCCGTGGCACGGGTTCTGCACCTTCGCAGCCGAATTCGTGCAGCTGCGCGCCATGAGCTGCGGCATCAACGAGGCGCTGGGCACCGACTGCGCGTTGTCCCTGGACACCCCGCTGGAGCAGTTGCGGGAGCAGATCAGGCTGCTCGTCGAGCGCTGCCAGGAGTCCGGCGCCATGCGCGACGACGTGCCCTGGCAGGACGTGCCGTTCGTGCTGACCTCAGTGATGACCGGCGATCGCACGATCGGGCTGACCGCCGCGGACGACCAGTGGCGGCGGAACCTGCGCATCGTGCTCGCCGGGCTCCGGGGACAGCAGGTTCACACGTCCGAGTGAAACCCCTCGCGGCGCCGCGCGACGCCCCGCCTGCGCGCTGTTCCGCTCACCACACTTCTGGGTGACGAGGCGTGCGCTGGGACAAGATCGCAGGTCAGAGCCCATTCGGGCGGTTAAGCTCGTGGCGTGGTCACCACTGCGCGAGCCCGCGTGCGGGAGCCGGCGGGCAACCTCCCGGCCGACGTCACGAGCTTCGTCGGCCGGCGCCGTGAGATCACCCTGACCAAGCGGCTGCTCGCCGAATCCCGGGTCGTCACCCTCACCGGCCCCGGCGGCGTCGGCAAGACGCGGCTGGCCATGCGGGTCGCGGGCAACATGCGCCGCTCGTTCCGGGACAAGGCGTGGTGCGTCGGGCTGGAGGACGTGCGGGACGGCTCGCTGGTCGTCGACGCCGTCATAGAGCAGCTCGGCATCGGCGTCCCGAGCGCGGGCGAGGACCTCGACACCGTCGTCGAACAGCTCAAGAACCGCGAGATGCTCCTCGTGCTGGACAACTGCGAGCACGTGGTCGAGGACGTCGCGCTGCTGGTCGACGCGGTGATGCGGTGGTGCCCGGGCGTGCGGGTGCTGACCACCAGCAGGCAGTCCCTCGGCGTCGCCGGGGAGGCCACCATGGTCGTCCCGCCGCTGCAGGTGCCCGACATCGAGCACCTGCCGCCGCCGGAGGCCTACGAGCAGTTCGCCTCGGTCCGCCTGTTCATCGACCGGGCCAGGGCCGCGGTGCCCGAGTTCGAGGTGACCACCGACAACGCCACCGCGCTGATGCGCCTGTGCTACCACCTCGACGGCAACCCGCTGGCGATCGAACTGGCCGCGGTGCGGTTGCGCTCGCTGTCGCTGCAGCAGCTGGAGGAACGCCTCGCCGAGCGGTACGACCTGCTCACCGAGGGCCGCCGCGGTGCCCCGGCCCGGCAGCAGACGCTGCGCGCGCTGATCGACTGGAGCTACGAGCTGGCCTCCGAGCAGGACCGGCTCGCGTGGGCCCGGATGTCGGTGTTCTCCGGCACCTTCGACCTGGCCGCCGCCGAGCACGTGGCGAGCAACGGCCTGACCGGCTCCGACGTGCTGGGCGCGATCCACTCGCTGGTGGACAAGTCGGTGCTGCTGCGCGAGGAGGACGGCGGCGAGGTGCGCTTCCGGCTCCCGCACGCGCTGCGCGAGTACGGGCAGGACAAGCTCGAGGAGTTCGGCGAGCTGGCCGCGATCCGGCAGCGGCACCTCACGTGGTTCAGCGATCTCGCCGGGCGCTTCGCCGCCGACTGGATCGGCCCGGACCAGGTCGCCTGGATGCAGCGGCTGCGCAAGGAGCAGGGCAACCTGCGGACCGCGCTGCAGAACGCCGCGGTGGACCCGGACACCGCGGGCACCGCGCTGGGCATGGCCACCGACCTCTGGCAGTACTGGGTCATCCGCGGGCTCAACGGCGAGGCGCGCCACTGGCTGGAGCAGGTGCTGGCCAACACCCCGCGCGAGGTGCCCGAGCGGGTGCGCGCGCTGCGGGTCGGCGCCTGGTTCGCGCTGCTGCACGGCGACCTGGACAACGTGCAGGCGATCCTGGAGCAGGCGACGGTGCTGGCCACGCAGCGCGGCGAGGAAGCGGAGAAGCCGTACCTCGCGCTGGTGCGCGGGCTCGCGGCGTTCGCGGGCAACGACACGGCGCGGGCCACCACGCTGGTGGAGGACTCGCTGGGCCAGTTCCGCAAGCGCGAATCGCTGCCCGGTGAGCTGTTCGCCCTGTTCGCGCTCGGCATGATCAAGGGGCTCGACGGGCCGGTCGATACCGGCCTCGCGCTGCTGGCCGAGTGCGTCCGGCTGTCCTCCGAGCAAGGTGAGCTGTACTGGCAGTCCTACGCGCTGTGGGCATCGGCGCAGGTCGAGTCGCTGCACGGGGATCTGGAGCGGGCCGATGCGGCGGCCAAGAAGGCGCTCAGGATGCAGTGGCGGTTGGACAACCGGCTCGGCATCGCGTTCAGCATCGACACCCTCGCCTGGATCGCCCAGCAGCAGGGCAAGTACGACCGCGCCGCCCGGCTGTTCGGCGCGGCGGCGTCGGCCTGGGACGTGGTGCGCGCCAAGCCGGGGTTCTGGGCCCGGTTCGCCGCCGACCACGACGAGCACCAGGCGCAGACCCGCACCGCGCTGGGCGAGGAAGCGTTCCAGGAGGCGTTCGACCGCGGCCGGGGCCGCCAGCTGTCCGTGCAGCAGATCGTCGACTTCGCGCTGGAGGTCAAGCGCCATTCGCGGGTGCGCACCGACGAGAACGTGCACCCGATGCCGCTGACGCGGCGGGAGCGGCAGATCGCGGACCTGGTCGCGCAGGGCAACACCAACAAGGAGATCGCGGAGAACCTGGTGATCGCCCAGCGCACGGTCGAGGGCCACGTGCAGAACATCCTCACCAAGCTGGACTTCTCCTCCCGCGCGCAGATCGCCGGCTGGGTGACGGCCCAGCGCACGGCGAGCGAAGCGAGAGACACCGTCCCGCGCTGAGCCCACCCGCCCGGCGCACGCTGCGGACGTGGAGGCGGCCTCGGCTCGATTTCGCGCGAAATCGTCCCCACCCCCGCGTGCGCAACGCCGATCTCGCGCGAAATCGCCAACCACCCCGCCCGCCTCGCCTGCCGACGGATGCGGATAGGTGCGGACGACTCGATCGGCATTAGGATCATGGGGCGGTGCTTCCGGGCTGTTGCGCGAACCACAGGGGGACTCACTTTGAGTAGTCGCCAGCCCGCGATATGTCGTCCATTCGGGCTAATCTAGGTACCTAACTACGTGCAAACCTCGGTGCGCGTGCACTCTCCGTGCCGGAACCTGGGTTCTCGTGACCCCCGAACCTGATTCCCCCGACAACCGCATCCTCGACGACCGAGATCCCCGGCCGACCGGTTCGCACCGTTGGGAGAGGGCGGTGCCGAACACGGCGAGCTGGCTGCGTGCGGCATTCCTCGGCGACAAGTCCGACCGGCAGCACCGCGTCGCCCCGAAGACGCGGGCGCTGCAGCTCGGCACCGCGGCGGCCGCCTTCGGCGTGCTCGGCGTGGTCACCGGCGTCGGCGGCCCCAGCACCGAGCAGCCCGCGGTGGAGACCGCGGCCGTGGTCACCCCGATCGACCAGGCCGTCCCGCTCCACGTCCCGGCCCCGCAGCCGGCCGCCGACCCCGGACCGGCGGCCGCCCCCGCACCGGCCGAGCAGCCCGCCCCCGAGGCCGCTCCCGTGCCGGAGCAGCCGGTGCAGGAGGCGAAGCCGGTCGACCAGATCGGCGCCTGGATCGACGAGGCCGTGCACGTCATGGAGCAGAACGGCGTCTCGCGCGACCAGGTCGACACCGAGGCCATCCGCATGATCATCATGCACGAGTCCAACGGCGACCCGAGCGCCACGAACAACTGGGACTCCAACGCCGCGGCCGGCACCCCGTCGATCGGTCTGATGCAGACCATCGAGCCGACCTTCGAGTCCTTCGCGCTGCCCGGCCACGAGGACATCTACAACCCGGTGGACAACATCATCGCGGCCACCCGATACGCGATCTCGCGCTACGGCTCGGTCGCCGACGTCCCCGGCGTCTCCGGCGTCCGCTCCGGCGGCAGCTACCTCGGCTACTGAACCCCCCGACGCGCCGCAGCTTGGTGTGCCCGGGCCTCCCCCGACCCGGGCACACCAGTCCCCGAAGCTGCGGCGCACCGATCAGAAAGACGCAATTTCAATGGAAATCAGACATCAGATTTCCATTGAAATTGCACAACCCCCGACGCACGTCGGCGTGTCAGGGCCCCGACACGCCGGCCACCCGCCTGGTGCCCCGAGCCGTCCCCAGTCCGGCTCGGGGCATCCGGCTGTCGACTGCGCGGGTCAGCGGGCTCCGGCCTGGGCGCCCGCCAGGCCGGAGAGGGTTCCCTCCAGGGCTTCGGCGACCAGCTCGCGCATGGCCTCCTCGGCACGGGCCCGGTCACCGCTGCGGATGCACTCGGCGATCTCGCAGTGCAGGCGGACGGCGACCGGGCGCGGGTGCTCCGGCATCAGACCGTGCCCCGCCCGCCAGGTCAGCAGCTCCTCGACCACCTCGTGCAGCTGGGCGAACATCTCGTTGCCCGAGGCCCGCAGCACCAGCCGGTGGAACTCGACGTCGGCCGCCATGAAGGTCTCCAGGTCGCCGGATCGCGCCGTGGCCACCATCCGCTCGGACAGCGCGACGAGCCGGGCGGCGTCCTCGTCGGCCGCGCGCTGGGCCGCCGCGGCCGCGGCCATCGGTTCGACCGCGGTGCGCAGCTCCGCGAGGGTCTTGAGCTGCGCGGTGCGGTCGGCCGCCAGCAGCCAGCGGATGAGCTGCGGGTCGAAGGCGTTCCACTCCTCGCGGGGACGGACCACGTTGCCGACCCGCTGGCGGCCCACGACCAGCCGGATCGAGGCCAGGCTGCGCACCACCTCGCGGGCGACGCTGCGGGAGATGCCGAACCGCTGCTCCACCTCGTCGGTGCGCAGGACGCTGCCGGGCGGGTGCGTGCCGGCGGCGATCTCGTGTCCCAGCACGTCAAGGACCCTGCCGTGCAGCCCGCCGCCCATTTCGCCCCTTTCGCCGCTGAACGCACCAAACATAGGCGGCCGGACCGGGGTGACGGGCACAACAGACATACTTAATCGGTCCACATGGCAATAAAGTCATACTTATTGCTTAGGCTGTGCCGCGCACCAGCTGCTCAACGAGGAGCCCCTCCATGCCAACCAGCCTTTCCGGCGGCCTCGCCGCCGTCCTCGCCCAGGCGCCGCAGCCCGGCGGGTGGACCCCGCACGACACGCGCCTGCTGATCGCGGCCCTGGCCGGCATCGCCGTCATCGTCGTGCTGATCAGCTGGGCGAAGCTGCACCCCTTCCTGTCGCTGGCCCTGGGCGCGACCACGCTTGGCGTGGTGGCCGGGATGCCGTTCACCGACCTGGTCTCGACCTTCACCGAGGGCCTCGGCAAGACCGTCGGCGACGTCGGCCTGCTGGTCGCGCTCGGCGCGATGCTCGGCAAGCTGCTCACCGACACCGGCGGCGCCGAGCGGATCGTGGAGACGGTCCTGCGCCGCACCACCGACCGCACCCTGCCGTGGGCGATGGTGTTCATCGCCGCGCTGCTGGGACTGCCGATGTTCTTCGAGGTCGGCGTCGTGCTGCTCGTCCCGGTCGTGGTGATGGTGGCCAGCCGGTCCGACCAGCCGATGCTGCGCATCGGCATCCCCGCGCTGGCCGGGCTGTCGATCCTGCACGGGCTCGTGCCGCCGCACCCCGGCCCGCTGGCCGCGGTGGACGCGCTCAACGTCGACCTGGGCACCACCCTCGCGCTCGGCGTGCTGGTGTCGATCCCGACCGCCATCGTCGCCGGGCCGCTGTTCGGTTCGTTCATCGCCAAGCGCGTGCAGCTGCCGCCCGCCACCCACCTGCTCGGCAAGTCGACGGTGGAGACGGCACCGGAGAAGCGGCCCAGCTTCTTCGCCGCGGTCGCCATGCTCCTGCTGCCCGTGGTGCTGATGCTGGGCAAGTCGGTGGCCGAGCTGCTGCTGGCCGAGGACAGCTTCGGCTACCTGGTGCTGGACACCGTCGGCACGCCGGTCGTGGCCATGATGCTGACCGTGCTGATCGCCATCGTGGTGCTCGGCACCGGTGCCCGGTTCAGCCGCAACCGGCTCTCCGAGGTGGTCGGCGGTTCGCTGCCCGCGATCGCCGGGATCATCCTGATCGTCGGCGCGGGCGGCGGCTTCAAGCAGACCCTGGTCGAGTCCGGGGTGAACAACATGATCACCGACCTGGCCACCGGGGCGCACCTCTCGCCGCTGGTGCTGGGCTGGCTGATCGCGGTCGGCATCCGGGTCGCCACCGGTTCGGCGACGGTGGCCACCATCTCCGCGGCCGGCATGGTCGCGCCGATGGTGATGGGCCTGCCGCCCGCTCAGGGCGCGCTGGTGGCGCTGGCCATCGGCTCCGGCTCGCTGTTCCTCTCGCACGTCAACGACGCGGGGTTCTGGCTGGTCAAGGAGTACTTCGGGATGACCGTCGGGCAGACCCTCAAGACCTGGTCGGCGATGGAGACGCTGCTCTCGGTGACCTCCTTCGCGGTGATCCTGGGCCTGTCGGCGGTCCTGTGACCACGGGGTCGTGAGCGCCTTTCGCGCTCACGACCCCGCTGCACGCGCGCGGTATATTGGTGGGTCGGGCCGACCTGCGAGTCGGGCTTGCCCCCATTCCCCCTGAGTACCGAGGTGGCGCAGTTGTCCAACGCCCGATCCGATCGGGATGCCGTCCGCGCGCAGGAGATCGCAGCCGAGCAGCAGTACCTCACCGTGCTGTACGACAAGCTGGACGCCCTCCGGCAGGAGACCACGCAGCGGTTGAAGGACACGCTGCGCGACAGCGGCGGCCCGCCGCAGGCCCGCACCGAGCGCGACATCTCGACCCGGATGTACACCGACAAGCTCACCCAGCTCAGCGCGGTGGAGCACGGGATGTGCTTCGGGCGGCTGGACCTGGACAGCGGTGAGACGTTCCACGTCGGCCGGCTCGGGTTGTTCGACGAGGACAACGAGTACGAGCCGCTGCTGCTGGACTGGCGCGCGCCGGCCGCCCGGCCGTTCTACCTGGCCACCGCGGCCGCTCGCGACGGCGTGCGCCGCCGCAGGCACCTGCGCACCAGCTGGCGCAAGGTGCTCGACTACGAGGACGAGGTGCTCGACCTCGACGCCGCCGAGCAGGGCAGCGACCTCGGGCTGGCCGGGGAGGCCACGCTGCTGGCGCGGCTCGACGCCCGCCGCACCGGGCAGATGCAGGACATCGTCGCCACCATCCAGGGCGAGCAGGACCGCATCATCCGCGCGGGCATGAACGGCGTGCTGGTGGTGCAGGGCGGACCGGGAACCGGCAAGACCGCGGTGGCGCTGCACCGCGCGGCCTACCTGCTGTACACGTTCCGCGAGCAGCTGTCCAAGCGCGGTGTGCTGGTCGTCGGCCCGAACGAGACCTTCCTGCGCTACATCGGGCAGGTGCTGCCCTCCCTCGGCGAGACCGGCGTGCTGCTGTCCACTGTGGGCGGTCTGTACCCGGGGATCACCGCGACCGGTGCGGAATCCGCGCGGGCGGCGGAGATCAAGGGCCGCGAGAGCATGGTGGAGGTGCTCACCGCGGCGGTCCGCGACCGCGAGCAGGTGCCCGCCGACCACGTCGAGGTCGTCTTCGACCGCGAGCCGCTGCGCATCGACCGCAAGACCGCCACGCAGGCCCGCACGCGCGCCCGCCGCGCGCGCAAGCCGCACAACCTGGCGCGCCGGATCTTCCGCAACGAGATGTTCTCCGCGCTGACCCTGCAGGTCGCCGACCGCCTCGGCCGCGACCTGCTCGACCGGCGCGACCTGGACGAGATCAACGTGGAGCTGCGCGCCGATCCGGCGGTGGACCGGGCGCTCGACGAGCTCTGGCCGGAGATCACCCCGCAGCAGCTGCTCGACGAGCTGTTCAGCTCGCCGGAACGCCTGATCACGGCCACCCGCAAGCACCTCGACGACGAAGAGCGCGAAGAGCTGCAGCGGGCCGCGGGCGCACCGTGGACTCCCGCCGACGTGGCGCTGCTGGACGAGCTCGCCGAACTGCTCGGCGAGGACGACGCGCAGGCCCGCGCCGAGCGCGAGCGCCAGGAGCGCGAGGAACTCGCCTACGCGCAAGGCGTTCTGCACATCATGGAGCAGGACGAGGAGATCGCCGACGAGGAGCGGCTGCGGGTCTCCGACGTGCTCGACGCCGAGCTGCTGGCGGAGCGGTTCCGCTCCCGCAGCGACCTGACCGCGGCGGAACGCGCTGCCGACGACCGCACCTGGACGTTCGGGCACGTGATCGTGGACGAGGCGCAAGAGTTGTCGCCGATGGCGTGGCGAGTGCTGATGCGCCGCTGCCCGAGCCGGTCGATGACGCTGGTCGGCGACGTCGCCCAGACCGGCGCGCTGGCCGGGGCGAACTCCTGGCACGACGTCCTGCACCCCTACGTCCAGGACCGCTGGAAGATGGTCGAGCTGACCGTCAACTACCGCACTCCGGCCGAGATCATGGACATCGCGGCCGAGGTGCTGTCCGAAATGGACACCGAGCTGGAGGCACCGACCTCGGTGCGGACCAGCGGGCACCAACCGTGGTCCCGCCGCGTCGACGACCTCGCGACGACGCTGCCGGAAGCGGTCACCGACGAGCTGCGCGAGGTCGCCGACGGCCGCCTCGCGGTGCTGATGCCGCCGCAGGTGCTGGCGGAGATCGGCCCGCAGCTGGCGGATTCGCTGCCCGAAGCGGTGATCGGCACCAGCGCCGACGACCTGGACGCCCCGGTCGCCCTGCTGACCGTGGAGCAGGCCAAGGGCCTGGAGTTCGACGCGGTCCTGCTGGTGGAACCGGCCGCGATCGCAGAGGAATCCGAGCGAGGCCTCAACGACCTCTACGTGGCCCTGACCCGGGCGACCCAACGCCTCGGCGTCCTCCACACCGACGAGCTCCCCGCGGTCCTGCGCGGGATCACCGAGTGATCTGGTTCCGCCTGCTCAGGTCCCGTGAGCACTTTGGGGTGCTATAGCCCCACAAAGCACTCACGGGCCATGACCTGCGCAGACGGCACGCGGGGTGCCAGGGCACCGATTGATCGGACGGAGCTGGGACACTCACCCAGGTGGATTCCGATTTCGTCCAGTGGCTCCGCGGTCTGGGGCGCGATCAGCTGACCGCACTGCTGAAACACCGGCTCCAATCCGCAGCAGCTGGAGCCTACTCGCTGTCCCGGCTGGCTGCGGTGCTCGATTCCCCCGGCGCGGTGGAGTCCGCGCTGCAGCGGCTCGACGCCGGATGCCACGAGGTCCTGCAGGCGCTGTGCGTTCTCGACGACGGCTGCACCCGTGAGCAGATCGAGCAGGTACTCGGCGATTCCCCCGAACTCGATCGCGCGCTTCGGGTGTTGCAGGACCACGGTCTCATCCGGCCGGTTCCGAAGGGTGCGATCCAGCTCGCTGCACCGCTGCGCCGCGCCCGCACCGCGCGGCTGGGCCGCCCGGTCGCGAAACTCCTCCAGCCGCACCTGAGCAACACCGTCCGCGGCATCGCCGAAGCCCTCGATCTGGAACCCGCCAGGCGCAAAGCCGACATGGTGCGCAGCATCGAAGAGTACATGCAGGATCCGGCGAAGATGACCGCCGAGTTGGCGAAAGCTCCCGCCACCGCCGCGCGGCTGCTCGATGAACTGGTCAACGACGATTCGGCGTTCGCGCCGTCCTTCGGCGCCCCACCACCGAAGAGCCCGGAGGTGCGCTGGCTGCGCAGCCGGGGCTTCCTCATCGCCCCCGACCACCACCTCGCCTACAGCGGTCCGTTCGAGGTCCCCCGCGAGGTCGGGCTGGTGCTGCGGGAATCCCAGGCCCGGCCGGTACTGCGGCCGGCACCGCCGAAACCGCCCACTACCGCGGTCGACCCGACCGAGGTCGACAAGGCGGCGGCGCTGGCTGCGACCGGGTTCGTCGACGGGGTGGCCGGACTCCTCGAACACTGCACCGCCCACCCGATCGCGATGCTGCAGAACGGCGGTGTCGGCGTCCGAGTGCTCAAACAGCTGGCCAAGTCCTTGAAGACCGACCAGCACGAGATCCGGCTCTGGCTGGAGACAGCCGCCGCGGGTGAGCTGCTCAGCCTCAACGACGCGGGCCACCTCATCCCGTCGAACCTCGCCGATGACTGGCAAGCCGGAACTCCCGCGCAGCGCTACGTCTGGTTGGCCCGCACCTGGTGGGAACAGCCCGCCGCAGCGATGTTCAGCAAGGTCGTGGACAAGCCCGAACCGGCGATGCTGCCCAGAGACAGCGCGTTCGACCAAGCGTTGCGCACCGATCTGGTGGCCGAGATGGCCGACTGGGAGCCCGGAGCCGCGCTGGACGAACCTGACCTGATCGGCGAGAAGCTCGCTTGGGAACGCCCCGCGCTCTACTGCTGCGCTCCGGACCTGGCCGACCCCCTCCAGGTCAGCTGGACCGAGGCCGAAGCCGTCGGGGTGATCGCCTGTGGTGCACTGTCCACATTGGGCCGTTGCGTGTCCGACGACGAGGCGCTGCTGGCGGCGGCCGCACAACTCCTGCCGGATGCGCAAGAGACCGCGCTTCTGCAAGCGGATCTGAGCGCGGTGGTCGCCGGCACGCCGAGCGCCCGGCTCGCCGCAACGCTGAACCTGATGGCCGAACCGGAAGGCCGGGACACCGCATCGACCTGGCGGTTCAGCCCCGAATCCGTGCGCCGCGCGATGGATCGAGGCCATTCCGCCGACGACTTGCTGGGTCGGCTCGCCGAGATCGCCCGCGCCGATCTGCCGCAACCACTCGAATACCTGATCAAGGACGTGGCACGGCGATTCGGGCAGCTGCAGGTGCGCACCGTGCAGTGCTGCGTGCTCGGCGAGGAACCCTTGCTGCGGGAAGTCAGTGCGAATCGCACACTGCGTGCACTTTCGCTGCAGGTCTTGGCCCCCACCGTGCTCGCGTCGAGCCGGCCTAAGGAGGAAACGCTGGCCGCGTTGCGCAAAGCGGGCTACGCCCCGGTTTCGCAGGACAGCAGCGGCACCGTCGTGATCGAGCGAGCGGTGACCGACGACCGTCCTCCGGTTCTCGTGGCGCAGCCCCACTACCTGGATCTGAGGCCGTCCCCGCCGGACGAAGCCGACCTCCGCGAACTCGCCGAGCACCTGCTGGCCCAGCCAGACGGCGACGCACGGCAGGAGGTCTTGGTGAACCTGGTGGACAACACGCCGGTCCGCCTGGGCACGGTCCTCGCTGAACGGACCGTCGGATTGTCCGACCTCGAAGTCGAGCACATCCGCAAGGCGATCTCGACCGAAACCGAGGTGGAGATCGAGTATCGCGACCAGAACGGCAGCTGCACGACTCGCGTCATCACGCCACACATCGTCGCCGGCGACCACCTCGATGCCTACTGCCACCTGCGCGAGGAAGACCGCCTGTTCCGGCTGGACCGGATCCGCGCGGTCTCCCCGGCGCCACGCCGGCCCAGGAGGAGATGACTCGCTAAGGCGCGCTACTCGAACGCTGTTCACCCTTGACAGGTTAGTGAACACCCACTAACTATGGTGAGTAAGCACTCACCAACCGGAGTGGCCGGGCCGCTGGGAAGGAACGACCAACGTGCGAAAGCGCATCGTGTCCAGGAAACGGGTCATCGCTTCGGTGTGCGTGGTGCTCGCCGCAGCCTTGGGCGTGACAGGGGTCGGCGGGTACTCCGCGTTCCTCCGCTCCCCGGACGGCACCCCGGCCGAGGCCTGCGGCAGCCCTCGCCCCGCAGTGGTCGCCGCCGGCGCCAGCATCACCCGCGGCACGCTCGGCGGCGACTGGATCGGCTCGCTGCGGAGCAGATCCGAGCTGGCCGGGTACGAATTCGTCAACGCCGGGATCAACGGCAACACCAGCGCCGACCTGCTCGCCCGGATCGACACCGACGTCGTGGCGTGCCGCCCGGTCGCGGTGACGATCCTCGTCGGCACCAACGACGTCCGCGACGGCATCCCGCTGGCGCAGTACCGGGCCAACCTCGCCGCGATCATCGGCCGGATCCAGGACGGGACCGACGCCCGGATCGCCCTGATGTCCTTGCCGCCGATGGGCGAGGACCTGAACTCGGAGATCAACCGCAGGCTGTCGGACTACAACCGCGCGATCGAGGAGACGGCGGCGAGCACCGGAGCGGACTACCTCCCGGTGCACGAGCGGATGGCGGAGATCGTGGCCGAGCGGGAGAACCCGACGTCCTACGACTTCAGCTTCCCGCTGGCGCTGTCCGCCGCGATCCAGCACTACGCGTTCGGTCGCAGCTGGGACGACATCGCCGACGTCGGCGGCCGCGAGCTGCTCGTGGACCACATCCACCTCAGCGATCGCGGCGCTGTGGTGATCGCCGAACTCGCGGCGGGCTGGCTGTCGGCGATGGCGTAACCCGCGAGCGTCCGACGGATACCAGATCAGGAGCTTCGGTCGGGTGCCGGATGAAAACCCATCCGCACAACAGCAGCAGGACGCCACGCACCATCCCGAGCACGCCCGCGCGCCAGCCCGAGCAGCAGCATGCCGAGGATCGAACCAGCCGAAGCCGTGACCGGAATGCGCCACAACCCGCAGGAAAGGTCCACATAGGAGCCCAGCACGAAATCGGTGGCCTGCTGCAACCCGATCCGGTCGACCAGCTGGAACGCGGTCAGATCGACGCCGGCGAGGCGGCCAATTGGCTTGGCGCGTCGAAGGTCTGCGCGGCGAAGTACGCCTCCTGCTGCGGGTGGTTGTTGCCTGGGTGTGACGAAGCGATCGATTCGACGGGACTGCATATGGCTGGGATCCTCCGGGATGGCGGCGTCGTTTCCTGGCGCGTCGTGCGCGACGCGCGCGGTGCACCGATGACTGCCTGGAGACGAGGGGGACTTCCATGGAGATCAGTGGGAGCACGCTGGATCGGCTCGCGCTCTTAGGTGACGAGCGGGCTGAGGCGGTCGTGGAGACGCTTGTCGAACAGGGTCAGTTGGAGGAGGTCAACCGCGTGTTGCGGCAGTGGCACTCCGCTGACCAGAACATTCCGGCGGGCCTGCCGGAGTATTTGCGCGACTTCATCGAGGAAGCGCGGCAGGCACCGGAGTGGGCCGAACAGGAGCGGCTCGCACGGGTGCGCGAGTTCTTCGAGGACGACGGGATCCACATCGGTGCTGTGCTGGCGCTGGGGTCGATGGCGATGGCGTACGCGGTTCCGCTCGGCGCGAAGATGATGAGCCTGACGCACCGGCTGCGTTATCCCGAGCGGCGAATGGCGAACACGGCGCAGTTCGTCTTCGACCTCATGCAGCCGGACCCCTTCGGCCCCAGCAGCAAATTCGTGGTCAGCGCGGTGAAGGTGCGGTTGATCCACGCTACGGTCCGGCATCACCTGCGTGCCACCAACAGCTGGGACGAGGCGCGCGACGGCGTTCCCGCCTCCCAGGAACACCTGCTCATCGTGTTGCTGGCGTTGTCAGTGCAGGTGCTGGACTTCCTGGAGCGCCTCAAGGTCCGGGTGACCGCGCAGGAAGCCGAGGACTACATGCACACCTGGCGGGTAGCGGGCAGCTATCTCGGCATCGACCCCGCGGCGGTGCCCCCAACCGTGGGTGAGGCTCGGCAATTGTTCGCCACAGCATTGGCGCGCAGCGCCGGTCCGTCTCCGGAAGGTGCGGAACTGACCAAGCACCTGCTTGATCTGTACAAGGGAATCATCCCGGGGCGGGCCTTCAACGGCATTGTTCCCGCGGTACTGCGCCGGTTGATCGGCAAGGACATTGCCAACTGGCTCGACGTTCCGCATTCACCGCTGTGGCAGGCCGTTGTTCGCGGCTATGTGGCGGTGCTGGGCACGATGGAGAGCTTGGAAGATCGCTCGCGACTGGCCCAGCGCATTCTCGACAGGCTCGGTCAACTCCAATACGCGGTTGAACTGCGCATCCTGACACGAGGGAAGAGCACTCCCCTGGAGCTTCCGACTCGACTGGCCGGGTACAACGACGACATCGCGCTGCCCACACCGCGCAGCGCAGCAGCGGTCGAGCACGCTGGCGACGAGGACATCGTGCCGACCGTCGCCGTCGACAAGGCCAAGTGAACCGTCGCTGACGGCGGGACGGGACCGTATCGCGACGTGGCCAGCGCCGCCGTGTCCTCCAGGTGACGCCTTCACCTCGGGAAGTCAGAGCGGCAGGGTGCGGTGAGCAGACCGGCGAGTGCGTCGGTCAGCCAGGACAGGCGTTGTTCGTCCACGACACCGGCCTGCTCGGCGTGCTGTTCGAGGTCGGCCGTGCCGGTGATGAGCAGCCGTCCGGCGAGTTCGACCCGGTACCGCGCCACTTGCTCCGGCATCCGCGCGGCCAGCAGTTCCCCGAGCAGCTCGATCACCTGCTGCGCGCTTCCCGTCAACCCGTACTCGGGCAGCGCCTCCAGCGTGTGACCGGCGTGCTCGTAGAGCCGGGCGAGGAACCGCGCGTAGTGGCTGCCCGGCCGTGCGGCCTGTTCGGCGAACGGGCGCGCGAGCACATCGCACAGGTGCCACGGGTCGTCGTCCACGCGGTTGGCCCTGGCCTCGTCGAGCAGCTCGGTCCGGCGCTGGTCGATGTGCGCCAGGCGGCTGGTGAAGATCGCGCCGATCAGCTTCGACTTGTCCCCGAAGTGGTAGTGCGCCGCGGCCACGTTGCGCTGCCCCGCCGCCGCGGCGATCTGCCGCAGCGAGACGCCGTCGATGCCGTGCAGGGCGAAGAGCCGCTCCGCGGCGAGCAGCAGTTCCGAGCGGGTGTCCACCCATCCAGTCTGATCAACCGGAACGCCTTCGTCAATGTCGTGTAAAACACTCGCATTAGTCGCCTAAAACGGTCGCTTTAATTGTTTTCCCGCAGGCACAGTGGGGTTGCGGAGGGATCGAGACGACCGATTCGGAGGCAGTTGTGAAACCGTTGAACAGGCGGAAGTTCGTGGTCGGCGCCGGAGCGGCCGCCGCGGCGATGACGCTCACCTCGTGCACGACGACCGCGGGACCCGTCGGCGGCGCGGGCAGGCGGTTCCCGACCGACACGACCGGACTCCCCTACGGCGACCGCACCGACTTCGCCAACGCCGACCGCGGATTCCTCGGCGCCCTGGAACCGGGGAAGGTCAAGGGCGAGGACGGCGCCGTGGTCTACGACGCCGACGCCTACTCGTTCCTGGCAGGCGAGGTTCCCGGCACCGCCGACCCCAGCCTGTGGCGGCAGGGCCAGCTCGCGTCCCGCCAGGGGCTGTACCAGGTCTCGGACCGCATCTACCAGGTGCGCGGCCTGGACCTGGCGAACATGACGTTCATCGAGGGTGACACCGGTGTGATCGTGATCGACACCCTCACCTGCAACGAGACCGCAGTTGCCGCGCTGGGCCTCTACCGCGCGCACCGCGGCGACCGAGCCGTCACCGGAGTCATCTACACCCATTCGCACGTCGACCACTTCGGTGGCACCGAAGGGATCCTGCCGCCCGGCCACGCCGTTCCGGTCCTCGCTCCCGAGGGCTTCATGGAGCACGCCGTCGTCGAGAACGTCTACGCGGGAACCGCTATGAGCCGCCGCGCCGCGTACATGTACGGCGACCACCTCGACATCGCGCCTGACGGCCAGATCGGCTGCGGCCTCGGCCAAGCCGTGGCCACCGGGACGAGCAGCCTCGTGCCGCCGACGGAATCGATCACCGAGACCGGTCAGCGCAGGACCATCGACGGGGTCGTCATCGAGTTCCAGCTGACGCCGGGCACCGAGGCGCCTTCCGAGATGAACCTCTACTTCCCGCAGCTGAAAGCGCTGTGCATGGCGGAGAACGTCGCGCACACCATGCACAACATCATCACGCTGCGCGGCGCGCAGGTCCGCGACGCCCGGCAGTGGTCGCGCTACCTGAGCGAGACCATCGTGCGCTTCGGCGAGGAGGCCGAAGTCCTCTTCGGCAGCCACCACTGGCCGACCTGGGGAACCGAGCAGCTCGTCGGAGCGCTGGCCGAACAACGCGACCTGTACGCCTACCTGCACGACCAGACGCTCCGGCTGATCAACCAGGGCCACACCGGCAGCGAGATCGCCGAGTTCCTCGAACTGCCACCGGCTCTGCAGAACGCTTGGGCCACCCGCGGCTACTACGGCTCGCTCAACCACAACATCAAGGGCATCTACCAGCGCTACATGGGCTGGTTCGACGGGAATCCGGCCCACCTGTGGGAGCACCCGCCCGTCGAGCAGTCCAAGCGCTGGGTGCAGGTCATGGGCGGTGTCGCCGACGGGATCAAGCGGGCCGGCGACTACGCCGCGCAAGGCGACCTGCGCTTCGCGGTCACGCTGCTGAACCACTGCGTCTTCGCCGAGCCGGACAACGAGAAGGCCAAGCAGGAACTCGCGAAGCTCTACGACCGGCTCGGCCACGGCGTGGAGGACGCGGTGTGGCGCAACTTCTACCTGACCGCGGCGAAGGAGCTCCGCGAGGGCAAGAAGCCGACGGCCCTGTCCAGCAGCAGCCCGAGCATGATGGCGGCGCTGACGGTGGACCAGCTCCTCGACTCGATCGCGATCCGGGTCAACGGCCCGAAGGCCTGGGACCGCACCATCACGATGGACTGGAAGCTGACCGACGAGAACAAGATCTGGCACCTGCGCCTGGCCAACGGCGTCCTGACCCACCACAGCGACAACACGCCCGACCCCGCCGCTCAGCTGACGCTGTCGATGACGAGACCGCAGCTGGCGGGCCTGCTGCGCCAGGACCTGACCGGCATCGACCACCGCGGCGACCTGACCCGCCTGCAGGCGCTCGTCGAGGTCCTCGACGAGCCGGACCCCGACTTCAGCATCGTCACTCCCTGATCGCGCCTTGACTTCCAGATATGTCGAAGTTTCAGGATCGGTTCTGCGCACGACGAAAGGGAATCACCGTGAACACCGGAACCGACCGCGCTCTGACCGACCTCATCGAGCGCTACGAGCGCGCCTTCAACACGAACGACGCCAAAGCGATGAACGACCTGTTCGCCGACGCTCCTGTCTTCGTGAACTTCAGCGGCAACCTCGTCAAGGACAAGGACGCGCTCCACCGCGCCCAGTCATTCGTGTTCGGCCCAGGCGGACCACTCGAAGCCATCAGCGTCAGCTACACGATCGAGAGCATCACGCACCTCTCAACGGACCTGGCGGTGATCCACGCCCACCAGCGAACACGCCACGCTGAGAGCACTGATGAGCACAAAGACCCCATGGAAGCGATCTTCACGGCCGTCGCCCAACACATCGACGGCGAATGGCAGATCAAGGTCGGCCAGAACACCCCGGTGATGTGACAACCACGAGAAAGACCCCTGCGCAGCTCGACCAGCGCAGGGGTCTTTCTCGTGTCAGCGGCGAAGGATCACACCGCCAGGGGCAGGGCCGTCGGGTGGACCGGGGACGGGAGCTGGGAGGAGCCCGTCAGGTGGGCGTCCACCGCGTTGGTCACCGAGCGGCCTTCCGCGATCGCCCAGACCACCAGGAACGGCACGTGCTCGACGCCTTCGAAGCCGATCGCCAGCAACGCCCGGTCGACCACGGGGAGCGGTTGTCGTCGCGAGCCGTCGGCAGCCGCGGGTAGCCGTGCAGGCAGTCCACCTCGCCGTTGATCCCCAACAGGGACGGCGTAATGAAGTGCGACGCCTACGGGATGGGAACTTCTCCTGGCCGTAGCAGCGTTGACGGCGATAGGCGGAATACGAGGCCGCCATCATCTACAACTATCGTCTTTTGATGCCCCCCGCACGTCCAATCAACCTCTAAGTCCCACTCTACCGCGACTGTTCGAACAATGGGACGAAGGACGAGAACTTGCGGCACGCCAGCTGTGACAGAAAAGGGAATCTTGCGGAGATTCCTCAGCCGAAACGATTGGGATCTAGCTACAAGACGAGGCGGCTCGGAATCGAGCACGACGTCGAAATCCCTCTCGGCGAGCGGAGACTTATCCGCCACCTTACCGATCTCCCTAGGGTCTATATATCGCTTGCGAACAACAGGCCGAAGAGCATGCACGACCACCGCCTGCTCCGTAAGAGCCTCAATTGTCAACTTAATAGTAGTACGTTCGCTCGCCGGAAATCCTCGACCAACCCCAGCGATCTTGTACGCGAGGCAGGATTCGACCATCGTGGTAACGACTAAAGGACCTCTCCTGTCCGGCGTATCGACGAGATTCCGTGCAACCAAGTTCACATCGCCGTAAATAGCGCCCGCCTGCACAAGCGAACCATTAATCTCACCCGTGAACCCGTTGCGCACCGAACTAGCATCGCGCGCCGAATCATTCCCTGAAGCCATTTACACCCCCAATGAATACTAGAAAATTGAGCGTCCTGGATCGAGAGCAACGATCTCACGGCCAGCCTTACAGGCGGTTGGTCACCCATGAAGACACGCCAATCCTTGAGTGTTGAGCCCGGGCGAGAACGCCCTTACACGCTCAGTTCTGGGGGTACTCCCATTCACGCAGATGAAGAGGAATCTTTAATGCTAGGTAGTTCTCAGCCATCTTATTAACCTCAGCCCTCCCCTCGTGGACGGAGTACAGCAAGCCGAGGTACACCAAGTCCCAGAGTTCTCGGTTGAGCTGCAGGTTGTTGATCTGCACGTAGAGCGTTGCGCCGTGTCGGTCCTCGACGTCGAGGTAGTGCGCAGCTCCACCCACGGTTACATTGACCTTGGTCAGCTCGTATGTTTTGACCAGACCGTTTTTGCCGTAGATCAGCCAGTCCGCCCCTGCTGAGATGCGGACGTTGCGTCCGGCGAGCAGAAAAATGAAGGGCCACGGGACGATGAACAGCCACAGCCACCAAGTGGCCGTCCAGCCGAAGCCCCAGTCGCGCCAGGTGAAGTAGACAACCATGATCGTCACTGCGATGGCGCCAAAGGTCAGCGCGCGGCCTCGGGTCGGATAGAACCACTCGAGGATCGGCCCCTCGCCCTCGGGTGGCTGCGAGACCTTCGATAGGCCGTGCTTGTGCTTGTTCTCCGCTAGCTTCCACCCCGGCTCCAGCGGGGCCCGCGGTGGCCGCGGCTCCCCGGTCTGCGGGTCGGGTTTAGGTGGCAATCCTGTGGTCACGTCACGCCCACTCGGTCAGCGGCCCATTTTGGGGTTGATCTCCTGCAGCTTCTCACCGACAGCCTTCACACCGTCCATGAGCTCGTCGCCCCACTCCTCGATCGCGAAACCAACGCCCCAGGAGACTGCAGCACCGCCGACGACGACCCAACCCACTGGGGTTCCCAGAGCCGCTAGTCCCACGGTGGCACCCGCGCCGGCAACGAACCCACCGAGGCCCGAGGCAACGCTGGTCGCCGGATCCTTGCCAACGCTGATGTCGTAGCCGATTCCTCCTCCAGTGATCAACAAGCCCACGACCGGGAGCTTGCTTCCCACCTTCAGCGCTCCGCGCAGAAGCCCGCTGCCAGCCGTCGGAGGCTTCTTGCCGAAGTCCAGCGTCAGCTGCAGGAAGCCCTTCGTCCGAGGCCCCAACTTGTCCACCCACTGCGCCGTTCGTGAGGCGATGGCCTTACGCTCCAGATCCGCCACTTCCATGGAACGAGTGATGTGAATGGCAGCGGCCCGTGTGCGGGCCTGCAGACTCATGTACGGGTTCTGGGCAAGGCGTTCGGATATCTCGATCGACCCGCTGCGCGCGATTTGCATCGCCTTGGCCCGCATGGCGGCGGTCTGTCCGGCCGTCGCACCCGCAAGCCCTGTGAGGACGTCCGAGGCGTTGAACGGGGATTTCTCGATCAGCCCGCCGAGGAAGCGGTTGAGGATGGCCACCGACTCGTTCTCCAGCCTCCGTGCCTCGGCGACCAGCATCGTGCAATCGGCGTACGCCTGGACCTTGCGCACAAATGCCGCTTCCGCCTGCACCGCTGCGGTGTGCGCGGCCTGCTGCTCAGGAGTGGCGGGCTTGTCGGCGGGCAGCGGTGTCGGAGCAGGTGGCTCCGGCCCAGGCTCCATGATCAGGTCGCCCTGGACAACGAGCCCTTCCTTGAGAGCGAGCTCGCGGGCCTGGTTCATCCTGACCTTGATTGTGTCGATGGCGTCGGCGTGGCGACGCAGCTCTGCCGCTAGGCCGGCATAGCTGATCGACACCTCATCGACGCGCGGGCCGATCTTGCCCATACCGTCGCGGAAGGCTTGGCCCGCTTCGCTGGACCAGCCTGTTTCGGACTCACCGCGAACACGGTTGATCGTGTCCAAGGCCGCATCGACAGCACGCGCCATCCCGTCCAACCAGTCTGCGGCTGTGCGGATCGTGCTGGGCTGGGCGTCAACTTTGATATCGAGTGGCATGCTCCGGATCCCCTGTGGAACTACCGCGGCTCGTTCGG
Source organism: Saccharopolyspora antimicrobica (assembly GCF_003635025.1). Lineage (GTDB taxonomy): Bacteria > Actinomycetota > Actinomycetes > Mycobacteriales > Pseudonocardiaceae > Saccharopolyspora > Saccharopolyspora antimicrobica. The sequence goes on along the minus strand of NZ_RBXX01000002.1, from coordinate 4,621,875 downwards.
GGCGGTACGGGCGATGTCGTCGGCGTTGCCGTGATCGGTCTCGTCATAGAGGTTGCGGCCAGCCGCAACCTCGGCCCCGGCAAAGTTCATGGCCTCGACGATCTCGGCGGCAGACAGGGCCAGCATCGCCATCGCCCCGGCGACCGCCTCGGTCGCGACCCCGACCTGCGGGGCGGGCGGCGGTGCACCGCTCCCGTCCAGCTCCATCGCCCCGGTGCGGAGCTGGCTGGCGAGTGCCTCCAAGTCCCCGAGCTGCGCCTGCGTTCCACTCATCGGTCGGCTCCCCCAGCGTCCCTGCGTTGGTCGGCCGGTAGTTCGGCATCCCAAATAACCAGATCGGCCCCGCTGCGGGCTTGAATCTCGCTGACCTGGTCGGCAGGCAGCGAGGCCCACGGCTGCAGGTTCCCGCAGCTGTGCACCAGCGCCTCCAGCGAGGTGAACGCCACCACGGCCAGACGTCCGTCCGTCAAACGACGCAGCTCGATGGTGGCGTCCTTGTCCCGGCTCAGGAGACGTTTCTCCAACGGCACGAACACCGGTTCAGGCTCTTCGCCGTTCTGCTCAGCGATGTAGTCAGCTCCGATCACGGCGGGCGCTGCCTGATCATCCCCAGCCCGCATGCTCCCTGTAGCCTCCCGATCCGAATCGCGGTACGTCAATGCATTGATCGGAACGGACGGTATCGAACTCAACACAGGGAGTGTTGAGGATTTCTACTCGATCTCCCCCACCTCACCCGTCCGGCCCAGCACGCGGGCAGATGCGGCCGCGCCAGCTTCTGGCTGCTCATCAGCTGGGCTTGCCGCGACGTCGTCATCGGCGTTGGGCCCGATTCCTGCTGCCATCGCGTTGAGCTTCATCGAGACCAAGACCGGTGTACCGGTGATCTCGGGCTGAGCATCATCGCACTTGTCCTTGTGCATGCATCCAACTCGATTCTGGGTAGCGGTTTGAAGCCGGTCGGGCGGTGCTGCTGTTGTGCACCGCCCGACCGGGGACGGCTCGGTGCTGGGTGTCGGGGAGGGAGTGCGACCAACACCGAGCCGGGTCTACAAGCTGCGCAATCCCGCAAGGATTCGGCGCAGCACCATCGGGTTTCGCGTGTACTCGTGGGGATCCGGCGCCTCGGATGGCGGCGCTGGAATCCAGGGCTTGTCGTCGGCCTCGCCACCGCGCTTCGCGATCGGCTCGCGCAGGCGGTGACGGCCACCTCCGCTGGTCTCGGCCTCCACCCGCTCGATCAGATACCGGACTGTTGGTGCCCCTTCGCCGACTTCGGCATGCTGCGGCCGATACGAACAGCGCAGCATCCACCAGATGACCAGAACAGCTGTTGCACCAGCGCAAACGCCCCAAGCGATCAACGGTCAATCCTTTCCGAATCGATGACCAGCACGTCGCGTCGGACCGTGGCCTGGTCTTGACCACGCAACGCCGCGGTCAGTGAGTCGAGCGCGTCGGCCATTCCCTCCAACTCGGCGTCTGTCCACAAACCACGGTCGATGTCGTCGGCCGCGTGGTCGAGCATTAAGACCGCCGCTCGCGCCAACCGAGCGATCCGCGCATGCCGGGCACTCATCGCGCACCCGCAAGCGGCACGCCCGCAACCTCGTGGGCTTCGACGTTGCAGCTCGTGCACGTCGTCCAGAGCCACGCTTCGACGGAGCTGACCGGCTCGACCTGTTTTCCGCACAGCACAGGGACTTCTACCCCCTTCGGCCAGCCGCCAGGTGGCCGTTCTTCGGTGGTCGCGTGCCGCTCGCCTTCGCCGGGCACCCAGCTGAACGGATGCGGCCGGTACATCACGTCACCGCCTTGGAGGGCTTGACGGGGCCGGTGCGTCGGCTGTCTCGGTACCGCACCGGCCCCGCTTGGCCACCGCGCGCCAACCGGGAGGGGTGTTGTCGCGTCTGGGTGGCCCGCTCGTGGTGGTCGGGGGTCCACCACGGCCCCACCGGGGAGCGAAAAGCCAGTGCTCCGGCGGTAAATCCGATGGAGGCGTGAACGGTCATGCGATCTGCCCTCACCCTCGTTGCTGGTTCCGGCCCTGAATGACCGGCTGACTTCCTCGCCGGCTGAGCGCTCCTGATGCGGAACACCTCTGCCGTGGCTAGATGGAAGTTAACCAATTGGAATTCCAGTTGGCGATTACCCAGTAGGGCGAATTCTCGGGATGGAGGCGTCTTGTGGGGCAAGATGGCGTCATGCAGCAGACATGGCCAGCGGTGCGACGCGTCCAGGTCGGGTTGATCTTGCGCAACCTTCGTGAACGGGCGGGCGTGAAGCCGAAGGAGATCGCCGAGCGGCTCGACTGGTACGCGAACAAGGTGACCCGCGTCGAGAAGGGCGAACTGACGGTCTCTGCAGCCGAGGTCGACGTACTTCTGGGGATGTTCGGCGTTCGCGACGGCCGAGAATCCGATCGGTTGCGGGCGCTGGCCAAGGAAGCTCGGCGGCGGGATCAACCTGCCCGGGTGCCGGACTGGGCAGCGACTTACGTTGCGCTAGAAGGTGCGGCTGCGGAGATCAAGCACTACGACCCCGAAGTGATTCCAGCGGTCTTGCAAACAGAGCACTACGCGCGAGCAGTGCTGTCAAACCCGCTGGACGACACCCAGGACGTCGAACCAGCTGTGAACGAACGCGTGCAGCGAGCCGAACGCATGCTCGGCGAGGATGCACCGGATGTCTGGTGCGTGATCGGCGAAGCCGCGCTGTATCGGCAGGTCGGCGGCCGAGAAGTGCTACGCGATCAACTGCAGCATCTGCGCCGGGCAGCTGGTCGTCCGAACATCACGCTGCAGATCTTGCCGTTCGAGGCCGGAGAACACGTGGCGCTGGGGTCGTCGTTCCGGTTGTTGCACCTCGCGGAGCCCGTCGCGACCTTCGTCTACGTGGAGGCGCTCACCAGCTCCGACTACCTGGACAAGCCGTCTCACACTGACCGTTACGCAAAGGCGTTCGATACACTGCGCGCGGTCGCGGCATCTGACCGTGTGACGGCTCGGATGCTCGACAGGAGGATCAAAGAGCTGACGTAGTGGAGTGGTAGCGATGGCCCCGACTTCGCCCGTAACTGGTTGGCGCAAGTCCAGCCGTAGCCAGGGGGCCGAGAACTGCGTCGAGGTCGGCAGCATTCACGATGGTGCTGCTGTGCGCGACACCAAGAACCGCAGCGCTGGATACTTCACTGCAACCGCTGACCAGTGGCAGACGTTCATGAACGCGATCAAGGGCGGCAAGTTCAGTCGCTGATCATCGCGCGTAGTGCCCGCCTGGTTCCGGACACCGGCTGACCACAAGACGAAACCCCTGCGCGAACGTTCTCCGCGCAGGGGTTTCTCGGCGTCAGCGGCGAAGGATCACACCGCCAGGGGCAGGGCCGTCGGGTGGACCGGGGACGGGAGCTGGGAGGAGCCCGTCAGGTGGGCGTCCACCGCGTTGGCCACCGAGCGGCCTTCTGCGATCGCCCAGACCACCAGGGAGGCTCCTCGGTGGGCGTCTCCGCAGACGAAGACGTCCGGGGCCGTTGTCTCCCAGTTGGAGCCGCAGCCGATCGTGCCTCGCTTGGTCAGGTTGATGCCCAGGCCGTCGAGGAGCGGCATGTGCTCGACGCCCTCGAAGCCGATCGCCAGCAGGGCCAGGTCGCAGGGCAGTTCCTGGACCTCGTCGGAGACCGGGACGACCTGGCGGCGGCCGTTCTCGTCGCGCTGGACCTTCACCTCGCGGAGGCGGACCGCGCGCACGTTGCCCTCTTCGTCGCCGACGAACGACTCGATCGCCACCGCGAACTTGCGCTCCCCCGCCTCCTCGTGCGCCGGGTAGGTGCGCAGGATGTACGGCCAGGTCGGCCACGGGGAGAGGTCATCGTCGCGGGCCGTCGGCGGCTGCGGGTAGTTGTCCAGCTGGGTCACCGACAGCGCGCCCTGGCGGGTCGCGGTGCCGTAGCAGTCCGCTCCGGTATCGCCGCCGCCGAGGATGATGACGTGCTTGCCCTGCGCCGAGATCGACGCCGGGCCGTCGCCCTCGCACTCCTTGTTCGCCGGGACCAGGTGCTCCATCGCCAGGTGCACGCCCTTGAGCTCGCGGCCCGGGATCGTGGTGTCGTCGCGACCGCGCAGCGCGCCGACCGCGAGCACCACGGCGTCGTAGCCGGCGCGCAGGTCCTCGACCGTCAGGTCCACGCCGACCTCGCAGCCGGTGATGAACTTCGTGCCCTCGTCGCGCATCTGCGCCAGCCGCCGGTCCAGGACGGACTTCTCCATCTTGAACTCGGGGATGCCGTAGCGCAGCAGGCCGCCGATGCGGTCGTCGCGCTCGTAGACGGTCACCTCGTGCCCGGCGCGGGTCAGCTGCTGGGCCGCCGCCAGCCCGGCCGGGCCGGAGCCGACCACCGCCACCCGCTTGCCGGTGTGCGCCTCCGTCACCTGCGCGGTGACGTGGTCGTTCGCCCAGCTGACCTCGGCGATGGTCTCCTCGACGCGCTTGATCGTCACCGCGCCGCCCGCCTCCGGGGAGATCGCCAGCACGCAGGCCGCCTCGCACGGCGCGGGGCACAGCTTGCCGGTGAACTCCGGGAAGTTGTTGGTGGCGTGCAGCCGCTCGCCCGCCGCCTGCCACTGGCCGCGGCGCACCATGTCGTTCCACTCCGGGATCAGGTTGCCCAGCGGGCAGCCCGCCGAACCGGAGTGGCAGAACGGGATGCCGCAGTCCATGCACCGCGACGCCTGCTCCGACACCTGCGCGGTCATGTCCTCTGTGGACAGCGCGGCGTAGACCTCCTGCCAGTCGCCCAGCCGCTCGTCGGTGGGGCGCTTGGGGGCGTCGGCCCGGGTGTGCTTCAGGAATCCCCTCGGGTCAGCCACGGGAAGCCTCCATGATCGCCTCGTCGATGTCGCGGCCCTCGATCTTGGCCATCCGCATGGCATCCAGGACTCGCTGGTAGTCGCGCGGCATCACCTTGCGGAACGCCGCCGAGCGCCGCGGCCAGTCGCCGAGCAGCGAGGCCGCCACCGCCGAACCGGTCAGCTCGCGGTGCTGCTGCACGATCTCGTGCAGCCACTTGAGCTCCTTGGCGCTGGGCCGCTGCAGCTCCACCATCGCGGTGTTCACCCGCACCGGATCCAGGTCCAGCACGTAGGCGATGCCGCCCGACATGCCGGCGCCGACGTTGCGGCCGGTGCCGCCCAGCACCACCGCGCGGCCACCGGTCATGTACTCGAAGGCGTGATCACCGGCGCCCTCGGAGACCAGCAGCGCACCGGAGTTGCGCACCCCGAAGCGCTCGCCGACCCGACCGCGCAGGAAGATCTCGCCGCTGGTCGCGCCGTAGCCGATCACGTTGCCCGCGATCACCTGGTCCTCGGCGGCGAACGCCGAATCCGGGTGCGGGCGAACCACGATCCGCCCGCCGGACAGGCCCTTGCCGACGTAGTCGTTGGCGTCGCCGACCATGTCCAGCGTGACGCCCGGCGGCAGGAACGCGCCCAGCGACTGCCCGGCCGAGCCCTCCAGCTCGACGTGGATGGTGTCGGTGGGCAGGCCGTCGCCGCCGTAGCGGCGGCTGACCTCGGCGCCCAGCAGCGTGCCGACGGTGCGGTTGACGTTGCGCACCGGCAGCTGCAGCTTCACCGGGCGGGCGTCCTCCAGCGCCGCCTCGGCGAGCTGGATCAGCGTGCGGTCCAGCGCGCGGTCCAGGCCGTGGTCCTGCTCGCGGACCCGGCGCCGCACCGACGAGTACGGGGTCTGCGGCTCGGCGAACACCGGGGTCAGGTCCAGGCCCCGGGACTTCCAGCTCTGCACCGCCTCGTCCACGCCGAGCGCGGAGACCTGGCCGATCGCCTCGTCCAGGGTGCGGAAGCCCAGCTGCGCCAGGTACTCGCGCACCTCCTGGGCGATGAACTCGAAGAAGTTGACCACGTGGTCGGCCTGGCCGGTGTAGCGCTTGCGCAGGTCCGGGTTCTGGGTGGCCACGCCCACCGGGCAGGTGTCGAGGTGGCAGACGCGCATCATCACGCAGCCCTCGACGATCAGCGGAGCGGTGGCGAAGCCGTACTCCTCGGCGCCCAGCAGCGCGGCCACCACGACGTCGCGGCCGGTCTTGAAACCGCCGTCGACCTGCACCGTGATGCGGTCCCGCAGGCCGTTGAGCAGCAGCGTCTGCTGCGTCTCGGCCAGCCCGACCTCCCACGGCGTGCCCGCGTGCTTCAGCGAGGTCAGCGGCGCCGCACCGGTGCCGCCGTCGTGGCCGGAGATCAGCACCACGTCCGCGTGCGCCTTGGACACGCCCGCCGCGACCGTGCCGACGCCGATCTCGGAGACCAGCTTGACGTGCACGCGGGCGTGCTCGTTGGCGTTCTTGAGGTCGTGGATCAGCTGCGCCAGGTCCTCGATCGAGTAGATGTCGTGGTGCGGCGGCGGCGAGATCAGCCCGACGCCCGGCGTGGAGTGCCGGGTCTTGGCGACCCACGGGTACACCTTGTGCCCCGGCAGCTGACCGCCCTCGCCCGGCTTCGCGCCCTGCGCCATCTTGATCTGGATGTCGGTGCCGTTGACCAGGTATTCGCTGGTCACGCCGAAGCGGCCGGAGGCGACCTGCTTGACCGCCGAGCGCCGCTCCGGGTCGTAGAGGCGGTCGACGTCCTCGCCGCCCTCACCGGAGTTGGACTTGCCGCCGATGCGGTTCATCGCGATCGCAAGCGTCTCGTGCGCCTCGGCGGAGATCGCCCCGTAGCTCATCGCGCCGGTGGAGAACCGCTTCATGATCTCCGAGGCCGGTTCGACCTCGTCGATGTCGATCGGCGCCCGGCCGCTGTTGAGCTCGAACAGCCCGCGCAGCGTGCCGCCCTCGGCCGACAACCGGTCGCACTCCGCGGTGTACTTGCGGAACACGTCGTAGCTGCCGGTCTTGGTGGAGTGCTGGAGCAGGAACACCGTCTCCGGGGTGAACAGGTGCAGCTCGCCCTCGCGGCGGTAGGCGTAGTCGCCGCCGATCTCCAGCTTCCGGTGCACCCGCTCGGTCGGGTTGTCCGGGTAGGCGCGGCGGTGCCGCTGCGCGACCTCCTCGGCCAGCACGTCCAGCCCGACGCCGTCGAGCTTGGAGGTGGTGCCCTCGAAGTACTCGCCGACCAGCTCGGCGGACAGCCCGACCGCCTCGAAGACCTGCGCCGCGGTGTAGGCGCCGACGGTGGAGATGCCCATCTTGGACATCACCTTCAGCACGCCCTTGACCAGCGCCTGCACGTAGTTGCGGATCGCCACCTTCGGCCGGAAGCCGGTGATCTGCCCGGTGGCGATCATGTCCTCGATGGTCTCGAACGCCAGGTACGGGTTGACCGCCGCGGCGCCGTAGCCGAGCAGCGTGGCGATGTGGTGCACCTCGCGGGCGTCACCGCTCTCCACCACCAGCGCCACGCGCAGCCGCTCCTTGGTCCGCACCAGGTGCTGGTGCACCGCCGAGACCAGCAGCAGCGACGGGATCGGCGCCCGCTTGTGGTCGGAGTCGCGGTCGGAGAGCACCAGCACGCGCGCACCGGCGGCGATGGCCTCCGAGGCCTCCTCGCGGATCCGCTCGATGGCCTCGGCCAGCGCCTCGCCGCCGCCGTCGACCTCGTAGAGGCCGGACAGCACCGCGGAGGCGAAACCGGGCAGGTCGCCGTCGTCGTTGACGTGGATGAGCTTGGCCAGCTCGTCGTTGTCGATGACCGGGTTGGGCAGCAGGATGTGGCGGCAGGACGCCGCCGACGGGTCGAGCAGGTTCTGCTCCGGACCCATCACGCGCGCCACCGAGGTGACGATCTCCTCGCGGATCGCGTCCAGCGGCGGGTTCGTGACCTGCGCGAACTGCTGCACGAAGTAGTCGTAGAGCATCCGCGAGCGCTCCGAGAGCACGGCGGGCGGGGTGTCGGCGCCCATCGAGCCCAGCGGCTCACCGCCGCTGGTGGCCATCGGCGCCAGCAGCAGGCTCAGCTCCTCCTCGGTGTAGCCGAAGGCCAGCTGGCGGCGCACCACCGATTCGTGCGTGTGCACCACGTGCTCGCGGTCGGGCAGCTCGTCGAGGTTCAGCAGCCCGGAGTGCAGCCACTCGTCGTAGGCGTGCTCGCCGGCCAGCGCCGACTTGATCTCGTCGTCGTCGACGATGCGGCCCTGCTCGGTGTCGATCAGGAACATCCGGCCCGGCTGCAACCTGCCCTTGGCCACCACCTGGGCCGGGTCGAGGTTGAGCACACCGGTCTCGCTGGCCAGCACCACCCGGTCGTCAGCGGTGCGCCACCAGCGCGCCGGGCGCAGGCCGTTGCGGTCGAGCACCGCGCCGACCAGCGAACCGTCGGTGAAGGTGACGCAGGCCGGGCCGTCCCACGGCTCCATCAGGCTGGCGTGGAACTGGTAGAACGCCTTGCGCTTCGGGTCCATCTCGGCGTGGTTCTCCCACGCCTCCGGCACCATCATCAGCACCGCGTGCGGCAGGCTGCGGCCACCGAGGTGCAGCAGCTCCAGCACCTCGTCGAAGGACGCCGAGTCCGAGCCGTCGTCGGCGCAGATCGGGTACAGCCGGGACAGCTCACCCGGGATCAGGTCGGAGGCCAGCAGCGCCTCGCGGGCGCGCATCCGGTTGCGGTTGCCGCGGATGGTGTTGATCTCGCCGTTGTGCGCCACGTAGCGGAACGGGTGGGCCAGCGGCCACGACGGGAAGGTGTTGGTGGAGAACCGGCTGTGCACCAGCGCGATCGCGCTGACCAGCCGCTCGTCGGTGAGGTCCGGGAAGAACGCGGGCAGCTGCTCGGTGGTCAGCATGCCCTTGTAGACCATGGTCCGGCTGGACAGCGACGGGAAGTAGAGCTCCAGGCCCTCCGCCGCGGCGGCCCGCTCGGCGCGCTTGCGCAGGCAGAACGCCAGGCGGTCCAGCGCCACGCCCGCCTCGTCGCGCTGCCCGGCGACGAGCAGGGTCGCGAAGTGCGGCATGCACTTGAGCGCCGTGGTGCCCACGCCCGCCTTCTCCGGGGTGGTCGGCACGTCGCGCCAGCCCAGCACGCGCAGCTGTTCCTCGGCGGCGACCTGCTCGATCACCTCCACCGCGCGGCGTCGCTGGTCGGGGTCGGCGGGCAGGAAGGCCATGCCCGCGGCGTAGCGGCGCTGCCCGGTCTCATCGGCCGCGGGCAGCTCGACGCCGGCCTCGGCGCGCAGCAGCTCGTCCGGGAGCTGGACCAGGATGCCGGCACCATCACCGCTGGTCGGCTCGGCGCCGGCGGCGCCGCGGTGCTCCAGGTTGGCCAGCGCGGTCAGCGCGTCGGCGACGATGCCGTGCGAACGGCGGCCGCGGATGTCGGCGACCATGGCGACACCGCAGGAATCCTGTTCGGCAGCCGGGTCGTACAGGCCCTGGGCTGCTGGGACGGCGGAGAAGACCACTGCGCAGACCTCCCTCGTCATTCTCGTGCTGGAAGTCGGCGGCCGAATGGCCTGACTTCATGACTTCTGGGCACGGGACGGCGCTGGCCCGCAGATTCCGGTGTCACGACAGAAGTTTTCCGGGCTTTCGAAAGCCCGCTCGCGACCGGAGCGTTCAGAGAACTTTAACAGCCACGATACCCGGAAGCAGCAATCCAGAAGTGATGCTGACCATGTTGTTGTAACGCACCCGTGTGGGTTAAGAGCCCGGTCACAGCCCCGCCTCTCCGCGATTCACAGTGGTGGTTGCGTTGCCTGTTGAACTTGCGTTTTCGGGGTTTCCCGGGCTGGGTTGCGTCACGGTCCCCTGAGGTGCGGTGGCGTGGGGGCTGGTTGTGCGGGCCTACCGTGCAGGAATACTACGAGAAAGGGTGCTCCGGTGAACACGGTCCGTGGCCGGATCCGGCCGCTCGGTCGCCACCTCGGCCGCCCGTGCCCGACGACACCCCGCAGCCGCTCGGCGCGTTGATCGACCCCTGATATCTTTGCAGCTCAGAGTGCCCGGCCACGGGTGCTCGCGGGACGCCAGCGCCAAGCGAAACCGGTGCGAACCCGGTGCTGTGCCGCAACTGCGATGGCCCGGTGCGCCACCGGGCACGAGCCAGGTCGCCTTGCGCGTGGTGTCGATGTCCGCCACTCCCGGTGCAGGGGTGCGGTGTCGGCTTCCCCGGCCGCGCCCTCGTGCACCGGCCGAAACGTAGGGAAGACATGACCCGGCTCCGCCGACTCGCCACCCTGCTGCTCGCCGCGCTGGCCCTGCTCGTCGGGGTCACGGCCTGCGCCACCCGACCTCACTCCCAGACCACCGCCCCGGCCGACGACCCGGCTTCGGCGTTCCCGGTCAAGGTGCAGCTGCCCGGCCAGGAACCGGTGACCCTGCCGCAGCAGCCGAAGCGGATCATCTCGCTGTCGCCGACGGCCACCGAGACCCTCTACGCCATCGGCGCCGGGGACCAGGTCATCGCGGTCGACCAGTTCTCCAACTTCCCGGCTCAGGCGCCGCGCAGCGATCTCTCCGCGTTCAACGCGGACGCCGCGGCCGTCGGCGGGCACAACCCCGATCTGGTCATCGCGCCGGACAGCTCCAGCCAGCTGGCCCAGGGCCTCAAGACCGCCAACGTGCCGACCCTGCTCACCCCGGCGGCGGCGAACCTGGACGAGGCGTACCGGCAGATCGAGGTGCTGGGCCAGGCCACCGGGCACACCCAGCAGGCCGCCGAGCTGGTGGCCAGGATGCGCGCCGAGATCGACGAGATCGTGCGCGACACCCCGAAGCCGCCGGAGCCGCTGACCTACTACCACGAGGTCAGCCCGGACTACTACACCGCGACTTCGACCAGCTTCGTCGGCAACGTCTACAGCCTGTTCGGCCTGCACAACATCGCCGACCCGGCGGGCGGCGACTTCCCGCAGCTCTCCGAGGAGCACATCCTGCAGGCCAACCCGAAGCTGATCTTCCTGTCGGACGTCAAGTGCTGCCAGGTCACCGCCGCGGCGGTCGCCCAGCGGCCGGGCTGGAACACCCTGGACGCGGTGCGCACGCAGCACGTCTTCGAGCTCGACGACGACATCGCCAGCCGGTGGGGCCCGCGAGTGGTCGACATGGTGCGCTCCATCGCCGATGGGGTCTCCAAGGCGCAGCAGGGGTGACGGGCACTCCCCTGACGCAGACCAAGCTGCGACCCCGGCACCTGGTGCTCGGGGTCGCGGCGCTGGTGGCCAGCGTCCTGCTGTCGGTGCTGCTCGGGGCGGCCGAGCTCGGCTGGCAGCGGGTGTTCGCCGAGATCGTCGCGCAACTCACCGGCGGCGTTTCGCCGCTGTCGGAGCGCGAGGCGGCCATCCTCTGGCACCTGCGGGTGCCCAGGGTGGTGCTCGCGGTGCTGGTCGGCGGTGCGCTGGCGGTGTCCGGCGCGGCGTTCCAGGGCGTGTTCCGCAACCCGCTGGCCGACCCGTACCTGCTGGGTGCGGCGGCCGGCGCAGGTTTCGCGGTGACGCTGGTGATCACCGGCGCGCCGCACGCCGCGCTGTCCGTCCCGGTGCAGGCCGCGGCCTTCGCCGGGGCGCTCGGCGGGGTCGGCCTGACCTGGCTGGTCGGGCGTTCGGCGGGGCGCGACACCGCGACGCTGGTGCTGGCCGGTGTCGCCGTCGGCGCGTTCCTCACCGCCGGGCAGACCTTCGTGCAGCAGCTGCGGGTGGATTCGCTGCAGCAGGTCTACATGTGGATCCTCGGGCGGCTGTCCACCACGGGCTGGCGCGAAGTGCTGATCGTGCTGCCCTACCTGGTGCTCTCGGCGGTCGTGCTGTGCGTCTGCGCGCGGCTGCTGGACCTGCTGGGCACCGGTGACGAGGAGGCCGCCGCGCTCGGCGTGCACCCGGGACGGGTGCGGCTCCTGGTGCTGGTGGCGGCATCGCTGGCCACCGCGGCGGCGGTGTCCACGGCGGGTCTGATCGGCTTCGTCGGCCTGGTCGTGCCGCACCTGGTGCGGTTGGCGATGGGCGGCAGCTTCCGGATCATCGTGCCGATGTCGCTGCTGTTCGGCGGCGTGTTCCTGGTGCTGGCGGACATGCTGGCCCGCACCCTGCTGGCGCCCGCGGAAATCCCGATCGGCGTGATCACGGCATTCACCGGAGCCCCGTTCTTCGCCGCACTGCTCCACCGGAGGCGTGCATGAGCAGTCCCCCCACTCAACCGCACCTCAGGGGAACGTGACGCGAACCAGCCACAGGAAACCGCAGAACGCAAGATCAACGCCGTAACGCAACCACCACTGTGAATCGCGGAGAGGCGGAACAGTATGAGCAGGCTGGAGGTGCGCGAGCTTTCGGCGGGTTACCGGCGTGCCACGGTGATCTCCGGGATTTCGACCACTGTGGACACCGGGGGCTGGCTGGGCATCATCGGGCCGAACGGTTCCGGCAAGTCGACCCTGCTGAAGGCGATCGCCGGGCTGGTGCGCCACAAGGGCTCAGTGCTGGTCGACGGTCGGCCGCTGGCCGAGCTGCGCCGCCGCGAACGGGCCCGCGCGATCGGCTACGCGCCGCAGATCCCGCAGCTGCCGATCGGCCTGACCGTCACCGACTACGTGCTCCTCGGCCGCACTCCGCACCTCGGCCCGCTGGGCCGCGAGGGAGCGAGCGACCTGGACGTGGTGCGCTCCCTGCTGGACCGCCTCGACCTGGCGCGCCTCGCGGATCGCCACCTGGCCACTCTCTCCGGCGGCGAGCGCCAGCGCGCGGTGCTGGCCCGGGCCCTGGCCCAGCGCGCGGGCGTGCTGCTGCTCGACGAGCCGACCACCGGCCTGGACGTCGGACACGCGCAGGCCCTGCTCGACCTGATCGACGAACTCCGCCGCGAGCTGGGCACGACGGTCGTCATGACCCTGCACGACCTGACCCTGGCGGCCCAGTACGCAGAACGCCTGCTGCTCCTGGACACCGGCTGCCCGGCCGCCGAGGGAACCCCCACCGAAGTCCTCACGCCGGAAGTCCTCGAAAAGCGCTACACGGCCCGAGTGACGGTCCTCCACACCCCCGACGGCTCACCCGTCATCGCCCCGATCCGGGGCTGACGACGGCTCGCCACGCGGCCTCCCGATCAGCCGGCGGAAGACCGGCCAGGCCGTGCGGGGCGGCAGAACGAGACGGGCCGCGCACTCAGCGCGGCCCGATGCTCAGTCCTTCTCGCTCTTCGCGCCTCCGGCGCTGCGAGCCTGCGAATCGCCTTCGGCGTCCTCGGCTTTCGCCTCGGTCGCCTTCGGCTCCGTCGCCTCGGGTTCCTTCGCCTCCGGCTCATCCGCCTTCGGCTCATCCGGCTCCGCCTCGTCGGACTTCGCCTCCGGCTCGGCCTTCCCGGCGGCCTTCGGCTCGACCGGCTCCGCCGGGGCTTCGCCGGGCTCCGGCTTGCCCTTCAGCAGCTCCGGGTCCTCGCGCTTGCCGCGCACCATCACCAGGTAGAGCACCGCGCCCGCGAAGACGATCAGGGAGGTGAAGACGTTGATGCGGATGCCGAGGATGAGGGTGGCGTCGTCGGTGCGCATCATCTCGATCCACAACCGGCCGAGGGTGTAGCCCGCGACGTAGAGCGCGAACACCCGGCCGCGGCCCATCCGGAACTTGCGGTCGGCCCAGATGACCAGGCCGAAGACCAGCAGGTTCCACAGCAGCTCGTAGAGGAACGTCGGGTGCACGACGGTGATCGGGGTGTGGTCCAGCGCCACGCCGCCGATGGGGTCGTTGAGGCCGGTGGCCGGGTCGACGCGCCGGTAGATCTCCAGGCCCCACGGGACGGTCGTCGCGGCACCGTAGAGCTCCTGGTTGAACCAGTTGCCGAGGCGGCCGATGGCCTGCGCCAGGATGATGCCGGGCGCGACGGCGTCGGCGAACGCGGCCAGCGGGACGCCCCGCCGGCGGCATCCGATCCAGGCGCCCACCGCGCCGAGCGCGACGGCGCCCCAGATGCCCAGGCCGCCCTCCCAGACCTTGAGGGCGTCCAGCGGGTTGCGGTCCGGGCCGAAGTACTTGTGCCAGTCCGTGGCCACGTGGTAGAGCCGACCGCCGACCAGGCCGAACGGCACCGCGAAGACCGCGATGTCGATGACCGTGCCTTCGGCGCCACCGCGCGCCACCCAGCGACGGCTGCCGATCCAGACCGCGGCGATGATGCCCGCGATGATGCACAGCGCGTACGCGCGCAGCGGAATCGGGCCGATGTACCAAACCCCTTGCGACGGGCTCGGGATGGTGGCCAAGAACGAATTCGCCGTGGCGGCAACCGGGGCACTCACGGAGCTAACGGTATCGGTCGCCCCAGCGCGGAACGCGCGGCCCCCGCTCAGGCCCCCACCAGGGACCGTTCACCTCACCCCACGCGGGCGATCAGCCCAACATTATTCACCCGATCGGCCGAACTGTCGGTGGTGCGAACTCACCACCGGCCCACCTGGCCGGTGCCCGACGCCGGTTGACCCGCGATTTCCATTGAAATTGGACATCCAATTTCAATGGAAATCGCGGAACGACGGCGGAACGCCGGGCTTCAGCGGCTGCGGACGCCTCGGGCCAGTTCCGCGGTGAGGTCGCGGACTCCGGCGACGCCGCGCTGCTCCGCGGCGGTCACGAAGGCCGAGCCGACGATCACCCCGTCCGCGTAGGCCGCGATCTCGGCCGCCTGCTCGCCGGAGCGCACGCCGAGGCCGACGCCGATCGGCAGGTCCGTGTGCGCGCGGGTGCGCTGGACCAGGCCGGCCGCCGCCGAGCCGACGCTGTCGCGGGCGCCGGTCACGCCCATCACCGATGTCGCGTAGACGAATCCGCTGGTGGCCTTCGCGGTCAGCGCCAGCCGCTCCTCGGTGGAGGACGGGGCGACCAGGAAGATCCGGTCCAGGCCGTGCTCGTCGGTGGCGGCGATCCAGTCCTCGCCCTCGTCCGGGATCAGGTCCGGGGTGATCACGCCGAGCCCGCCTGCGGCCTTGAGGTCGCGGGCGAAGGCGTTCACGCCGTAGCGGTGCACCGGGTTCCAGTAGGTCATCACCACCGCGCGCCCGCCCGCCTCGGCGATCGAGGAGACCACCTCGAAGGTGTCGCGCAGCCGGAAGCCCGCGCGCAGTGCCTTGTCGCTGGCCGCCTGGACGGTGGGGCCGTCCATCACCGGGTCGGAGAACGGGACGCCGACCTCGACGATGTCGCAGCCGGCCGAGCCGTCGCCGGTCAGCATCGCACCGAACAGCTCCTTGGACTCCGCCACCGTCGGGAACCCGGCGGGCAGGTAGCCGATCAGCGCGGCGCGCTGCTCCTCCCGGCAGGTCTGGAAAACCTCGCGCAGGCTCACCGCGCATCCTCCTGAGCCTCATCGACGAGCCCGAAGTACTTCGCCGCGGTGTCCATGTCCTTGTCGCCGCGCCCGGAGAGGCTGACCACGATGATCGCCTCCGGCCCCAGCTCCTTGCCGAGCTCCAGCGCCCCGGCCAGCGCGTGCGCGGACTCGATCGCCGGGATGATGCCCTCGGTGCGCGAGAGCAGCTTGAACGCCTGCATGGCCTCGTCGTCGGTCACCGACCGGTACTCGGCGCGGCCGGTGTCCTTCAGGTACGAGTGCTCCGGCCCGACGCCCGGGTAGTCCAGACCCGCGGAGATCGAGTAGGCCTCGACGACCTGCCCGTCGTCGTCCTGCAGCAGGTAGGAGCGGGCGCCGTGCAGCGTGCCGGGCGTGCCCTCGCTGAGGGTCGCACCGTGCTCGCCGGAGTCGATACCGTGCCCGGCCGGTTCGAAGC
Source organism: Saccharopolyspora antimicrobica (assembly GCF_003635025.1). Classification (GTDB taxonomy): domain Bacteria; phylum Actinomycetota; class Actinomycetes; order Mycobacteriales; family Pseudonocardiaceae; genus Saccharopolyspora; species Saccharopolyspora antimicrobica. The sequence continues at coordinate 4,606,159 of NZ_RBXX01000002.1, read as the reverse complement.
CGACCAGCCGCACGTCGGCGTCGTCGATGAAGCCGTGGAAGATGCCGATCGCGTTGGAGCCGCCGCCGACGCAGGCGACGACCGCGTCGGGCAGCCTGCCGGTCAGCGCCAGCGCCTGCTCGCGGGCCTCGTCGCCGATGACCCGGTGGAAGTTGCGGACCATCATCGGGAACGGGTGCGCGCCCGCGGCGGTGCCCAGCAGGTAGTGGGTGTGGTCGACGTTGGCGACCCAGTCCCGCAGCGCCTCGTTGATCGCGTCCTTGAGGGTCGCCGAGCCGTTGCTGACCGGGATGACCTCCGCGCCCAGCAGCCGCATCCGCGCCACGTTGAGGGCCTGCCGCTCGGTGTCGACCTTGCCCATGTAGATCACGCACTCCAGGCCGAGCAGCGCGCAGGCGGTGGCGGTGGCCACGCCGTGCTGCCCGGCACCGGTCTCGGCGATGACCCGGCGCTTGCCCATCCGCTTGACCAGCAGCGCCTGACCCAGCACGTTGTTGATCTTGTGCGAGCCGGTGTGGTTGAGGTCCTCCCGCTTGAGCAGGATCCGCGCGCCGCCCGCGTGCTCGGCGAAGCGCTTGGCCTCGGTCAGCAGCGACGGGCGACCCGCGTAGTTGCGCAGCAGGTCGTCGAGCTCGGCCAGGTACTCGGGATCCTGCTGCGCCTTGGCGTACTCCGCGGCCAGCTCGTCCTGCGCCGCGATCAGCGCCTCCGGCATGAACCGGCCGCCGTACTCCCCGAAGTGCCCGCGCTCGTCAGGGTCGTGCCCTTCCGGCACGGCCTTGCCCTGGCGGTGTGCGCGCGCGGTGTCCGCCCCCACGGTCATTGCCCTACCTCCTGTGCCTCGCCGCCCCCGCGCCGCCCGGTCACCGGCTCGGCCGCGGGCATGCGGGGTGCGACCCGGCGGTCACCAGCTGGGTGACAGCCGTCTTGGGATTGTCGCTGGTCACCAGGCCTTCGCCCACCAGCACCGCATCCGCGCCCGAGCCCGCGTAGGCCATCAGGTCGCTGGGCCCGCGAACTCCGGACTCGGCGATCTTGAGGACGTCCTGCGGCAGACCCGGCGCGATCCGGCCGAACACGTCGCGGTCCACTTCGAGCGTATGCAGGTTGCGGGCGTTGATGCCAATCACCTTCGCGCCGGCCTCCAGCGCGCGGTCGGCCTCCTCGGCCGTGTGCACCTCGACCAGCGCCGTCATGCCCAGCGACTCGACCCGGTCCAGCAACGCTTCCAGCGCGTTCTGCTCCAGGGCCGCGACGATCAGCAGCACCATGTCCGCGCCGTGCGCGCGGGCCTCGTGCACCTGGTACGGGCTGACGATGAAGTCCTTGCGCAGCAGCGGCGTGCCGACGACTCGCTTGCGCACCGCGTCGAAGTCGGCCAGCGATCCGCCGAACCGGCGTCCCTCGGTCAGGACGCTGATCACCCGCGCCCCGGCGTCGGCGTAGTCGGCGGCCAGCTCGGCCGGCTCACCGATCTCGGCCAGCTCGCCCTTGGACGGGCTGCGCCGCTTGACCTCCGCGATGACGCCCACGCCCGGCGCCTTCAGCGCGGCGAGCACGTCGTGCGGCGGTGCCGCCGCGGCGGACAGCTGCTTGATCTCGTCGAACGGAATCGCGGATTCGCGAACTGCAAGATCCTCGCGAACGCCTTCGATGATGGATTCCAGAACGGTCACGCGAACACCTCGCCGGCCCTGCCCCGAACAGCTACCCGCAAGTCCCTGAACCACGAGTTGGATGCGCAGATGAACTCATTGCGCTCGATCACGACACTCCCCTTCCCGCCGTGCCGTCGCATGGCCGATGCTAAACCTCGCCCGGGCCCCGGCCCATCAAGGGGTGTCCGGAACGTCCCAGCGCAGCAAGGACCTTCGGCCCTTGTGCGCGGGTGGTGCGGGTGTTCGGAACCGTACCGAACTGGGTTTTCCGACTTCACGGGGAAACTTGAAATAAATTCAGCGATCCTGGTCGTCGGTCGGATCGCGACCGGCGTCCAGGTCCTGCCACATCTGCCGGTCCGGATCGTGGGATTTCCGCTTCGCCGTCCCGGGCGCCGAGTACTTGGCACCCATCGCCGGCATTCGCCCCGCCCGGAGCAGCACCAACGCCCCGGCAACTACCAGCAGCACCGCGGCGGCCAGCACCAGCAGCGGCCCGTAGGGCTGCGTGGCGACCTCACCGACGGGCGCGCTGCCAGGCGGTGCCGTCGGCGCGCTCCGCACCGCCAGGCCGCCGGTGAAGGCCTGCACCGACCGCCAGACAAGCGCGGCGCCCGCGACGAGCACCAGCACGCCCACAACGCGTCGCAGCAAGCCTCCGGTGGCGAGCACCGCCGCCACCGCGGCCAGCGATGCCAGCGCCATCGGTACCAGCTCCGGGCGCAGGTCCGCGCCCGTCAGCTCGACCAGGACCTCGTTGCCGAACGAGCCGCGGAACAGCTGCTCGGCCCAGGTCAGGCCGCTGGCACCCCACAACGCCCCGGCTGCGGCCAGCGCCAGCAGCACGACCAGCCACAGCAGTCCCCTGGACCGGCTCGGTTCAGATCCCGGCTCGGTGGTCAACCCGCTCCTCCGTCACCTGCTCGCCGCCCGGACGGGCCAGCGTCTCCGCCGTCGCGACCGCGTTGAGCACCGCGCGCGCCTTGTTCAGGCACTCCTGGTCCTCCGCGACCGGGTCCGAATCGGCCACGATCCCGCCGCCCGCCTGCACGTAGGCCCTGCCGTCGCGGACCAGCGCAGTGCGGATGGCGATCGCGGTGTCGGCGTCCCCGGCGAAGTCCAGGTAGCCGACCACGCCGCCGTACTGGGCGCGCCGCGTGGGTTCCAGCTCCTCGATCAGCTCCAGCGCGCGCGGCTTGGGCGCGCCGGACAGGGTGCCCGCCGGGAAGCAGGCGGCGATCGCGTCGAAGGCCGTCTTGTCGTCGGCCAGCTGCCCGGTCACCGTGGACACGATGTGCATGACGTGGCTGTAGCGCTCGATGCGGAAGAAGTCGACGACGTGCACCGAACCCGGCTTGCAGACCCGGCCCAGGTCGTTGCGGCCGAGGTCGACGAGCATCAGGTGCTCGGCGCGCTCCTTGTCGTCGTTGAGCAGCTCCTTCTCCAGCAGCGAGTCCTCGTCCTCGTCGGCGCCGCGCCAGCGGGTTCCCGCGATCGGGTGCGTGGTGGCCTGGCCGTCGCGCACCGTCACCAGCGATTCCGGGCTGGAGCCGACGATGTCGAACGGGGTGCCGCCGTCGGGCGCCTCCAACCTCAGCAGGTACATGTACGGGCTGGGGTTGGTGGTGCGCAGGACGCGGTAGATGTCGAGCGCGTCGGCGCTGGTGGACATCTCGAAGCGCTGGGAGACCACGACCTGGAACGCCTCGCCGGCGCGGATCGCCTCCTTGGCCTTCTCCACCGCCGCGTAGTGCTCCGCCGGCTCGCGGCGGCGGACGAACTGCGGGCTCGGGCGGGAGAAGGCCGCCACCGTGGGCGCCGACGGCGTGCACAGCTGCTCGGTCATCTCGTCCAGCCTGCGCACCGCGTCGTCGTAGGCGGCGTCCACGCGCTCCGGGCTGTCGTCCCAGTTCACCGCGTTGGCGATCAGGGTGATGGTGCCCTCGTGGTGGTCCAGCGCGGCCAGGTCGGTGGCCAGCAGCATGACCAGCTCGGGGATCTTCAGGTCGTCCTCGGTGAGCTCGGGCAGCCGCTCCAGCCTGCGCACCGCGTCGTAGCCGAGGTAGCCGACCATGCCGCCGGTCAGCGGCGGCAGGCCGGGCAGCGGATCGGTCTGCAGCAGCCGGACCGTCTCGCGCAGCGCCTGCAGCGGGTCGCCGCCGTCGGGCAGTCCGGTGGGCGGCGTGCCGGTCCAGTGCGCTTCGCCGTCGCGAACGGTCAGCGCGGCGGCGCTGCGGGCACCGACGAAGGACCATCGCGACCAGGAGCGCCCGTTCTCGGCGGATTCGAACAGGAACGTCCCGGGGCGGTCCCCGGCGAGCTTGCGGTACACCCCGAGCGGGGTCTCGTCGTCCGCGAGCAACCGCCGCACCACCGGGATCACCCGGCGGTCCGCGGCGAGGGCGCGGAACTCCTCGCGTCCGGGACTGATTGAGCCGATATCACCGTCGCCGACCATGCCGTCATTGTGCCGCGCACCCGTTCCGGCCCGCGCGCGCCCTCCGCCACCGCTTTGCCCTCGCCCCGCCGCAGCGGCCAGGATGAGCGGGTGAGCAGTGGAACGAACGGCACCGAGCCGAAGCGGCGCGGACGACGGCGCAGCGGTGCCGACACCAAGGCCGCGCTGCTGGCGGCGGCGCGCGAGGTGTTCACCGAACAGGGCTACGACGCGGCCACCGTCCGCGCCATCGCGGCGCAGGCCGGGGTGGATCCGGCGATGGTCAACCACTGGTTCGGCGGCAAGGCGGGGCTGTTCTCCGCGGCGGTGCACATTCCGGTGAACCCGGCGGAAGTGGTGCCGCAGCTGCTGGCCGGAGACCGCGAGCAGCTGGCCGAGCGGCTGCTGCGGCGGTTCCTGACGGTGTGGGACAACGCGGAGGGCGGCCAGTTCGCGGCGCTGGTGCGCAGCATCGCGACCAACGAGAACGCGGTGGCGATGCTCCGGGAGTTCATCCAGAACGTGATGTTCGAGAAGCTGATCAAGGCGCTCGGCGTGGACCAGCCGGATCTGCGCGGGGCGCTGTGCGGATCGCAGATCGTCGGCCTGGGCATGGCCCGCTACGTGGTCCGCCTGGAACCCCTGGCCTCCGCCGACCACGACACGGTGGTCGCCGCGGTCGGCCCCAACCTCCAGCGCTACCTCACCGGCACCCTCGACTGAGCCCGATGCCTGAGCCCGCCGACTGAGCCCGCCGACTGAGCCTGGTGCCTGAGCCCACCGACACCGGGGCTCACCGGCGCGTCCGGTGCGGGTGGACGGCTCCGTCGTCGACGGGCAGGACTCTCCGCGATTTCAATTGAAATTGGATCTTCGATTTCAATTGAAGTTGCGCGCCTCGTCGGTGCGTCGTCCACCGACACACCGGCGGGGTGTCGGGAACGTCGCGATTTCAATGGAAATCGGACGTCTGATTTCCATTGAAATCGCGCCCACAGGGCCGTCCCGGCGCCCAGCACGGAGCCGGGCCGGAGCCGGGCCGGGCCGGGCCGGAGCCGGGCCGGGCCGGAGCCGGGCCGGGCCGGGCCGGGGCCGGGCCGGGCCGGGCCGGGCCGGAGCCGGAGCCGGGCCGGGCCGGAGCCGGGGCGGGGACGGGGCCGGGGCCGGGGCCGGTCGGAGGTTCGTGTGTCAGGAGTCGGCGGGCAGCAGGGCGTCCGCGTCGAAGCAGGTGCGGTCCCCCGTGTGGCAGGCCGCGCCCTGCTGGTCCACGACCAGCAGGATCGTGTCGCCGTCGCAGTCCAGGCGGACGTCGTGGACCTGCTGGGTGTGGCCCGAGGTCTCGCCCTTGACCCAGTACTGCTGGCGGCTGCGGGAGAAGTAGGTGGCGCGGCGGGTGGTGAGGGTGCGGTGCAGCGCCTCGTCGTCCATCCACGCCATCATGAGCACCTCGCCGGTGCCGCGCTGCTGGGCGATCGCGGCGACCAGCCCGTCGGCGTTGCGCTTGAGGCGAGCCGCGATCGCCGGGTCCAGACCGCTCATCGCACCGTGATCCCTTCCGCCCGCATGGCGTCCTTGACCTCACCGATCCGCAACTGTCCGAAGTGGAACACGCTGGCCGCGAGCACCGCGTCCGCGCCCGCGCGCACCGCGGGCGCGAAGTGCTCCACCGCTCCGGCACCGCCGCTGGCGATCAGCGGCACGTCCACGACGGCCCGCACCGCGCGGATCATCTCCAGGTCGAAACCGGCCTTGGTGCCGTCGGCGTCCATCGAGTTCAGCAGGATCTCGCCGACGCCGAGCTGCTGGCCCCTCGCCGCCCACTCGACCGCGCAGATGCCGGTGCCGCGCCGCCCGCCGTGCGTGGTGACCTCGTAGCCGGAGGCCGTGGGCTGCCCACCCTCGGGCACCCGGCGCGCGTCGACCGACAGCACCACGCACTGGGCGCCGAAGCGCTGCGAGGCCTCGCTGAGCAGCTCGGGCCGGGCGATCGCCGCCGTGTTGAGGCTGACCTTGTCCGCCCCGGCGCGCAGCAGCCGGTTGATGTCCTCGGTGCTGCGCACGCCGCCGCCGACGGTCAGCGGGATGAACACCTGCTCGGCGGTGCGGCCGACCACGTCGAAGGTGGTCTCCCGGTTGCCGGAGGAGGCCGTGACGTCCAGGAAGGTCAGCTCGTCGGCGCCCTCCGCGTCGTAGGCCCGGGCGAGCTCGACGGGGTCGCCCGCATCCCGGAGGTCGGTGAAGTTGACACCTTTGACGACCCGCCCCTGATCGACGTCCAAGCAGGGGATCACACGCACCGCAACGGCCATGCCACCAGGGTAGAGACACGGCCGCGCGGCGCGGTGCACGGGGCGATTTCGCGCGAGATCGCCACTCCCGCCTCAGGGAGCACGGCGATTTCGCGCGAGATCGGTGGTCAGCCGCCCCAGCCGACGTAAGGCCGGACGGTGGGGTCGTCCGTCGGCGGGACCGCCGCGCAGTGCGTGCCCTCCGGCGGCACGACGCCGTCGACGAAGTACCGGTCCGCGGCCGAGGTGGTGCACTCGCTGCGGTCGTAGACCCCGTGGCCCCAGCCGTCGTAGGTCAGCAGCGTGGCCTGCTCGATGTGGCGGTCCACATTGGTCGCCCAGTTGTACCCGGTGGCCGGGTCGTGCTGGGCGTTGAGGACCAGGATCGGGGCTTCGGTGCGGATCTGCGGCACGTGCTGGGGGTTCTGCACCGGCGACGGCCAGTCGATGCAGCCCCACGCGACTCCGCCGCCCAGCCCGAACCGCATGTGCGGCGCGGCTTCGTTCTGCCGCTGCCACTCCTGCGCGTACTGCTCGGCCGAGTCGATGTCGATGTTCCAGTCGCCGCAGAACGCGGCGACGCTGTGCGGGATGGTCTCGGGCAGCGCCAGCGCGGTCGGGGCCGGCCGGTCGTCGCGCAGCGCCTTGAGCTGGTCCGCCAGCTGCTGCCAGTTCGGCCCGTAGAAGGCGCCGAGCGTGCTGCTGCTCAGCTGCACCGGACCGATCGGTGTGCTGGGATCGCCCGGCGCGTGCAGCTCTCCGGCCTCGGCCCGCTTGTAGAGCTCGTCGTAGACCGCCCCGACGTCCTCGCCGTGCAGCGCGCACTGCGCGTCCTCCGCGCACCACTTCGCGAACTCGGTGAAGGAGTCCTCGGCCGTCTCCGCTTCGGTGACGAGGAACTCGCCGGCGCTGAGGCTGTGGTCCATCACGCTGTCGAGGACCAGCGCGCGGACCCGGTCGGGGAAGTTCTCCGCGTACATCTGACCGACGAGCGTGCCGTAGGAGATGCCGTAGAGGCTGAGCTGCTCCTCGCCGAGCGCCTGCCGGAACGCGTCGATGTCGCGCGCGACGCTGACCGCGTCCATGTGGTCGATGACCGGCCCGGTGCGGGCGCGGCAGTCGGCGGCGACCTCCCGGTTGTAGCGCTTGATCTCCTCGAACTTCTCCGGCCCGCCGGGCAGGATGTCGGGCCCGGCCAGGACCAGCTCGGTGTCGCACTGCAGCGGGTTGCTGCGGCCGAAGCCCCGCGGGTCGTAGCTGATGATGTCGAACCGCGAGCTCAGCTCCGGGGAGAACGGCGAGCCCGCGAGCAGGCTGTCGACGCCGGTGCCGCCCGGTCCACCGGGCATGAAGACCAGCGAACCGATCCGCTGGGCGGCGTCGGTGGCCGGACGGCGCGCCACGGCCACCTCGATCTGCTCGCCGTCCGGATTCGCCCAGTCCAGCGGCACCGGCAAGGTCGCGCACTGGACCTCGGCGTTCTCCGGGCACGGCTGCCAGTCCAGCGCGGGCGCGGCGGCCACCGGAACGGTGGCGCCCAGCGTCGCACCGGCGGCCAGCAGAACTCCGAGGGCGGACGTCATCCCTCGTCTCATCGAGACCTCCGATCGCGATCCGCCTTTCGGATCTCGGTCGCGATCGTGCCGATCCGCGCCCCGGAGTGGATCAGGCCTTTCCCCGAGCCGACCCGCATTCGCCCTGACCAGAGGCAGGGATGCTGGGCCGAACGGACGCCGTCACGGGTGCATCCGCGCCCCCTTGAGGATCTTGTCCACCGCGTTGCGGGGCCCGTGCACCGCCAACCCGACCAGGTCGAGCTGCTCGGTTCCCACCGCCCGCACGGCAGCCCGGTTGTCCCGGTCGTTACCGGTGCCGAACAAATCCGAGGTGAACACCGCGGTGTGCAGCGAGCGGGAGAGCGCCTTGCGGTGCGCGGCGCTCAGCACCTCCTTCGCACCCTCGAAGACCAGCACGGGCTGGCGGAACATCGGCAGGTGCTCGACGCCGTCGGCGTCCGCGTACGGCTCGCCGATCAGCTCGGGCACCGCCGTGCCGAGCCCGCTGACGACGAAGGCGGTCACGTTCAACCGCTGCCAGCTCGCCAGGTCATCGCGCAGCAGCACGGCGATCTTGGTGTCGAAGCGCACGTTCTCCGTTCCCATGCCTCCGATGCTGCGACCTGCGCGCACCCGCAGTCTTGTACGTTCTTCACATGGCGTCCCGGCAGGAGATCACGGCGTGGCGCCCGTCGGTCCCGGGCGTCGTCGAGGTCTTCCACGCCCACTTCACCGAGCACGAGTACCCGCTGCACGTCCACGACGCGTGGACGCTGCTGATCGTCGACGACGGCGCCGTCCGCTACGACCTGGACCGCCACGAGCGCGGCACTCCGGACGGCACGCTGAGCCTGCTGCCGCCGCACGTCCCGCACAACGGTTCCTCGGCCACTCCGCGCGGTTTCCGCAAGCGCGTGCTCTACCTCGACACGACGCAGCTCGACGAGAGCTTCACCGGCCCGGCCGTCGACGGCCCGGAGATCACCGATCTGCTCCTGCGCAGGCACATCGAGCAGTTGCACGCCGCTCTCGCCCACCGGGGCGACGAGTTCGAGGCGGAGAGCAGACTGGCCCTCATCAGCCAGCGCCTGCGCGAGCACCTGCGCCCCCGGCTGGTCCCCGGAGGTGTGGCGGATGACCGCGGAATAGCGCACGACCTGCGCGACCTGCTGGACTCACGGCTCCGGGAGAGCACCACGCTGGCGGAGATCGCGCGGCTGCTCCACGCCCACCCGGCGCACCTCGTGCGGGCCTTCAGCGCCGCGTTCGGCATCGCACCGCACCAGTACGTGACCTCGCGCCGCGTCGACCTCGCCCGCCGGTTGCTCCTCGGAGGACAGCCACCGGGCGAGGTGGCGGTCGCGACCGGCTTCTACGACCAGTCCCACCTCACCCGGCACTTCAAGCGGGTCCTGGGCACGCCTCCCGGGAGGTACGCCCGAGCCGGGCTCGGGCGATGACCTCGGGTCAGCGGACGGCGGCCAGCGCCTCTTCGAGGGTGAAGTTCTGCGCGTACAGCGCCTTGCCGACGATCGAGCCCTCCAGGCCGAGCGGCGCCAGCTTCGACAGCTCCACCAGGTCGTCCACACTGGACACACCGCCGGAGGCGATCACCGGTGCCTCGGTGCGGGCACAGACCTCGCGCAGCAGCTCGGTGTTCGGGCCCTGCAGGGTGCCGTCCTTGCTCACGTCGGTGACCACGTAGCGGCGGCAGCCGGCCGCGTCCAGCCGCGCCAGCACCTCCCAGAGGTCGCCGCCGTCCTTGGTCCAGCCGCGGGCGGCCAGCCGGTGGCCCTGCTCGGTGATCCGCACGTCCAGGCCGACCGCGACCCGCTCGCCGTACTCGGCGACCACGCGGTCCGCCCACTGCGGGTTCTCCAGCGCCGCGGTGCCCAGGTTGACCCGCGCGCAGCCGGTGGCCAGCGCGGCCTCCAGCGAGGCGTCGTCGCGGATGCCGCCGGAGAGCTCCACCTTCACGTCGAGCTTGCCGGTCACCTCGGCCAGCAGTTCGCGGTTCGAGCCGCGGCCGAACGCCGCGTCGAGGTCGACCAGATGGACCCACTCCGCTCCCGCGCGCTGCCAGGCCAGCGCGGCCTCCAACGGGTCGCCGTAGGAGGTCTCGGAACCGGCGGCGCCCTGCACGAGGCGGACCGCCTGCCCGTCGGCAACGTCAACTGCGGGAAGCAACGTGAAGCTCACGCCCCAACCCTACTGTCCGCGCCCCGACCGGCCACGACCGCACCGCCGTCAACCCGGGTGAACGTGCCGGGGTCAGCGGCGGGAGCGCTCGGAGTGCAGCACCGCCACGACCGGCACCGCCAGCACGATCAGGACCAGCAGCAGCACCGTCCACAGCGGGAAGCCCGCCTGCAGCAGGTAGGGCGCCGCGATGCCGGCGATCATCCCGAACGCCAGCACGGTGGCGATCAGCTTGACCGCCCGCTGGCCGAGCATCCCGTGCCGGCGGGTCACAGGGTGTCCAGCCAGTTGCGCAGCAGCCGGGCGCCGGCCTCGCCGGACTTCTCCGGGTGGAACTGGGTCGCCATCAGCGGGCCGTTCTCCACCGCGGCGACGAACCGCTCGCCGTGCTCGGCCCAGGTCACCAGCGGCGGCTTGATCGAGTCCGACGGCTCCAGCTCCCAGCGGCGCACGCCGTAGGAGTGCACGAAGTAGAACCGGGTGCCCGGCTCCATCCCGGCGAACAGGACGCTGCCCTCCGGGGCGTCGACCTCGTTCCAGCCCATGTGCGGCAGGACGTCGGCCTGCAGCCGCTCGACGGTGCCGGGCCACTGGCCGCAGCCGTTGGCCTGCAGGCCGTGCTCGACGCCCTGGTCGAAGAGCACCTGCATGCCGACGCAGATGCCCAGCACCGGCCGGTCGCCTGCCAGCCGGTGATCGATGATCTTGTCGCCGCCGACCTCCAGCAGGCCCCGCATGCAGGCCGCGAACGCCCCGACGCCGGGGACCACCAGGCCGTCGGCCTCCACCGCGGCACGATGGTCGGCGGTCACCTCGACGTCGGCCCCGACGCGCTGCAGCGCGCGTTCGGCGGAGCGGAGGTTGCCTGATCCGTAGTCCAAGATGACGACTCGTGCCACGTTCCCAGGCTACCGGCGCAGGCGGTCACCCCACGTCGCGGGCTTGGAGGCGCTCGGTGTCGATGCCCCACGAGAGGATCCGCTTCGGGTGGATGCGGATCACGTCGCCGCTGAGCCCGTCCTCGGTCGACCCGACTCCGAGCAGCGCCTCCGCCTCTCCGCGGATCTCGATGCCGCGGACCCGCCACGGCGTCCGCGAGGCGATGTCGTCGACCACGAACGTCACGCGCGGATCGCGCAGCACGTTGCGCCACTTCTGCGACTCGGCGTTGTGGTAGCCGGGAACGTCGATCGTGCCGTCCGGGCCCAGGTGCACGCCCACCGGCCGGGCCTGCGGCTCACCGCCGGGCCCGAGGGTGCACAGCCGCCCCAAGGTCTGCCCTTCCAAGTAGTCGATCTCGGCCGGCGTGAAGGTCATCGGGTAGCTCCGTCCAGGAAGTGGCGGATCGACGCGGCGATCGCGGTCGGGCTCAGGCCGTGCGCGGCCTCGTGCTCCTCGGTCGTGCCGTACGCGCGCAGCTCCTGGTCGCGGCGCACGCCCAGCGCCAGGGCCCGGTGCGGGACGTCGGCGAGCGCGTCGTTGATCTCGTGCGTCGAGGTGCCGCGCAGGTACGGCTCGACCAGCACGACGTCGGAGGTCGCCGCGTGCACCGCCGCGCGCAGCCCGGCGGCGTCGAACGGGCGGATGGTGGCCGTGTAGAGCACGGTCACGTCGAGGGCGGCGGTGGCGGACAGGACCGGGTCGAGCATCGGGCCGACGGCCAGCACCACGCCCTCGCCACCGGTGCGCACGGTGTGCCAGCCCGGGCCGGTCACCAGCGGCTCGGCGTTGACCCGCTCGGAGAGCCGCAGGTAGACCGGCTCGTCGCCGGGCAGCGCCGAGCGCAGCAGCGCGTCCACCTCGGCCGGGTGGCCGGGCACGTGCACGGTCCAGCCGGGCAGCGTGTCGATCAGCGCGACGTCACCGGGCGCCATGTGCGTGCGCCCGGCCGTCGGGTAGTCGAACGACGCACCGGTGCTGACCACGATGGCGCCGACGCCCTGGTGGCCGAGGTCGAGCTTGAGCTGCTCGAACGGGCGCTCCACGACGAACGGCGTGATCGAGTGCACCACCGGACGCAGGCCGGTCAGCGCCAGCCCGCCGCCGACGCCGACCATGGCCTGCTCGCGGATGCCGACGTTGAGCACCCGGCGCGGGTGCCTGCGCGCGGCGTCCTCGAAGCGGTCGGCGGAGATCTCGGCCAGCACGACGGCCACCCGCGGGTCGGTGTCGAGGGCGTTGTCGATGGTCTGCACGAACTGCTCGCGCATGGTGGTGGCGATGGTCGGGGCGCTCATCACAGCTCCTTGGGTTCGACTTCGGCGACCACCGCGAGCGGGCGGTCCGGGTGGGTGTCGGTGAGGGCGCGGCGGAGCGCGTCGTGGTCGCGGCCGTCGACGGTGTGCACGGCCCAGCCCTCGCGGGCGAAGCGGTCGGCGATGCCGCCGGGCCAGCCGGTGCTGGAGGAGCTGTTGTCCACCACGACGGTGGTCAGCTGCCCCAGTCCCCAGCGCCCGGCGACCTGGATGGCCTCGTGGTTGCTGCCCTCGTCGAGCTCGGCGTCGCCCACCAGCACCACGACCCGCGGCCGGTCGCGGTCCTGGGCGCGCAGGCCCAGCACCACGCCGAGCCCGAGCGGCAGGCCGTGCCCGAGGGAGCCGCTGCCGATCTCCACGCCGGGGGCCAGCACGCGGTCGGGGTGGAAGCCGAGCCGGGAGTCGAACGCGCCGAAGTTCGTCAGCTCGGCGGGATCCAGGAAGCCCTTGGCGGCCAGCACCGCGTAGAAGGCCATCGGGCCGTGCCCCTTGGACAGCAGGAAGCGGTCGCGGTCGGGGTCGTCGATGCGCTGCGGGTCGACCGACAGGACCTGGTCGTAGAGCACCCACAGCACGTCGAGGGTGGAGGTGGCGGCGACATCGTGCTTCTCGTCGCCCGTCATGGCGCTCATCAGCGGCCGGAGATCGGCGTAGCCGTACGTCGTCGTGATCGTCATGCGACCAGGGTGGAACTTCGAGCGAACTGGAGGTCAAGCCCCGTTCCGGGGAAAATACCTCCACCAAGCTCCAGGTCTTTGAGCTAGCCTGGCGGACGTGTCGAAGCTACCCAAACTGCTGACCATCGGTGAGGTCGCGCACCGCAGCGGAGTCGCGCAGACCGCGCTGCGCTTCTACGAGGACCGCGGGCTGATCAACAGTACCCGGACCTCCGGCAACCAGCGCCGCTACGACCGCGGAGTGCTGCGCCGCCTGGCCTTCATCCGCTCCGCGCAGCGCGTCGGACTGAGCCTGGAGCAGATCTCCGAAGCGCTCGGCACGCTCCCCGACGACCACGCGCCGACCAAGGCGGACTGGGCGCGCCTGTCCCGCCGCTGGCGCGACGAGCTGGACGCCCGCATCGACGGCCTGCAGCGCCTCCGCGACCGCCTGACCGGCTGCATCGGCTGCGGCTGCCTCTCGCTGCGCACCTGCGCCCTGCACAACGTCGACGACCGGATGGCGGAATTCGGCCCCGGCGCACCGGGCCTCCGCCCCGCCGCCGACAACCGCTGACATGCCCCGTGAGCGGTTCGGGGCGCTTTCACACCCCAAAGCGCTCACAGGGCCTCAGGCTTCGCCGATCCAGCGGTAGGTCATCTCCGGGCGGCCCACGCCCCCGTAGTGCGGGCGGCGTTCGGCCATTCCGTTGTGCACCAGGTATTCCAGGTAGCGGCGGGCGGTCACGCGGGACACTCCTGCCGCTTCGCCGACGGTGCCCGCCGACGCACCTTCCGGCGCCGCGCGCAGCGCCGAGACCACCGAGGCGAGGGTTTCGTCGCCCATGCCCTTCGGGAGGGCCGCGCGGTCCACGCCGCGCAGGGTTGAGAACGCGCGGTCGATCTCGGCCTGGCCGCTGACCTCGCGGTCGTGGCCGAGGCTGGTCCGGAAGCGCGCGTAGTGCTCCAGCTTCTCGCGCATCGCCGCGAAGGTGAACGGTTTCAGCAGGTACTGGACCACGCCGCTGGACACCGCCGCGCGAACCACCTTCAGCTCCCGGGCGGAGGTCACCGCGATGACGTCGGCGTTGCTGCCCGCGGTGCGCAGCGCGCGCGCCACCTGCAGGCCGTCCATGTCGGGCAGCCGCAGGTCCAGCAGCACCAGGTCCACCGGCGTCCGCTCGACGAAGCGCAGCGCCGCCTGCCCGGTGCGGACCCGCCCGGCCACCGCGAACCCGTCGATCCGGTTGACGTAGGCCTCGTGGGCCTCGCCGACCAGCGGATCGTCCTCCACCACCAGCACCGAGATCACCGGGCCACGTCCGATCCGGCGGGCAGCAGCACGGTGAACACCGCGCCGTCGTCGCAGGTGACCTCGATGCTGCCGCGATGCCGTCGCACGCTCTGCCCGACCAGCGCGAGCCCGAGCCCGCGTCCGGAGTCCTTCGTGGACCAACCGCGCTCGAACAACCGCTGCGCGGTCTCGGGATCCACGCCCGGGCCGTTGTCGGCCACCCGCACCAGCACGCCGTCCGAAGTGGACCGAACGGTCACCGCCACCCGCGGGCGCGGGCGCTCCACCACGGCCTCCACCGCGTTGTCGATCAGGTTCCCGAGGATCGTCACCAGGTCCCGAGAATCGATGTGCGCCAGGTCGACGTCGTCGATCTCGGTGTCCTCGGTGAGCACCACCTCGACACCGCGCTCCCCCGCTTCAGCGCTCTTGCCCAGCAGCACCGCGGCCAGCACCGGCTCCCCGATCGCGCCGACGACGCGGTCAGTGAGCTGCTGGGCGAGCTCCAGCTCGGCGGTGGCGAAGGTGACGGCCTCGTCGGCGCGGCCGAGCTCGATCAGCGACACCACGGTGTGCAGGCGGTTGGCCGACTCGTGCGCTTGGGAGCGCAGCGATTCGGCGAAACCGCGCATGGAGTCCAGTTCCCCGCTCAGCGCCTGCAGCTCGGTGTGATCCCGGAGGGTGACCACGATGCCGAGGTCGCGGCCGCCGCTGCGGATCTCCGAGGCGTTGACCAGCAGCACCCGCTCGTCGGTCAGGTGCACCTCGTCGCGCACCGCCCGCCCCGAACCGAGACTGCCCACGAGCGACTCCGGGAGTTCCAGCTCGGACACCGGCCTGCCTTCGACGGCCAGCGGGTCCAGGCCGAGCAGCAGACCGGCCCCGTCGTTGCACAACGTCACCCGCCCCGTCGGGGAGATCAGCAGCAGTCCTTCGCGCACCGCGTGCAGGATCGCGTCGTGGTACTCGTACATGCGGCTGAGCTCCGCGGGCCGCAGGCCGTGGGTGTGGCGGCGCAGCCGGGCGCTGACCAGGTAGGTCAGCAGTCCGCCGATCAGCAGCGCCGCCGCCGCGACCAGCACCAGCACGCTGACCTGCTTCTCCAGCTCCAGGGAGATCGAGCGCACGGTGATGCCGTCGGAGACCAGCCCGATCAGCCGGTGCGCGTCGTCGTGGACCGGCACCACCGCGCGCACCGAGAAGCCGAGCGTGCCGGGGAAGATCTCGGTGAACACCTGCCCGGCGACCGCCTGCTCGATGTGGCCGAGGAACGGCTGGCCGATGCGCGCCGGATCGGGGTGGGTGTAGCGGATGCCCTGCGGGGACATGATCGTGATGAAGTCGACCCCGGTGTCGGCGCGCACCCGTTCGGCCAGCGGCTGCAGGGTCGCGGTCGGGTCCGGCGCGACCAGCGCGTCCCGGACGCCCGGTTGCGCGGCCAGCGTGCGGGCCACCGCCACGACCTTGTCGCGGGCCGCGCTCTCGTTGCGCTGCTCCGCGTCGTACCAGGCCAGGGCGGTGCCGGCGAGCACCACGACGGCCACCACCACGACCTGCAGCACGAACAGCTGGCGGGCCAGGCTCCACTGCGGCCGGACGCGGCCGAACCAGTTGCGCGCATCGGCAGGGGGCATGGCGGATCCGGTGGACGAATCGAGCGGGGACCCCAGGAGGCTACACCACTCGCGACCTGCGGAAACCCGGCCACCTCGGCAATTTCGCCCGCCCGCGCTCCGTTTCCGCTGGTGAGGACCCGTGAGTACTTCGGGTCGCTATAGCACCTCAAAGTACTCACGGCATTTGACCAGCGAAAACGGAGCTGTGTCGCGCGCTATGACGTCAGGGCCGGGCTCCGCCGGGCGAAGGCGGGAGCGCGTTCCGGGCGGATCCCGACGCCGCCGATGTAGCCGGTCAGGCCGCGCAGGAACGGGAAGCGCCGCAGGAGTCGGAGCAGGAGCGGCAGGTCGTGCTCGTCGAGCGTGCCGTCCAGCGCGGGGCGCAGCAGCATCTCGTGCTCGCCGCGCTGCGTTCGCTGCGCCACCGCTACGGGCAACGACCGCCGCCGCTGGATCTTCGCGAGGACGCTGGTGGGCGCTTGACCGCGGCGCAACGGCTCGGCCAGGAGCCGCGCCGCGGCGACGGCGTCCTGCACGGCGATGTTGACGCCGACGCCGCCGACCGGAGACATCACGTGCGCGGCGTCGCCGATGCAGAGCACCCCGTCGCCGTACCAGCGCCGCAACCGGTTCATCTCCGTCCTCAGGAGCTTCACGTCGTCCCAGGTCCGCACCGATTCGAGCTGGTGCTCCGACCAGCCGAACAACTCGGCCAGCCGCGCCCGGAACACCGAGATGTCCTGCGCGCGAAGGGCTTCGTCGCTGCCCTTCGCGATGAGGTAGGCGGTCTGGTAGTAGTCGCCGCGGTCCATGGTCACCGACGCCTGCCCGCCGCCGAACCGCCCGAAGACCTCGCCATCGGTGGCGCCGTCCGCCTTGGCCACCCGCACCTGCCAGACGTCCATCGGCACCTCGAAGTCGACCGATCGCAGCCCGGCCGCGCGGCGCACCACCGACCCGCGGCCGTCGCAGCCCACGGTCAGCGGCGCCGCGAGTTCGCGTTCCGCGCCGTCGGCGTCGAGGTAGCGCACGCCCGTGACGCGTCCGGCATCGGTGCGCAGCCCGGTCACCTCGCGACACATCCGCAGGTCGAAGGTCGGCTCTTCGGCGGCGGCCGCGGCCAGCAGGTCCAGGAAGTCCCACTGCGGCACCATCGCGACGTGCCGGTGCGGGCCGCGCAGCCACCGGAAGTCGGCCATCACCACGGTCGTCCCGCCGACCTGGATCCGCATCTGCTCCAGCCGCCCGGCCGGGAGCCGCGCGAACCGCTCTCCCAGCCCGAGCTCGTCGAGCAGCCGCAGCGTCGAGGGGTGCACGGTGTCGCCGCGGAAGTCGCGCAGGAAGTCGCGGTGCTTCTCCAGCACCGTCACCTCGACGCCGGCGCGGGCGAGCAGCAGGCCCAGCATCATCCCGGCCGGTCCGCCGCCGACCACGCAGCACTGGGTTTGTTCCGCCTCCGGTCCCGCCTCTCCGGGATTTTCAGCGGTGGTTGCGTTTGGCGTTGTTCTCACGTTGTGCGGTTTCTTGTGGCTGGGTTGCATCACGGTCCCCTGAGGTGCGGTTGAGCAGGACTCCAGTGGCACGAGGGGTGCCATGTCGCCACGTTAGCAGAAACTTAGAGCGACTCTAAGTTTACATTCGCTGTAGGATCTGTAGCCATGAGCGGACTGCGCGAGCGCAAGAAGCGGCGCACCAAGCAGGCCCTGATCGACGCCGCGCTCCGGCTGTTCGACGCCAAGGGCTACGACAGCACCACGGTCGCCGAGATCGCCGCGGCCGCCGAGGTCTCGCCCGCGACCTTCTTCAACTACTTCGCCACCAAGGACGAGGTCGTCTTCGCCGACGACGCGATCTACCTCGAACTGCTGCCGCAGGCCTTCGTCGACCGCGCCGACGCGACCCCGGAAGACCTGCTGCTGCGCGCGATCGAGCGGCTCAGCACGGCGGAGTCCTGGAGCTTCCCGCTCGACCACGAGCTCACCCGCATCCGCGCCCGCCTCATCGCCGAGGTCCCGGCCCTGCGCGCAGGCGCGCTGCTGCGCAACGCGACGCTGCAGAAGCAGCTCGCGCACGGCCTCCGCGACGCCTGCCCCGAGGTTGACGAGCTGACCGCCGCAGCCCTCACCGGCGCGCTGCTGGGCGCGATCGACGCCGCCATGCACGCCGGCCTCGCCGCTCCGGGCGCCACGTCCGACGTCGTCCGGCGGGCCGCCGAGATCGCATTACGGGGCCGGGAACATTTGTGAACACAATGAACACAAGCGTGACGACGGTGTTGCCGGGCACAGATAGTCTCTCCCGGCCACTCCGTGACCTGGGCCACGGAGTGGACCTCTAGTGTGACCCGGCCCGCCCAGGTAGGAGCGCAACAGTGGCAAGCAACGACGCTGCGGCACCACGTCGCCGGGACCGGACGCACTACCTCTACATCGCGGTGATCATCGCGGTGCTGGCCGGTATCGCCGTCGGGTTCCTGGCCCCCGATCTGGGCAAGGCCCTCAAGCCGCTGGGCAGCGGCTTCGTCGAACTGATCAAGATGATGATCTCGCCGGTCATCTTCTGCACCATCGTGCTCGGCGTGGGCGGCGTCCGGCAGGCCGCGAAGGTCGGCAAGGTCGGCGGCCTCGCCCTCGGCTACTTCATGATCATGTCCGTGGTGGCCCTGGTCATCGGCCTGCTGGTCGGCAACGTGCTGCACCCGGGCGAGGGCCTGCACATCAGCGACGAGATCCGCGGTCAGGGCGCGGAGCAGGCGGGCAAGGAAGCCCAGAGCACCACCGAGTTCCTGCTCGGGATCATCCCGAAGACGCTGGTGTCCTCGCTGACTGAGGGCCAGGTGCTGCAGACGCTGCTGGTCGCGCTGCTGGCCGGTTTCGCGCTGCAGGCGATGGGCAACAAGGGCGCGCCGATCCTGCGCGGCATCGAGCACATCCAGCGCCTGGTGTTCAAGATGCTGGCGATGGTGATGTGGGCGGCCCCGGTCGGCGCGTTCGGCGCGATCGCGGCGGTGGTCGGCGCGACCGGCGTGGAGGCGCTCAAGGGCCTGGCGGTCATCATGCTCGGCTTCTACGCGACCTGCGTGCTGTTCATCTTCCTGGTGCTGGGCCCGATGCTGTGGATGTTCGCGCGGGTCAACATCTTCGCGCTGCTGCGCTACCTGGGCCGCGAGTTCCTGCTGATCGTGTCCACCTCGTCCTCGGAGGCGGCGCTGCCGCGGCTGATCGCGAAGATGGAGCACCTCGGGGTGAGCAAGCCGGTCGTGGGCATCACGGTGCCGACCGGCTACTCGTTCAACCTCGACGGCACCATGATCTACCTGACGATGGCCTCGCTGTTCATCGCCAGCGCCCTGGGCGACCCGCTGTCGCTGGGCGAGCAGGTGGGCCTGCTGCTGTTCATGATGGTCGCCTCCAAGGGCGCGGCCGGGGTCAGCGGCGCGGGCCTGGCGACGCTGGCCGGTGGCCTGCAGTCGCACCGCCCGGAGCTGCTCGACGGCGTCGGCCTGATCGTCGGCATCGACCGCTTCATGTCCGAGGCCCGCGCGCTGACGAACTTCGCGGGCAACGCGGTGGCGACGGTCCTGATCGGCTCCTGGACCAAGGAGATCGACCGCGACCAGATGAAGCAGGTCTTCGCGGGCGAGAACCCGTTCAACGAGCAGTCCTTCGTGGACGACCACGAATCCGGCCCGAAGGACGAAGAACCGGAGAAGGCAGCGGCCAAGAGCTGACCGAACCGAAGAAGGGGCACCTCCCGGCGAACCGCCAGGAGGTGCCCCTTCGTTCGTCTCGGAACGGCGGAGAGCGCGGTGGCGCCGGGATCTACCCGTAGATCATCCAGCCGATGCCGCCGGCGATTGCCATGACGGCTGCGACGGCGAGCATGATCGCGAAGCCGCGCGCCGTCTTCCACGTCGCGTAGACGCCACCGACGAGGAAGCCCGCCAGCGCGAGCAGCAGGATCGGGAGAACATCGCCCATACCCGGCAGCGTACCCAGGACGTTCCGGCGGGTCCGGGGTCAGGGGTTGCGCGGGGTCACCAGGCCCGATTCGTAGGCCAGGACCACGAGCTGGGCCCGGTCGCGGGCGTGGAGCTTCGTCATGGCGCGGTTGATGTGGGTCTTCGCCGTCAGCGGGCTGATCACCATCCGGGCGGCGATCTCGTCGTTGTGCGCGACGAGGACGACCGCCTCGCGCTCGCGGTTGGTCAGCTCCCCCAGGCCCGGGCTGCCGGTTCCGAGCGGCTGGGCGACGTACCGATCGATCAGCTTGCGGGTGATCGACGGTGCGAGCAGCGCGTCCCCGCGCGCCGCGACGCGCACCGCGTGGACCAGATCCTCCGGTTCGATGTCCTTGACGAGGAAACCCGCCGCACCGGCTCGCAGCGCGTTGAAGACGTACTCGTCCAGGCCGTAGTTGGTCAGGACGACCACGTGCACCCGGGCCAGGGCCGGGTCCGCGGCGATGCGGCGGGTCGCCTCGATGCCGTCGACCACCGGCATCTGGACGTCGATGAGCGCGATGTCGGGCAGGTGCCGCCTGGCCAGGTCCACGCCTTCGGCGCCGTCGGCGGCCTCGGCCACCACCTCGATGTCGTCCTCGATGTCGAGGAGCGCCCGGAATCCGCCGCGGATGAGCGGCTGGTCGTCGACCAGCAGGACGCGGATCACGCTGCCTCCAAGGGGATTTCGGCCCGTACGGTGAACCCGCCTCCGCTGCGCGGTGCGGCGCGCAGATCGCCGCCGAGGGCGGTGACCCGTTCCCGCATCCCGAGCAGCCCGACACCCGGCACCAGCGGAGTCGCCGAGGTGGCCCGGCCGTCGTCGTCGACCTGGACCACCAGCGCGCCGGGGCGGTAGCCGATCCGGACGGTCGCAGTGGTGGCCGCGGCGTGGCGGGCGATGTTGGTCAGCGACTCCTGGACGATCCGGTAAACCGTCCGCTCCACCTCGGGCGGCGCACCGCTTCCGCTCCCCTCGACGACCAGTTCCGCGTCCAGGCCGTTCGCGCGGGCGCGGCGGAGCAGTTCCGGGACGTGGTCGAGCCCGTGCGACGGGCTCGCGTCTTCGCGCAGTGTCTCCAGGGTCGCGCGCAGCTCCCGCGCGGCCTCGCGGCCCGCCTGCCGGATCGCCAGCAGCGCCTCCGACGGCTTCTCGCCCCGCTTCTGGGCGACGTGGACGGCGGCTTCGGCCTGCACCTTGATGACCGAGATCTGGTGGGTGAGCGAATCGTGCAGCTCGCGCGCGATGTGCAGCCGCTCCTCATCGGCACGGCGCCGCGCGGTCTCCTCGCGGGTCCGCTCGGCCTCCTCCGCCCGGCGTTCCGCCTGCCGCAACGCCTCACCGGCGGCACCCGCGGCGATCAGCCAGGCGATCTGCAGGACGTCACGCGTCCGCGCGAACGCTTCGCCGACGGACAGGTCGAGGGGCGAGGCCAGGACCGCGAGCGGAAGGGTCGCCAGCATGAGCACCGACGCCACGACCGCAACGACGCGGTGTCCCGCCCGGACCACCGCGTACACCGCGAACAGGAACGCGACGGCGGGCACGTCGAACCCGGCCGCCTGGTACCCCAGCGCGCACAACCCGGTCGCGACCAGCACCACCACCGGTTTCCAGCGGCGCGCGACCAGCGCCAGTCCTCCCGCCACCAGCAACGCGCCACCCAGCAGGTAGCGCGCGCTTCCGGGATGTTGCCCGGAAAGCCCGGCGACCAGCAGGGCCGCCGCCACCCCGACGGCGATCGCCCAGTCCAGGGCGGCGATGCGTCCCCTGCTCATGGGTGAACCCTAATCGGCTGTCCGCGCGGGCGACGCCTCTCCGAGGATGATCCGCGACTACCGCGCACGCAGCAGATCCCGGCCGGCTGCCGCGTCCGCAGCAGCGCGAAGTGCCCACGGCTGCACGATGAACGGTGGTGGGGCCGGCGGACATGCTCGACGACGTCCAGCACCCGGGTTTTCCCGGCCGACGATCTACGGAGCGCCCCATGCCCCTTCACCTGCTCGCCGACGAAGCCGTTCCCGCCCTGACGTCAGGACGCCTCTGGTCATTGGCCGCGGTGGCGGTCGGGCTGGTCGGCGTGGTCGTCGGGGGCTCGGCCCTGGCCCGCTCCGCCCGGCGGCGAGCCGCCACGGCCCTGGTCGCCGGGCTCATCGCCGCGGCCGTCGGCGCGCTCGTCGTGGCCGCCGCGGAGGGCGGTCCCGGCACCGGGTACGGAATTGTCGGCGGCTTCATCGCCCTGGCCGTCGGGTTGGTCACCACCGCCCTTGGCGGGTTGGGACTGCGCCGGACCTCCTGATGGCCGAGCAGGCGCGGGGCCTGCTCGGCCATCGGAAGTTCAGCCGGTGACTCCGGGGGCGCCGTTCTCGGACCGGCCGGTGACGTGGCGGCGGAACGTCTTGTCCTGGGGCGTGGTGATCTCCACGTCGTACCAGCCCTGGTCCGTGGGCCACTCCAGCGGCTGGGCGCCGCCCGCCGCGACGCGGACCTGCTCCTCGTGGACCACGTAGCCGGTCGAGCGCAGGCGGAGCGTGATGTCCGCCGATCCGTCGTTGCGCAGTTCCAGCGCCAGGCCGCGGGCGGTGTGGCGGGTCTGGACGTCCACGCCCGCCGCCTTGCCGTCGCGCGATCCGCTCAGCTCGAACCAGAACCGGTTCGGGCCCTGCACCGCGAGGCGGTACTCGTCGCCGACCGGCACCGTCACCACCTGCTCGCCGAGCACGTCCACATGGGACGGTTCGGGGAGTTCGCCGGCGTACGGGTAGATCGCGAAGTGCGCGGACGCAGTGCCCACGTTGCCGAGGCGCAGCGTCACGGCCTCGCCGTTCAGCACGCCCGAGACCTGCGGCTGGTACGGCAGCGCGCGGGCCGGGCGGCGGCCCTGCTCCTGCACCGGAAGCGCCTGCTCCGCAGGGGGTTTCGGGTGCCAGCGATCGATCGGCTCGGGCACCGGGCCCGGTTCGGCGGGCTTCGGCGGTTCGGCCGCGTTGTCGAAGTCGAACACCGAGGTCAGGTCGCCGCACGCGGTGCGCCGCCAGGAGCTGATGTTCGGTTCCTGCACACCGGTCCAGCGCTCCAGCAGGCGCAGCACCGAGGTGTGGTCGAAGGTCTCGGAGTTGACGAATCCACCGATGGTCCACGGCGAGACGACGGTCATCGGCACCCGCGGGCCGAGGCCGATCGGCTGGCCCTCGAAGTGGTCGTCGCCCTCTCCCGACTCCGGCTTCGGCGGCACCGGCGGCGGCACGTGGTCGAAGAAGCCGTCGTTCTCGTCGAAGTTGAGCAGCAGCGCGGTCTTCGGCCAGACCTTCGGGTCGGCGATCGTGTCCAGCACCTGGTAGATCAGGTTCGCGCTGCCGACCGGCGTGGAGCTGCCCGGGTGCTCGGAGTCGGTGGACGACGGCACCAGCCAGACGACCTGCGGCAACCGGTTCGCGGCGATGTCGGCGCGCAGCCGCTCGACGAGCGTGCCCGGCTCGCTGCGGTACATAGCGCGGTCGAACAGGCTCCGCTCGGCGTCGGTCAGCGCCGCCCGGCCGGATTCCAGCTGGCTGAGCAGCCGCTTCCGCTCCTCGGCGGACTTGTCGAACAGCGCGTTGTAGAACTCCTCGGTGGTGCGGAACTTCCCGTCCACCGGGGCGAGCACCTTGCGCCCGATCTCCTTGAAGGTCTTGAAGTACTCCACCGAGTTGTCGGTGAAGTTGTCCCACTCCTGGTAGATCTGCCAGGACAGCCCGGCCTGCTCCAGCCGCTCCGGGTAGGTGGTCCACTCGTAGCCGGCGTGGTCGTAGTCGTAGGCCGCGTTGGTGACCGCGCGCTCGCTGCTTCCCGGCTCGTACCCGGTGGTGCCGGAGAACAGGTAGTTGCGGTTGGGGTTGGTGGACCCGAACACCGAGCAGTGGTAGGCGTCGCAGAGCGTGAAGGTGTCCGCCAGCTCGTACTGCAGCGGGATGTCCTGCCGCTCGTAGTAGGTCATGGTGGCGGCGGTCTTCGCGGCGACCCAGTCGTTGTTCCAGCCCCGCGCCCAGGCCTTGCCGCTCCCGCCCCAGCTGTGGTCGAGGTCGCCGAGGTACTGGATGTCGGAAACCGGCCGCCCCTCCCGCTCGGCACCCTGCCGCAGCGAGAACGGCAGCACCTCGCCACCGACCTTGGGCTGCTGGAACACCGAGCGGCCGTCAGGCTGCCGGAGCGGGTGCCGGTCACCGAACCCGCGAACGCCCTGCAGCGTCCCGTAGTAGTGGTCGAAGGACCGGTTCTCCTGCATGAGCACGATGACGTGCTCGAGCGCGTCCAGGCCGCCCTGGGGAACCGGCTGGGCCATGGCCCGGTGCAGCGAAGGTGGCAAAAGCGAAGCAGCAGCAGCGCCACCAACCGCACCAGCGGCCCCGGCGAGCACCCGACGTCGAGAAACCTCAGTCACAAGGGGCCATGGTTATCGACGGAACCGACGGTGGGGAGACCCCGTAGTGACGCAACGGTAAACCACCCGAGTAATCCAAATGGCGTAACGCCAGCCGTCCCACGCATCACATAGCGTGGTCAGGCCAGTCCGAACCGGACGCGCTCCTGGTCGGTGAGGCGTCGAACACCGCGTTCGTCCGCCTCGCGGAGCAGTGCCTCGATGTCGGTGTCGAAGTTCCAGGTGACCACCCGACGGTCCTGTCCCGCGCTCATCAGCAGACCGTCTTCCCGCCAGGAGAGCACGGTGATCTTGCCCTCGTGCGCTTGGAACGTCGCGATGACGTGGCCCGATTCCGGGTCCCACAGGCGGATCCGCCCCTGGTCGTCCGCACTGGCCAGCGCCTGCCCCGGCATCCGGACCAGGTGCTCGACCTCCACCGCGTCCCCGATGACGAGCACCCGCTCCCCGGGCACGTCCCAGATCAGCAGACCGTCCTCGCCCGCGCTGATCAGCCGGTCCTCGTCCGACCACACCAGCGCCCGCACCACGGCCGTGTGCCTGCGCAGCTCCCGGATCTGCCCGCTTCCCGGTTCCCAGAGGCGGACGACGAAATCGTCGCCGCCCATCGCCAGCACACCGCTCGCACTCCAAGCCATCGTGCTGACGCGCGCTGTCCGGGCCGTCAGATCGGCGAACTCACCGGACTTCGAATCCCACAGCGCGACGCCTCGATCGCCGCGCGCCACGGCGAGCCGATCGCCCGAATCCCACACCAGCGCGCTGACGTCGGCTTCATCGGCCGAGATCACGCGGCTGTCCCCCGTTCTGCCGTCCCAAACGCGGAGATTTCCGTCCGGACCCGACGACGCGATCAGGCCGGTGCTGGAGACGGCGACGACATCGACCGGACCGTCGTGCTGCCGGATGGCGCGACTCCGCCGAAGGTCCTTGGACCACAACCGAATCCGCGAGTCGAGGTCCGAAGTGGTCAGTTCGTCGTCCGGGGACCAGGCCAGCCGCGCGGTCCCGTTGTCGGGGTTGGGCCGGTGCGTTGCGGACACGTCCGGATCCCAGATGAGCACCCGATCCCTCCGGAGACCGGAACTGCTCGCGAGCTGTCCAGCCCTGGACCAGGCGATGGACTCGACGGCGTACGAATGCTCGTGCACCAACCGGGACTCGCTCGCGCCCGGTTCCAGGATCCGCAGCGAGCCGCCGCGCCACCCACTGGCGAGCACACCGTCGATCGACCACGCCAGCGCCGTCAACTCTTCTTCCTGCTGATCGACGACGCGGCTCTGCCCGTCCTTCGGGTCGCACAAGCGCACCGTCTGATCGCCGCCGCTGGCCAGCAGCCCGTCCGAGGACCACGCCACCGCTTGCACCGCGTCGGTGTGCACTGCCAGCAGCGTCGACTCGCCGGATTCGAGGTCCCAGACCCGCACCGCACCGCTGTAGTCGCCGGTCGCCAGCTCTCCCGCCGCCGACCACGCGAGAGTCCCGATCTCCCTGAGCGGGTTGTCGTCCTTCTGCAGGACTCTCGCGGCCCCCGAAGCCGGGTCCCAGGTCTTGAGCCCGCCGGAGCTCAAGCCGACCGCGAGCCGACTCGTGCTGGACCACTCGAGGGCTTCCACTCGCCCAGAGAACTCGAGCACGATCCGGGACTCGCCCCGCTGCGAATCCCAGACGTGCACCTCGTCGTAACCACCCCAGGCGAGCAAGCCGTCCGGAGACCAGGCGATGTCGGTGATCGCATCGGTTCCGCAGTGCACGAGCGAGGTCGTTGCCCGGTGCCGATCCCACACCCGGACCTCGCTGTACCCCTGGAAATCCGACCTCGCGCTGGCCAACCGGCCATCCGCCGACCAGGCCAGCAGGTCGGCGGTGCCGGAATGCGCGTCGCGCCCGAGCCGTTCGGAACCTCCGGCGTCGGTCCGCCAGAGCTTGCCGTCGGTTCCAACGGTGAGCAGGGCGGTACCGCGTGCGGAGCCACCGGCGGCTGCGGCCCCTTGCCGGTGTTCGGCGTGGTGCCCCAGGTCGGTGCGGACGAGCTCCACCGAACCGGAGTTCATGCAGACCAGGAGGTTCTCACCCGGCGCGGGGAAGACCTCAGACACCCGCTCCGAGCAGTACCTGAGCGTTCGCAGCGCCTTGGTCCTGCTGTTCCAGACATCGATCCGACTGCTGACGCCGCTCGCCGCCACCCCGATGACCAGCTGCTCCCGACTCATCCAGGTGGCACCGAGCACGGTGTTCTCCCAGCCGCGCAGGACCTCGGTCTCACCGGTCGCGGAATCCCACACCCGGACCACGTGGTCGTCCGCGCTGACCAGCAGCCCGGCTTTCGACCACGACAGGGAGTTCACCCCGCTGACGTGCTCATGAACGACCGTCGTCTCGCCGCTTTCGGGGTTCCAGACGCGCACGACACCGTTGTCGTCGCCGGTGGCCAGCAACCCCGTCGGAGCCCACTCCGCGTGCCCGACGACCTCCGAACTCGCCAGGGCGGAAGGAATGGTTTCGCCGGGTGCCCGAACGACCATCTGACCGGCGCGGTCGTAGGCGAGCCATCCGTCCGAAGACCTGGCGAGCGGGTGCCGCACCGATCCCCGCCGGTCCACGACTTCGACCACGTCGTTCACCAGGTCCCAGCACTTCAAGCCCTCGCCATCACCGAAGATCAACTCGCTGCCGCTCGACCACTCGGCAACGAACAGGTTCCCCTTCGCGGGCAGGCGCCGGACCTGCACGGGTTGTTCCTGCTCGATGTCGTGCACCATCAGGACGCCGGCGCCGTCCACCGCCCACAAGCGCCCGTCGTCGTCCCAGCGAGCGGCGATGACGCTGTCCGCGTGGCGGCGCACGCTCCAGACCAGGGGGTCGCGCAGCCGGGCCCAGAGCGCGGCCGCGGTGACCTCGCCCGGGCTGAGCTCGGCGATCTCCCGGGCGACGGCGAGCGCCAGCTGCGGGTTAGCAGCCTTCACCAGATCCGCTTGCTGGGCGGCCGATATCGCCCGGATCCTCCTGGCCTTCCGCCGTGATTCCACCGATGCCGCGCAGAACTCGCGGAGCAGTGCGCTGCACTCGACCGCCGCGGTGACCTCGACGGCCTCGTCGACCTGGCTCTCCGGGAGCAGCAGATCCCCGCGACGTCCGGACTGGTCCCACTCCCGGGCCCGCTGCTGGAACGTGGTGCGCTTGCGGAGCAGCGGGCGCTGCTGGTCCAGGCAGTCGCGCAGGGGTTCCCACTGGCGCAGCAGCGCCTCGTGCGCCAGGTCCCGATGGCCATCGCTGTCGTCGACCAGCAACCGCGCTTCCAGGAACTCCTCGACGACGTGCTTCTCCTCGTCGTCCAGGTCGTCGAGCCGGACGCTGTTGCGCGTCGGTTCGTCGGTGTGCGCGGCGAAGGAGACGAACCTCAGCAGTGTTCGCATCACCTGCGCCTCGCCGTACTGGCGGGAGAGCCGAGCGAGGACCTTGCCCGCGGTGGAGGAGATCGCCTCGGCGACGCGGCCCGATTCCACGTACTCCTGCAACGTGATCCGGCCGTCGCCGCCGTAGTCCTCGTAGAGGTTGTGCAAGAGATAGGCCAGCAGCGGCAGGACGTCGGCGCCGGCTTCGGTGGCGTCGTCGACCATGGCCGCCACCGCTTCGGGCTCGATCTCGACTCCTGCCTTGCGGGCCGGGCCGGTGATGATCTGCCGGAGTTCCGCGCGGTTGAGCCGGGTCACGACGTAGGGGTCGCGCAGCAGCTCGCCGCTGGGTTCCGGCAGGAAGACGCCGATGAACTCCGCGCGCATCGTCGCCACCACGTGCAGGCGCCGGTGATCGGCCAGCGCGGCGTGCAGCAGGGCCATGAACTCCTGGCGGGTCCGGGCGTCCACCTGCGTCACGAGTTCTTCGAACTGGTCGAGCAGCAGCACGGCCGGGCGGTTCAGCCGGACTGCCTCCCCTAGCAGCGCGTTGAGCACCTCGGGGTGCGTCGATCGTGGTTCGTCGGTGCGCCACAAGCGCTCCAGCGCGCGCTGCGCTTCCACCCGCAGATCCCGGACGAGTGCGTCGCCCTCGGCCTTCGGGAGTTCGCCCTGGAACACGTGCACCAGTGCGCCGAACGGGTCGCGACCCGGCGCGACCGGGTCGCTCAGCCACCAGTTCCGCCGCCGCAGCAACCCCGCCAACCCGGCGTTCACCAGCGATGACTTCCCCGAACCCGATGGTCCCGCCACCAGCAGGAAGCGGTCTTCCGGTGCGCCGCCCGGCACTTCCAACCGCTCGTGCAGCTCGCGGACCGCGCGGTCACGGCCGAAGAAGACCCTCTCGTGCCCCGGCCCGAAGGACTGCAAGCCCGGGTACGGATTGCCCTGCCTGCTCGCGTCCCACTCGTGCGCCGTGCGCAGCTGACGTTGCCGCCACGCGTAGTAGGCCGCCGGAACGATCACGCCCGCGCCGATCAGGTATTCGGAGTGGTCGCGGATAAGGGTGAACGGCGGTGACCAGCCGTCGGCGCTGTTCGTCGCCAGGTTCGTCAGGAAACCGAGGCCCGCGCCGTAGAGCAGCAGCGCGAAATCGCGCAGCGGACGTTCCTGACGCGCCACCGGACTCCCCCTCTGACAACAGTACGGAGAGCCGATCAACGCACTCTCCGCACTGTCATACCAAAGGAGGGAGGACGACGGACACCTTATCCGCGAACGGTGCCCGTCACCTCGACCAGCGCTACAGGGCGCCCTTGGTCGAGGGGATCACTCCGGCGAAGCGGGGGTCCGGCTCGACCGCTGCTCGGAGGGCTCGGGCGATCGCCTTGTACTGGGCTTCTGCGATGTGGTGGGGGTCCCGGCCGTGGATCACTCGGACGTGCAGGTTGATCTGGGCGTGGAAGGCCAGGGACTCGAAGACGTGGCGGTTGAGGACGAACGGGTAGTTTCCGCCGATCGTGAAGCTGTTGTACTGCTCCGGTTCTCCCGTCAGGACGCAGTACGAGCGGCCCGAGACGTCCACCGCCGCGTGCGCGAGGGTTTCGTCCATCGGGATCCAGGCGTCGCCGAAGCGGCGGATGCCCTTCTTGTCGCCGAGCGCCTGGCGCAGGGCCTGGCCGAGCACGATCGCGGTGTCCTCCACCGTGTGGTGCGCGTCGATGTGCACGTCACCGGTCGACTTCACCTTCAGGTCGAAGGCCGCGTGCGTGCCCAGGGCGGTGAGCATGTGGTCGTAGAACGGGACCGTGGTGTCGATGTCGACCTGCCCGGTGCCGTCCAGGTCGAGCTCGACCAGCACCGAGGACTCCCTGGTGCTGCGCTCGACCCGGCCCACTCGGGTTCCCGGCTGGAATGTCACTGCTCGATCTCCTCGCTCACTGCCTTGCCGGCCGCCAGGAAGGCGTCGTTCTCCTCCGGCGTGCCGATGGTGACCCGCAGGTGGCCGGGGATGCCGACGTCGCGGATCAGCACGTCGGAATCCAGGAAGCGCTGCCATGCGCGGTGCGCGTCCGCGAACCGTCCGAAGAGGACGAAGTTGGCGTCGCTGGGCACCGGCGAGAAGCCCATGGCGGTCAGCTCGCGGACCACCCGCTCCCGCTCGTCGATGAGCGCGCGCACCGAACCGAGCGTCGCATCGGCGTGGCGCAGCGCGGCGCGCGCGGCGGCCTGCGTGACCGCCGACAGGTGGTAGGGCAGGCGCACCAGCAGCAGGGCGTCGATCACCGCGGGCGCGGCGGCGAGGTAGCCGAGCCGGCCGCCGGCGAAGGCGAACGCCTTGCTCATGGTGCGGCTGACGATCACCTTCGTCGGGTACTGCCCGATCAGCTCGATCGCGCTGGGCCGGGCGGAGAACTCCGCGTAGGCCTCGTCGACCACCACCACGCCGGGCGCGGCGTCGAGGATCGCGCGCAGGTCGTCCTGCGACACCGACTGGCCGGTGGGGTTGTTCGGGCTGGTCACGAAGACCACGCTCGGCTGCTTCTCGGCGACGATCCGGGCCGCTTCCGCGCCGTCCAGGCTGAAGTCGGCGCGCCGCGGGGCCGGTACCCAGTCGGTGCGGGTGCCCGCGGACAGGATCGGGTGCATCGAGTACGACGGCTCGAAGCCGAGCGCGGTGCGGCCCGGCCCGCCGAAGGCCTGCAGGATCTGCTGCAGCACCTCGTTGGAGCCGTTGGCGGCCCACACGTTCTCCATCGCCAGCGGCACGCCGGTCGCCCCCGTCAGGTAGGCGGCCAGGTCGGTGCGCAGCGCCTTGGCGTCGCGGTCGGGATAGCGGTGCAGCTCGGTGGCGGCCTCGCGGACCGCCGCGGTCACGTCGTCGACGAGCTCCGGCGGCGGCGGGTAGGGGTTCTCGTTGGTGTTGAGCCGGACCGACACATCCAGCTGCGGTGCGCCGTAGGGGCTGCGGCCGCGCAGGTCCTCCCGCAGCGGCAGGTCGGCCAGCGCGGTTTCAGCGCCCAGCACGTCACTCATGTTCCAACCTTCGTTGTCTTTGAAGCGGCGAAGCCGCTTAGCCCACCCTCGCAGATCGACCATCGGCGGGTTCTCAGACGTCGCCTGGCGAGGACAGCCCGTTCGCCGTGTATCGGACATACATAAGAACGGGATCCCGCAGTCCAGGCGGCGTCTGAGGTTCCGCTAAGCGACCACCAGAGCAAGATGAGTCCCACCCCTCTTTAAAAGCGGGCGGTGATCGCCTGGCCGTGAGCCGGGAGATCTTCGGCGTTGGCGAGCGCGACGACCTTGTCGGCGACGTCGCGGAGGGCCTGCTCGCTGTAGGAGATCACGTGGATACCGCGCAGGAAGCTCTGCACGCTCAGCCCGGACGAATGCCGCGCGCAGCCGCCCGTGGGCAGCACGTGGTTGGAGCCCGCGCAGTAGTCGCCGAGCGACACCGGCGCGTACGGGCCGACGAAGATCGCGCCCGCGTTGCGCACCCGCGCGGCCACCGCGTCGGCGTCCGCCGTCTGGATCTCCAGGTGCTCGGCGGCGTAGGCGTCCACCACGCGCAACCCGTCCTCCACAGTGGACACCAGGATGCAGCCGGACTGCTCGCCGCCCAGCGAGGTGCGGATCCGCTCGGCGTGCTTGGTCTGCGCCACCTGGCGCTCCAGCTCGGCGTCGACCGCGTCGGCCAGCTCCGGCGACGAGGTCACCAGCACGCTCGCCGCGAGCGGGTCGTGCTCGGCCTGGCTGATCAGGTCCGCCGCCACGTGCACCGGGTCGGCCGTGTCGTCGGCCAGCACCGCGATCTCGGTCGGCCCGGCCTCCGAGTCGATGCCGATCATGCTGCGCAGGTGCCGCTTGGCCGCCGTCACGTAGACGTTGCCCGGACCGGTCACCATGTCCACCGGCGCCAGCTCCGCGCCGTCGGTGTCCTGGCCGCCGTAGGCCAGCAGCGCCACCGCCTGCGCACCGCCGACCGCCCAGACCTCCTCGACGCCGAGCAGCTGCGCGGCGGCGAGGATCGTCGGGTGCGGCAGGCCGCCGAACTCCGCCTGCGGCGGGCTGCACACCACCAGCGATTCCACCCCGGCAGCCTGCGCCGGGACCACGTTCATCACCACGCTGGACGGGTACACCGCCAGCCCGCCCGGCGCGTACAGGCCGACGCGGGCGACCGGCACCCAGCGCTCGGTCACGGTGCCGCCGGGCACTACCTGGGTGGTGGTGTCGGTGCGCCGCTGGTCGGCGTGCACCTTGCGGGCGCGGCTGATCGACTCCTCCAGCGCGGCGCGCACCTGCGGGTCGAGCTCGTCGAGCGCGCGGCGCAGCTCCGCCGCGCCGACCTTCACCCGTTCCGGTCGAACCCCGTCGAACTTCTCGGTGAATTCCAGCACCGCGGGCACACCCCGGTCGCGAATCTCCTCGATCAGCGGCCGGACCCGATGCAGCACGTGCTCCACGTCCATCTCGGCGCGCGGCAGCGTGGCGCGCAGCTCGACGGTGGACGGAACGCGACCGCGCAGGTCGGTACGGGTGAGCATGAGCGTCCTTCCCGGGGCTTCGAGGTTGCACCGACCAGGGTAATCGCCGCCAGCGGTGGCTGTCCCCGAGCCCGGTCAGCGGTCACACCGGCCCACCATCCGGGATAGATGTTGACGGGCGACCATTGTTCGCCAGTGGCTTGCCAACACCGGGGCACTCCTAGAACCTCTCCACGTCACCACCAGTGATCGATCGGAGACCCGATGTTCAGCTCACGGCGCAAGGCAGTGACCGTGGCGGCCGCCGCTTGCCTGGTCCTGCTGGCCCCGATCTCGGCCAGCGTGTCCGCGGAGCCGACGTCCGCCGCACAGGACCCGGCGATCTACACCGTCCCGAACACCGACAGCACCAGCCGCACCGAAATCAACCGAACGGGTGCGCAGGTGATCGGCGTCCGCGACGGCGTGGCCACCGTGGAAGCCACCCCGGAGCAGGCCCAGCGGCTGCGGGCCGCCGGGTTCGCGATCGGTGAGGGCACCGGACTCGGCGAAGCGCTGCAGCGGATCAACCGCGGGCAGGCCGCTCCCGGCGACTTCCCGCCCGGCTACGAGGGCTACCACAACTACGACGAGACGGTCGCCGAGCTCGACCGGATCGCCGGCGCGCACCCCGACATCGCGGCGAAGTCCAGCATCGGCAAGTCCGTCGAGGGCCGCGACATCCCGGTGCTGAAGATCAGCGACAACGTCGGGCAGGACGAGGACGAGCCCGAGGTGCTGTTCAACTGCAACCAGCACGCCCGCGAGCACCTGACGACGGAGATGTGCCTGCGGATCGCCGACCGGTTCACCGCGGGCTACGCCTCCGACCCGGCGGTGAAGGAGGCCGTGGACGGCCGGGAGATCTGGGTGATCCCGATCGTCAACCCGGACGGCAAGTCCTACGACATCGAATCCGGCGACTTCCAGGGCTGGCGGAAGAACCGGCAGGACACCACCGGCACCGACCTCAACCGCAACTGGGGTCACAAGTGGGGCTGCTGCGGCGGTTCCAGCGACGACCCGAACGCCGAGGACTACCGGGGCACCGCCGCGTGGTCGGCGCCGGAGACCGCGGCGATGCGCGACTTCATCGACTCCCGGGTGGTCGGCGGGGCCCAGCAGATCAAGGCCGCGATCGACTTCCACACCTACTCGGAGCTGGTGCTGTGGCCGTTCGGGCACACCACCGACGACGTCACCGAGGGCATGACGCAGGAGGAGTACGACCGGTTCGCGCGGGTCGGCGGGGAGATGGCCCAGGCCAACGGCTACACCCCGCAGCAGTCCAGCGACCTCTACGTCACCGACGGCGACAGCCTCGACTGGATGTGGGGCCAGCACAAGATCCTGGCCTACACCTTCGAGATGTACCCGGCCAGCGGCGGCGGCCTGGACGGCTTCTACCCGCCGGCCGACGTGATCGAGAAGGAGACCACCCGCAACGACGCCGCGGTGGACATCCTGCTCCGCGAGGCGGGCGCCTGACCTGACCCGAGCACGACCGGCCCGGGATGCCGCACCGGCATCCCGGGCCGCTTCGTCTTCACTGCCTGCGCAGGGTCCGGCTGAGCCCGGCGATGACGGTGGTGGCCAGGATCCAGCCGGCGGCGATCAGCAGGTAGGACAGCCACTGGTAGACGCCCTCGGGCTTGAACGCCCGCTCCTGGCCGAAGTCGATGATCGGCAGCAGCAGGTCGAGGGTGTAGACGAGGGGGTTGAAACCGGGCGCCTCCCCCGGTTTCAGCGGCGGCGGGTGGTGCAGGCCGAACACCACCGCGCCGATGGCGGTGAGCAGCGTCAGCCACCGCGCGGCGCGCCCCGGGTGGTAGCCGTACCCGACGGTGACGTCCAGCAGGCGCCCCCAGATCCGGCTCCGCCAGGGAAGCGTGGTGCGGTGCTGCCGCTGACCGGCGAGCCGGACCGCGCGGGACGACGCGTCGTCGCCGACCGCCAGGTAGGAGGCGGCGAGCTGCTGGTACGGCTGCGGCAGGTAGCCGTCCGGATCGGCCCGGAGCGTGCGGATTCGCTGCTCGGCGGGCAGGCGCGGGAGCAGCGAGGTGTAGGTGAGCCCGTCCATCCTGATCGGCACCCGCGCCGCCTCGGGCGTGAGGTGCAGCTGGCCGATCTGGGACCGGCGCAGGTTCAGCACGCCCTGGATCCGGCTGGAGATCAGCCACAGCTCGCCGATGGTGCAACTGCTGGCCCGCATCGCCACCGCCCTCCGGGACGTGAGCGGCTCGGAGTCGGCGGGCGCGGACAAGGCCGCGTGCGCCAGGTTCACCTGCCCGCTGATGACCGCGCCACGCAGGTTCACCGTTCCGTCCGCGCGCAGCCGCTCGGCCTCGACGCGGCCGGCCTGCACTGCTCCGGCGTCCAGCGCCACGTCACCGGGGTTGTCCAGTCGCGCGTCGGTCAGCAGCAGCGATCCGGCGATGCGGGCCGCGTCCAGCCGGGTGAGGCCGTGCACGGTGGTGCGGGACATGCACAGCAGCTCGTCCAGACGGGCGTGTTCGGCAGCGACGGCGACCTGACCGGGGTGGGTGATGGTGGCTCCGCGCAGGTCGACCTGCCCCGCGAAGACTCCCCCGGCCAGCCGGATCTCGCCGTCGACGATGGCGTTGCGCGCGAGCAGCGCGCTGTCGAGCCCGATGCCGGTGCAGTGCAGCGCCGGT
This sequence comes from Saccharopolyspora antimicrobica, assembly GCF_003635025.1. Taxonomy (GTDB): domain Bacteria; phylum Actinomycetota; class Actinomycetes; order Mycobacteriales; family Pseudonocardiaceae; genus Saccharopolyspora; species Saccharopolyspora antimicrobica. The sequence goes on along the minus strand of NZ_RBXX01000002.1, from coordinate 4,571,180 downwards.
CCAGGACCGCCCGACAGGTGCGCGTCGTCGACGGTGAGATTGCCGGTGATGCGCGCGGTGCGCAGTACGATCCCGCCGTCAACGGTGATGCCGCGGGCGCGCAGGCCACCGCCGACGGTGAGGTTGTGGGCGACCATGGCGGCCTCCGCCTCGTCACCGCTGCGCGTGAGGACCGCACCGTCGAGGATCACGTCGCCCTTGACGCTGGTGTGCACGGCGGACAGGCCCCGCACCCGGCATCGGCTCAGCCGCAGGTGACCGTCGACGTGGCTGCCGTCCAGGTCGAGGCCCGGCAGGGTGCTGCCGGACAACTCCAGCAACCGCAGCTGCGCCCACCGGGCGGTGACCGGGTCGGCGAACCAGCAGTCCACCAGCTGCACCGGGAAGCCGATCTGCACGAAGTCCAGGTTCAGCGCGCCGGTGATCTTCGCGCCGGAGACCGACAGCAACGCCGGTGGCCGCACCTCGCCCAGCAGCAGATCGCGCAGGACCTCGGCCCGGATGGTCCGCTCCGGTCCCCAGGACTCTCCGTCGACCGCGTCGGTGCCGGGTTCGAAGACGACGGGCCCGCCCCCGGGGAAGGCTTCGCGCAGGCGGCGCTCCGCCCGCGTCAGCTCTGGAAGATCCATGTCCCAGGCAGGATCGCGTCCCGTGGTGCGAGCGTCAAGGGAGCGTGCTCCCCCTCGACGATGTCCGATCGGGCTCCGAGCCCGGGCCGGGGTCGCAGTGGTGACGTTGGCGAGCTCCGCCGGTGGTGATAATGGCGGTATGGCTGCCGAACCTGGTCCGACCACAGTGGCCGAGCACGCGCTCCTGCGGCGCGGGACGTGGGTGATCTGCCCGCTCGTCGGTGCGCTGCTGCTGCTCCTGCTCCGGCTGGCCTCGGGGTGGGTCGCCGGGTTGTCGTGGGCGCCGTTCCAGGGCGTGTTCGAGCTGGCCGCTTCGGTGGCGGATCCGTGGGGCACCATCGGCGCCGTCGCGATCGGCGCGTTCATCGGCTTCGGGTTCGCCGGGTTGTTCGCGAAGGAGCGGCTGACCGTGACCGTGGCCCCGGAGCGGCTCACGCTGGGGATCGGCGACACCGAGCAGCACCTCGACCGCGCCGAGGTCGACGCCGTCTTCGTCGACGGCAAGGACTTCGTGGTGCTGGACGCCGCTGGCGCCGAACTCATCCGCAGGCGGTCCGAACTGGACCGCAAGGAGCTGCGGAAGGCCTTCGCCGGCCACGGCTACCCGTGGCGCGACGGAGATCCGCACGAGTACAAGCTGTGGGACGACGACAGCTCCGAGCTGCCGCTGCGGATCAACGCGCTGCTGGCCGATCGCGAGCGCGCGCTGCGCAAGCGCGACCACAAGGAAGCCGCGCTGCTGCGCGCGGAACTCGCCGAGCGCGGCATCGTGGTGCGCGACTCGCAGCGCCGCCAGTACTGGCGATCGGTCGCGTCGTCCTAGCCGCTCACGCCTGCTGGAGGGTGAAGCGGTTGCCCTCGCTGTCCAGGAAGGTCGACCACCAGCCCCACGGCTGCTGCACCGGCGGCTCCGGGAACTCCACGCCCTTGGCCGACAGCTCCTCGTAGGTGCGCTGGACGTCGTCGGCGTAGAGGAAGAAGGTGGCGGTCGGGACCCCGTCGCCGTGGTCCCGGAAGACCGCCCGGTCGGACTCGCTCGCGCTCAGGATCAGCACGGAGCTGCCGTTGGGCGCGGTCACCTCCACCCAGCGGGCGCCCTGGTCGTCGTAGGCGGCGTCGGTGGTCAGCGCGAAACCGACCGTCTCCGTCCAGAACCTCTTCGCGCGCTCCTGGTCGCGCACCGGGACGACGGCCTTGCTGATGCCCTGGATGGCCATGGCCATTCCGCCTCTCCGCGTTTTTCAGTGGTAGTTGCGTTCGGAGTTGATCTCGCGTTTTGCGGGTTCTTGTGGCTGGGTTGCGTCACGGTCCCCTGAGGTGCTGTGGAGCAGGACTTGCACGAGGGGCACCAAGACACATCATCCACGAGCCGGGCGAGCCGGGTCGTGCGGCAGTGCCGTCGGGCCCCGGGTGTGAGAATCGAGGGGTGGACGGTGTTGTCTGGAACCTCGCGCTGGTGCTGCTGTTCGTGCTGTTCGGCGGGTACTTCGCGGCGGCCGAGATCGCTCTGGTGTCGTTGCGCGACAGCCAGGTGCGCAGGCTCGCCGGGCACGACCGGCGCGGCGCCCGCGTGGCCAAGCTGCGGGCGGACTCCAACCGGTTCCTCTCCGCGGTCCAGATCGGCGTCACCTTCGCCGGGTTCTTCGCCTCCAGCTACGGCGGCGCGACCATCGCGGTGCGGCTGGAACCGGTGCTGCAGGGCTGGGGGCTGCCGATCGGGCTGGCCGCCTCGGTCGCGCTGATCGTGGTGACGCTGTTCGTGTCGTACCTGTCGCTGGTGCTCGGCGAGCTGGTGCCCAAGCGCCTCGCGCTGCAGAAGTCCGAGGCGGTCTCGCTCGTCACCGCCGGTGTGCTGGACCGGCTGGCGAGCCTGTCCCGGCCGGTGATCTGGCTGCTGTCGAAGTCGACCAACGCGGTGGTGCGGCTGCTGGGCATCGATCCCCGCGCGCACGAGGAGCCGGTCAGCGAGGAGGAGCTGCGCGACATGGTGCGCACCAGCGAGCAGCTGACCGTCGAGGAGCGCAGGCTGCTCAGCGACGCGTTCCGGGCCACCGACCGGGTGCTCGCCGAGGTGATGGTGCCGCGCACCGAGGTCGACTTCCTGCACCTCACGACGACGGTGGCCGACGCGATCGAGGAGGTGGCGGGCAAACCGCACTCCCGGTACCCGGTCATCCGCGACACCGCCGACGACGTCGTCGGGTTCATCCACGTCCGCGACCTGCTGACCAGGACGCACCGCGAGGACGTGCGCACCATCGGCGAGCTGACCCGGCCGGTGACCGCGCTGCCCGCGAGCAAACCGGTGCTGGGCGCGCTGTCGCAGATGCGGCGCAGCGGCGGGCACCTGGCGGTGGTGGTCGACGAGTACGGCGGGACGGCGGGCATCGTGACCGTCGAGGACCTGGTGGAGGAGGTCGTCGGCGAGATCTGGGACGAGTACGACCCGAGCGCGGCGCCCGTGCGGCCCAAGAGCGACGGCAGCCTGGAGGTCGACGGACTGCTGCACCGCAGCGATTTCGAGCAGCAGACCGGCGTCGTGCTGCCGGACGGTCCGTTCGACACGGTGGCGGGCTACGTGGTCAGCCGCCTCGGCCGGGTCCCGGTGGAGGGCGATTCGCTGGACGCGCTCGGCCACCGCTTCACCGTCCGGGCGATGGACGGCCACCGGGTGTCCCGCATCCTGGTCACCGGACTCGGCGACCAGCCCTGAGGACTCGACGACCAGCCCTGATCCGCCGGCGCCCGCGGACGGATCCGCCGTCGGGATGACGGACATGCGCGATTTCAATGGAAATCAGGTCCACGATTTCAATGGAACTTGCGCACCCCGTCGGTGCGTCGGGACCCGACACGCCGACGGCGCGTGCGGATCTACGCGATTTCAATGGAAATCAGACGTCCAATTTCCATTGAAATCGCATGACACAACGGCGACGGCCCCTCCGACCGCGGTGGCCGGAGGGGCCGGAAGCTTCCGCCGGGTCAGGACAGCAGCAGGAACAGGGCTCCCACCACGATCCCGATGACCACCACGACCGCTGCGGTGATCATGACCGCGCGCATCTTCGGGCGGTCGTCGCGCACCTCGCTCTGGGCCCGCTCCCGCCACTGCATGAAGGTGGTGCCTTCGCCCTCGCTCACCGTCGACTCCTCGGGTCCGTCGTCACTTGCCGAGCGGTCCCCCGCAACCGCGCACGGCTCCACCTTGTCACACCGCCTCGCCGCTCAGGCGCACCACGTGCTCCGCCCAGTGGGCGAGCAGGTCCTCGTCGTGGCTGATCGCCAGCACCCCGGTCCCGCGCTCGCGCACCTGCCGGTCCACGACCTGCACCAACGCCGCCGTGGTGGAGGCGTCGAGCATGGCGGTCATCTCGTCGCAGATCAGGTACCGGGGCCGCAGCGCCAGCGCGCGCGCCAGGCACGCCCGCTGCAGCTGGCCGTCGCTGACCTCGTGCGGGCGGCGCGAGAGCAGCTCCGCGGTGAGCCCGACCTCCTCGGCCAGCTCGTCCACGTCACCGGTCGTCCCGGTGGCCCGCAGCGGCTCGGCGACGACCTCGCGCAGCGTGAACCGCGGATCCACGGCGGGCCGCGGGTGCTGGAAGACGATGCCGATGGCGGCGCGCTGCGCCTTCGGAGTGGCGTGCCGGAAGCCGCCGACGGGCGCGCCGTCGACCGAGACCTGCCCGGACCACGGCTCGTGCAGCAGGCTGAGCACCCTGGCCAGGGTCGACTTGCCGCAGCCGCTGGGACCGGCCAGGCCGACCACGACGCCGGTGGGCAGTTCCAGGTCGACGCCGTCGAGCACCGGTTCGCCGCGCCGGTACCCGGCGACGACGCCGCTCGCGCTCAGCACGGCGGGTGCGCGGCGACCCAGCGGCCGCCGTGGTCGATCAGCTCCGGATCACCCGTGCACGGCGCGAAACCGGGCACGTCCGGGCAACGTTGGCAGAACACGCAACCCCATTCCCGTTCGATGCGGACCAGTTCGGTCAGGGCGGGCGGGTGGCCGGGGATCGGCCGGAACCCGCCGTCGGGCAGTGCCGCGAGCAGCCCCGCGGTGTAGGGGTGCCAGGGCTCGGCCAGCACTTCGGCGGCCGGCCCGGCCTCCACGATGCGGCTGGCGTACATCACCGCGATGTCGGTGGCGACCCGCCGGGCCGCCGCCAGGTCGTGGGTGATCATCAGCACCGCGCGGTCCTCGGTGGCGGTTTCGGCGAGCAGGTCGACGGTGCGGTGCACCAGCGGCCGGTCGAGCCCGGTGGTCGGCTCGTCGGCCAGCACGATCTGCGGGTTCCCGGCCAGCGCCAGGGCGAGCGCGACCCGCTGGGCCATGCCGCCGGACAGCTCGTGCGGGTACCGGTCGAGGGCGGCGGGATCCAGCCCGACGCGTTCGGCGAGCGCGTCGGCATCGGCCGGTCCGTCGAGGGCCCGGATGGTCTCGACGAGCTGGCTGCGCGCGGTGCGCACCGGGGTCAGGTGGGTGCCCGCCGACTGCGGCACCAACCCGACCATCCGCCCGCGGACCTGCCCGGCCAGCACCGGTTCGGGCGCGGACAGCAGCTCGATCCCGTCGCGCAGCAACGCCTTCCCGCGCACTTCGGCGTTGCCGGGCAGCAGCCCGAGCAGCGCCGAGGCCAGCACGGACTTGCCGCAGCCGGATTCGCCGACCAGCGCCAGCACCCGGCCGGGCCGCAGCTGCAGCGTCGCGTCGGTCACGGCGCGCACCTCGGCTTGGCGCCCCAGCAGGAACCGCACGGACAACCGCTCCAGTTCGAGCAGCGGCTCACTCATCCGACGACCTCCGAACTCGTGCCCGTTCCCCGGTCGTTCGGTGCTGTGTGCGCAATTTCAATGGAAATCGGACGTCTGATTTCCATTGAAATCGCGTGGATCCCGACGCATCGTCGGCGTGTCGGGCGCACGACGCACCGACTGGTCGTGCAAGTTCCATTGAAATCGAGGGCCTGATTTCCATTGAAATTGCGTAGTCCCGACGCGGCGAGGCACCGCCGGGCACGGAGGGCCGTTGACCGCACTGTGCGGGTTCCGCGTGGTCCGGGCGTTTTCGCGGTCACAGGGCCAGCTCCGATCGGCGTCGGGGCACGACGCGGTCGCGCCAGGTCGCCGCCAGGCCGGACACCGCCAGGGTGGTAGCCACCAGCAGCAGCGACGGGAAGAGCACGATCCACCAGGCGCCCAGCAGGACGGCTTCGCGGCCGTCGCCGAGGATGTTGCCGATGCTGGCCAGGTGCGGCGGCAGGCCGAGGCCCAGGAAGCTCAGCGCGGTCTCGTGCCACACCGCGTGCGGCACCAGCAGCACCGCCGACAGCGCCGCCTGCGGCACGATCGCCGGCAGCAGGTGCCGCACCAGGATCCGCCACCTCGACGAGCCGCCCGCGATCGCCGCGTCGACGTACGGGCGGCTGCGCAGCGACAGCACCTCGGAGCGCACGATGCGCGCCACCGTCGTCCAGTGCGTCAGCGCGATCGACAGGATCACCGCGCCCAGGCTGCCCCGGTACAGCGCGACGATCACGATGCCCAGCAGCAGGTGCGGCACCGAGTTCACGGTGTCCACCACGCGCATCAGCAGCCGGTCCGGCCAGCCGCCGAGCGCTCCCGCGACCGCACCCACCAGCGAACCGAGCACAGTGGACACCAGCGCGCTGAACCCGGCCACCAGCAAGGAGATCCGCAGGCCGGTCAGCGACTGCACGAACAGGTCCCGGCCGCCGGAGTCGGTGCCGAACGGGTGCGCGAGGCTCGGTGCGAGCCGGATCGAGTCGTAGCGCACCGACTCGCTGCCGAACAGCACCGGCACCGCGAACGCGCCCAGCACGAGCACCGCGAACGCCACCAGCGAACCCCAGAACCGGGCCCGCGGGTGCGCCCGGGTGGTGCGGGAGCGACCGGCCGGCCGCCACGTGGTCTCAGCCATCGGCGGCCACCCTCGGGTCGAGCAGGATCGCGGCGATGTCGGCGAGCAGCGAGCCGAGCAGCACCGCCGCGGTCGCCACCAGCGTCAGGATCGCCAGCAGCGGGTAGTCGACCGCGGTCGCCGAGGTGACCACCGCCGCGGCCAGTCCTGGCCAGGAGAAGACCTCCTCGACCAGCACCGCGCCGGTGACCAGCTCCGGGATCCGCGCGCCGATGAGCGTCACGAACGGCAGCAGCGCGGTCGGCAGCGCGTGCCGCAGCACCACCACCCGCTCGGCGAGCCCGCGCGCCCGCGCACCGGTCACGTGGTCCTCGGACAGCGAGGTCAGCATCGACTGCCGGACGTGCAGCACCAGCCACGGCGACTGCGAGATGCCCAGCACCAGCGCGGGCAGCACCAGGTGCTCGGTGACCTGGCCGAAGGAGACGGCCTGGCCCGCATCGGTCAGTCCCGCCACCGGCAGCCAGCCCAGCCCCAGCGAGAACACCGCGATGGACAGCAGCGCCAGCACGAATGGCGGCACGCCCTCCAGCGCGTGGCCGATGGCGGTGACGAACCGGTCGACCCAGCCGCCCTGCCGCCACGCCGCGACCGTGCCCAGCACCAGCGCGAGCACCACCGCGAACGCCAGGCCGGTCGCGGCCAGCAGGAGCGTCCACGGCAGGCGTTCGGCGACGACCTGCGCGACGGGCTGCCGGAACGACCGCGACACCCCGAGGTCCCCGCCGAGCACGCCGCTCAGCCAGTTCCAGAACTGCACGAGCACGGGATCGTCGAGCCCGAGCTCGGCGCGCACCCGCGCGACGTCGGCCGCCGATGCGCCGAAGATCTCCACGCCGTAGTACTGGTAGACCGGGTCGAACGGCGAGGCCGCGGCGAGCAGGAACACCCCGAGCGCCACGATCACCAGCACCGGCACCGCGAACCCGATCCGCCGCAGCACCAGGCGGCCGATCGCACCGCTCATCCCTGCGGTTTCCAGGCCTCGACGTTCCACCACGGGCCCCAGGTGGTGCCGTGCGTGTGCGGCTCGACCGGCGGCTGGTAGCCGGTCCACCCGCCGTCGCGCATCACGTAGCTGTGGTCGATGAAGGCCAGGTACACCAGGCCGGGATCGGCGACGTAGGCGCGCTGGGCCTGCCGGTAGAGCTCCGCGCGCTTGGCCGGGTCGAGCTCCTGGCGGGCGCCGTCGAGCGCGGCGTCCACCTCGGCGTTGCGGTACTGGCCCGGGTTGTTGTAGGTCCCGGTGCCGATCACCGACGAGTGCAGGCTGTTGTAGACCTGCGGGTCGGGGTCGATCGGGTTGCCGCCGCCCAGCACGATGCCCTCGTTCGCGATCCGCGCGGCGACCGCGGAGCGGTCCACCCCGGCGAGGTCGACCTGGATGCCGACCGCCCTGGCGTCGGAGGCGAACGCGGTGGCCAGGTCCTTGCGCAGGCTGTCGTCGGCGAAGTACATCACGGTGAACCTGGCGGGCACGCCGCCGCGCTCGCGGATGCCGTCCGCGCCCGGTCGCCAGCCGGCCTCGTCGAGCAGCTTCTTCGCCTGCTCCGGGTCGAAGGCGAAGCTGGCGGCGGGCTCGAAGTTGGCGCCCATCGACTCCGGCACCGGCGCGTAGGCGGGCTTGCCGTGGCCGCCCAGCAGCGCCTTGATCATCCCCTCCCGGTTCACCGCGAGGTTCAGCGCCTTCCGCACCGCGGGGTCACCGGCGGCCGGGTGCGTGTTGGGCAGCGCGATGCTGCGGAAGTCGGCGGTGTTGTGGTGCACCGTGCGGTAGCCGTCGCGGCCGACGCTCTCGGCGAGCACCGGCGGCAGCACCGTGCCGTCGAACTCGCCGGAGGCCAGGCGCTGGGCGCGGGTGTTGTCGTCCTTGGCGAAGACCACGGTGATCTTGCCGATCGCCGGGGCGCCGCCCCAGTAGTCGGCGTTGCCCTCCCAGGTCATCTGATCGCCCTGCCGCCACTCGACCAGCTTGTACGGGCCGGTGCCGACGGGCTTGGTGTTGAGCTCGGAGCTCTCCTGCGGCTGCGGCGCGGCCAGCTTCTCGTTCGGCACGATGCCCAGCACCAGCTTCGACGGCCAGGCCGAGTACGGGATCTTCAGGTCGAACCGCACGGTGTGCGGGTCGAGCGCGCGCACCTCGGCGAGCATGTCGTAGTCGGAGCTGATGGTGGAGGCGTAGGCGGGATCGATCGCCGCCTTGTAGGTGGCCACCACGTCCTCGGCGTCGAACGGCGTCCCGTCGTGGAAGCGCACGCCCTCGCGCAGCTTCACCGTCCAGGTCTTGGCGTCCGGGGAGGACTGCGGGGCCTCGGCGGCCAGCGCGGGCCGCAGCTCGGTGCGGCCGTCGAAGGCCAGCAGGCCGTCGTAGAACTTCGCCGCGCCTTCCGCTCCGTAGCCCAGCAGCGGGTTCAGGCTCTCCGGCTCGAAGCCGTCGGCGAGCAGCATGGAACCGGGATCGGCGGACCCCGGCGAGGTCGGCGCGGCGCACCCGGCACCGAGCAGGGTCAACGCGACTGGAACGGCGATGAGCAAGCCACGACGATTGAGCACGCCTGAACTCTAAGCACTGCTGCAAATGTTTCTCAATAATGGTGACCTTCCTCGCCGGGAGCTCCGGCCCGGCCCTCAGCGGGAGATCCAGACCAAGGGGATGTTTCGGCAGCCGATGGTCCGTGAGCACTTTGTGCTGCCATGACCTCACAAAGTGCTCACGGAGCACTCACGCCACCGGGTCGGGCATGCGGTCGAGGCGGTACTCGCAGGAGATGGTGGCGCCGGTCTTCGGGTCGCCGAGCTCCACCCGCCAGGAACCGGCGAACTGGTCGACCGCCGAGTCCATCGGGATGGTGCCCGACAGCAGCACGGTGCCCGGCCGCAGCAGGCCGCGCTCCCGCAGGTCGTCGAGCCAGTACTGGGGCGAGAGCAGCTCCGCCAGGGTGCCCCGCTGGATCTGCTCGCCGCCCGCCCACGCGGTCAGGGTGAGCTCGTCGACGCGGTCGGCGACGTCGACCAGCCGCCACGCCTGGCGCCCCAGCACGTCCGGCCCGGCCTGCTTGCTCCACGCGACGCCGTGCACCTCCAGCGCCCGGTCGGTGTGGTCGCAGGCGACCGTGAGCAGCACGTCGCGCTCCTCCGGCCCGGCGATGACCAGCGCCCACTCCGCTTCTCCGGAGGTGCGGTCGTGCTGCACCGGGACCTCGTCCGGCTGCATCGCCAGGTACGGCGCGACCGGGTACAGGCACGGCGTGCTGGTCGGCGCGGGCACGCCGAGTTCGGCGAGCTCGGCGACGTGCGCGGCCACGTCCTCCTGGCTGCGACCGGCGTAGCCGCCGTTGAGCAGCGTCGTCACCGACACCTCGACCACTTCACCGTTGACATCGAAACGCAGTGGAAACACAATCCCCTCCAAGGCGGCATACCGGTTGTATACATTTAGTATCACAGCCACCCGCACCTCGGCGCGGCAAGCCGACGACCTGGTACGACAAGGACCTCGATGACTCAAGCCATCCCCGCCACCACGCGGCCACCCCGCAAGGATCTGATCAAGGCGTTCGTCGCGTCGCTGAGCGGAACCTCCCTCGAGTGGTACGACTTCGCCGCCTACTCGGTGGCCTCGGCGCTGGTGTTCGGCCAGCTGTTCTTCCCCAGCCACGATCCGCTCTCGGGCACGCTGCTGGCGTTCTCGACCTACGCCGTCGGCTACGTCTCCCGGCCGCTGGGCGGCTTCGTCTTCGGCCGGCTCGGCGACGTGCTGGGCCGCAAGCAAGTCCTGGTCATCACGCTGCTGGTCACCGGCATCTCGACGTTCCTGATCGGACTGCTGCCCACGCACGGCCAGGTCGGGGCGCTCGGCGCGGTGCTGCTGGTGATCCTGCGGTTCGCGCAGGGCGTGGGCATCGGCGGCGAGTGGGGCGGCGCGGTGCTGCTGTCCAGCGAGTTCGGCAGCGAGAAGCACCGCGGTTTCTGGGCGTCGGCGGCGCAGATCGGCCCGCCCGCGGGCAACCTGATGGCCAACGGCGTGCTCGCGGTGCTGGCCGCGACGCTCACCCAGGAGCAGTTCATGTCCTGGGGCTGGCGGGTGGCGTTCCTGCTCTCGGCCGTGCTCGTGCTGTTCGGCATGTGGATCCGGGTGAAGCTGGAGGAGACCCCGGTCTTCAAGGAGCTGCAGGCCAAGGGCGAGCAGGCCGGTGCGCCGGTGCGCGAGGTCTTCACCCGCGAGCCGCGGGCGCTGGTCTCGGCGATCCTCTCCCGCGTCGGCCCGGACGTGCTCTACGCGCTGTTCACGGTCTTCGTGCTCACCTACGCGACGCAGCAGCTGGGCATGCCCAAGAGCTGGGCGGTCACCGGTGTGATGCTCGGCTCCACGCTGCAGCTCGTGCTGATGCCGCTGGCCGGCGCGCTGTCCGACCGGATCGGGCGCCGCCGGATCTACGCGGTGGGCGCGATCGGCGCGGGCGTGTGGCCGTTCGTGTTCTTCCCGATGGTCCAGGGCGGTTCGGCGACGCTGCTGATCATCGGCGTGATCGTCGGCCTGGTGTGGCACGCACTCATGTACGGCCCGCAGGCGGCCTTCGTCTCCGAGCAGTTCAGCCCGGCGCTGCGCTCCACCGGGTCGTCGCTGGCCTACACGCTGGCGGGCGTCATCGGCGGCGCGCTGGCACCGCTGCTGTTCACCGCGCTGTTCGCCCGCTTCGGCACCTGGATCGCCCCGGCGGCGTACCTGGTGGCGACGTGCGTGGTGACGCTGATCGGTCTCGCCCTGGGCCGCCGCGACGCGCAGTGAAGTGCCCGTGAGCGTTCCGGGGCGCCAGGGCACCCCGGAACGCTCACGGCTCAGCCCTCGATGAGAACTTGCTGGGTGGCCGAGAGATGGCTGGTGATCGCCGCTTCGGCGGCTTCCGAGTCGCCCGCGACGAGCGCGTCGACGATCGCCTCGTGCTCGACCAGCACCGCCTTGCGGCGGTCGCCGTGGGCGAACAGCGCCACGATGCCTGCGCGGATCTGCCGGGCGCGCAGCCCGTCGTAGGTCTTGCTCAGCATGTCGTTGCCGACCGCCCGGACCAGCGCCGAGTGGAACCGGTGGTCGCGGTCGATGAACGCGCGGGCCTCGTCCGCACCGGCGAGGCCGCGCTGGGCGTCGAGCTCGGCGCGCATCTCGGCCACCGGAACCGCCTCGAGCTCGATGGCGCGCCGCGCCGCGTAGCACTCGATCATGGTGCGGATCTCGAACAGCTCGCGGATCTCGCGCCCGCCGACCGGCGCGATGTAGGCCCCGCGCTTGGGCACCAGCTGCACCAGCTCCTCGGCGGCGAGCAGCAGCAGGGCCTCCCGGATCGGCGTGCGGGACACCCCGATCTCGTCGGCCAGGGCCTGTTCGTTGACGAACTGCCCCTGCATCGACGGGTCGCTGAGGACGGTGTCCTTGAGGTGGTCGTAGGCGAGTTCGCGTCCGGACGGCAACGAGTACCCCTTCTTGCATATCGCTGGTATACAAAACATGGTAACGGTTGTGGAGGATGGTTATGCGGATTGCGTTGTGCCAGATCGTGACCGGCCCGGACCCGAAGGCCAACCTGGAGCTGGTGGCCGACGGCATCCGACGGGCCGCCGAGGCGGGCGCCGATCTCGCGGTGTTCCCGGAAGCGACCATGGCGTGCTTCGGCGTCAAGCTCGGCCCGCTGGCCGAACCGCTGGACGGACCGTGGGCCACCGAGGTGCGGCGCCTGGCCGATGAGGCGGGCATCGCGGTCGTGGCGGGCATGTTCACCCCCACCGCCGACGGCCGGGTCACCAACACGCTGCTGATCACCGGCCGCGGGCTGGACACGAGCTACGACAAGATCCACCTCTTCGACGCCTTCGGCTTCGCCGAGTCCGACACCGTCGCGCCCGGCGCGGAACCGGTGGTGGTGGACCTCGACGGCACCAAGATCGGCTTCGCGACCTGCTACGACATCCGCTTCCCCGGCCTGTACACGGCGCTGGCCGACCGGGGCGCCGAGGTGATCGTCACCTCCGCTTCCTGGGGTTCCGGCGAGGGCAAGCGCGAGCAGTGGGAGCTGCTGGCCCGGGCCCGCGCCCTGGACTCGACGTCGTGGGTGGTGGCCTGCGGCCAGGCCGACCCCCGCAGCATCGGCCGCGAACCGAGCGGCAAGGCCCCCACCGGCATCGGCCACAGCCTGGTGGCCACCCCGCTCGGCCAGATCCACGCCCAGCTCGCCGACGCCCCGGAGGTCCGGGTCGTCGACGTCGACCCGGCCGCAGCGGCCCAAGCCCGCCAAGCCATCCCGGTCCTCACCAACCGCCGCTTCTGAACGAGTTGAAGGGCCCCTTCGCCGGACTTGCCGGCCGAAGGGGCCCTTCACCGCATAAGTCCATCGAGTGACCTCGTGCTCCGAGCACGCCGCTCGACGCAGTTCCGGGAAGTAGCGGCCCGGTCCCCCCCGATGCCCTGCATGGCATGACGGAAGTGCGGTAGACAGTAGCCGACAGTAGCCATCCAGTGCTGGTAGGGAGAAGCCCGGTATGCCCGATTCCGAGGACGTCCAGATACGGGGGTCCGCCGTTTCCGACGAGATGGACACGACCGTGCCGCACGCGGCGCGCGTCTGGAACTTCTGGCTCGACGGCAAGGACCACTACGCGGTCGACCGCGCGGCCGGCGAGGAGTTCCTGCAGGTGTTCCCGGGGATGCGGACGGCCGCGCAGGCCAGCCGGGGCTGCCTGGGGCGGATGGTCCGGCACCTGGTCGCCGAGTGCGGGGTGCGGCAGTTCCTGGACATCGGCACCGGCCTGCCGACCGCGGAGAACACCCACGAGATCGCTCAGCGGGTCGCCCCGGAGAGCCGGATCGTCTACGTCGACAACGACCCGCTCGTGCTGGCCCACGCCCGCGCGCTGCTGACGAGCACGCCGGAGGGGGCCACCCGGTACATCCACGCCGACGTCCGCGAACCCGAGGCGATCATCGAAGCCGCCCGCGAATCCCTGGACTTCGACCGCCCGGTGGCCCTGATCCTGTTCGGAATCATGGGCTTGATTCCCGAATACGCCCGAGCACGATCCATTGTGGACACGTTGCTGGCGGCGCTGCCGTCGGGTTCCTACCTGGCGCTGTTCGACGTCGACGACAGCGACCCCGGAGCGGTGGACGCGGCCCGGCGCTATGCGGAGTCCGGCGCGATCCCGTACAACCACCGCACGCCGGAGGAGATCGCCGGCTACTTCACCGGCCTGGAGCTGGTGGAGCCAGGAGTGGTCCGGTCCGGCCAGTGGCGCGCCGAGGCCCCGGAGCTCGCACAGCAGGACACCACCACGCTGGCGGGGCTGGGACGCAAGCCCTGACGCCCGCCTCGGCCACGGGTCCGTGAGTCTTCTTGGTCGCTATGCCGCCGAAAAGGCTCACGGCCCGAACGCGCCCTGTCGCCGTCAGCTGGTCGCTGACCGGGTGCGACGGCGGTAGGCGAGGTAGGCGAGGACCGTGCCCGCGGCGAGGGCTGCGGTGGTGAGCAGGCTGGCCTCGATGCCGAAGCCGCCGCCGGTGAGCAGGTCGGCGCTGCCCGGCGCCCCGCCGATGCTCAGCATGGTCGTCCGGACGTCCATGCCGGAGACCTGGATGCCGTAGACGTTGCCCTGGCACCAGTTCCACACCGCGTGGAAGGCGCAGACGCCCCACAGGCCGCCCTCGGCCAGCGCCCAGAACGCCAGCAGCAGCGCGATGAGCAGGATGTTGACCAGGGCGACCACCGTCACGTTCGGGTTGGTGCCGTGCAGCAGCGAGAAGACCACGGCCTGCAGGACGACCGCTGCGATCAGGCCCCACTTCCGGAAGGTGACCTGCATCAGGTAGCCGCGCGTGATGATCTCCTCGGTGCTGGCCTGCACCGCGAACCCGATGAGCGCGACGAACGCCGCGCCCACCTGCGCGGTGTGCACCGCCCCGACGTCGAGCTGTCCACTGAGGAGGTTCACACCGACCGGCACGCCCAGCAGCACCACGGCCACCCCGGCGCCGATCGCCAGGTGCACGCCGACGCGCGAAGTGGGGAAGAACCCGACGCTGCCGAACGGCCGCCCCTCCTTGAGCCGGATCCACAGCGCGAGCAACCCGGCGATGCCGACGAAGCTGAGCAGCATCGCGAGCTGATCGGCCAACTCCATCGCCCCGCCGAGCGCAGCCGCCGCCGAAGCCCCGAACAGCGGGAACAGCACCAGCGCGGCCAGCGTCTGCCCGACCAGCAGGCACCCCACGACCACGACCAACCCGACGATCGGCCCGGTCGGCCGCCGAGCCCGCTCGATACCGCTCAACAACGGCGACGGCAACAAGAGGCTCGATTGAGCATTCGTCATACCTGAATCATCCCCGACCACCCCACGGCAAACACATCGAGCAGCATTCTGTAACTCCGAGTGAACGACCCGTCTCGCGCGATCCCCGAGGCAGGTCATTGCGGCTACGCTGGTCCAGTAATCGTGGGGAAAGGGGCTCGACAATGACCGCACTTCCCGACTGGATGGCCTTGCCGCCCGAGGGGCTGAGCGCTGCGGACTACGAGGCGCTGCCCGAGGAAGTGTGCCGTCACATCGAGATTGTCGATGGAGCCATCGTCGTGACCCCCGCCCCCCGTCGGCTTCACCAGAGAATCGCTCGCCGACTGGCGGGTGAGCTGGAGCAGGCCGCTGCCCCCGAACTGACCGTCGATACGGACGTCGATCTTCGACTTCGGGACGTCCCGCTGCTCAACCGCCGCCCGGATGTCGTCGTCTACGACTCCGCGCTGCCCGACGACGCGCTGCTCAGGCCGCAGCACTGCCTACTGGTGGTCGAGGTGATGTCACCGGGGTCTGTTACCGCTGATCAGACCGACAAGCCTGCCGAATATGCCGCCGCAGGCATCGAGCACTTCTGGCGTGTCGAGAGCGACGCTCAGGACGACCGGTGCCTGACCGTGTTCCGCTACCGCCTGGATCCCACGACACGGCTCTACGCGCTTCTCGGCGCGGACACCGACAAGCTGTCAGTGTCCGCGCCCGTAGAACTCACCATCGACTTCGACTCACTGCTGTAAACGGCTCGCGCATGATGCGGCCTCTTCGGCACCGGGTGGTCACATGTCGAGGCCGAGGTCGAGGGCTGGGGAGGAGTGGGTCAGGCCGCCGACCGCGAGGTACTGGACTCCGGTTTCCGCGTACTCCGCCGCCACTTCGAGGGTGAGGCCGCCGGAGGCTTCCAGTTCCGTGCGCGGGGAGACCTCGGCGACGCGGCGGACCGCTTCCGCGCACTGGTCCGGGGTGAAGTTGTCCAGCAGGACCAGGGCCACGTCCTCGGCCAGCACCGCGTCGAGCTCGTCCAGCGTGCCGACCTCGACCTCCATCGGCAGCTCCGGCGCGTGCGCGCGGCAGGCCCGCACCGCGGCCACCACCGAGCCCGCCGCCACCACGTGGTTGTCCTTGATCAGCAGCGCGTCGCCCAGGCCCATCCGGTGGTTGACGCCGCCACCGCAGCGGACCGCGTACTTCTGCAGCACGCGCAGGCCGGGCAGCGTCTTGCGGCTGTCCCGGATGCGGCAGCCGGTGCCCGCCACCGCATCCACCCACGCCGCGGTGGCGGTGGCGATGCCGGACAGGTGGCACAGCAGGTTCAGCGCCGTGCGCTCGGCCGTGAGCAGGCCGCGGACCGGGGCTTTCACCCGCAGCGCGCAGTCGCCCGGGGCCAGCGCGTCGCCGTCGGAGCGCTCGGAGAGCACCGCGTAGGCATCTGCGCCCAGCACCTCGTCGAGGACCATCCGCACCACCGGCAGGCCCGCGAGCACACCGGCGCGGCGGGTGTTGAAACCGGCTTCGGCGATCGCGTCGGCGGGCACCGTCGCCACCGTGGTCGCGTCCGGGCCGTAGCGCAGGTCCTCGGCCAGCGCGGTGCGGACCACCTCGCGCGCGTCGTCGATGTCGATCGTCATGCCGCCGTCCTCGCAATCCCGGCCGTGGTGTGGATGAGCCAGCCCGATGCGTCCAGCCGGAACACCGTGCTGCGCCGCCAGCGCAGGTCGTCGGTGTCCGGGAAGTCCGAGCGGCGGTGGCAGCCGCGGGACTCGGCGCGCTGCCGGGCCGCGGCGAGCAGCGCCTGCGCGGCCATCAGCATCGACGCGTCCTCCACCGCTTCCCTGGTCCGCAGCGGACGGACGATCGCCGCGCCGTCCAGCGCCTTCGTGGCTGCGGCCAGCCCTTCTTCGGATCGCCCGATGCCCGCGTGGCGGCTCATGGTGGTCTGCAGCAGCTCGCGCTCGACCACCGCGAGCGCGGGCGGGCTGACCTCGCCGACCGGCTTGCGGGTCAGCAGGCCGCAGCACAGGTCCTTGGCCACCGCCTCGGCCGCGCGCGCTCCGACGACGAGGCCTTCCAGCAGGCTGTTGGAGGCCAGCCGGTTCGCGCCGTGCAACCCGGTGCAGGCCACCTCGCCCGCCGCGTATAGCCCGGACACCGAGGTCCGGCCGTCCACACTGGACATCACGCCGCCGCACGAGTAGTGCGCGGCGCTGGCCACCGGGATCGGTTCGCGCACCGGGTCGATCCCGGCCGCCAGGCACGCCGCGTGCACCGTCGGGAACCGGGCGGCGAAGCCCGCGCCGATGCCGGTCGCGTCCAGGAACACGTGCTCCGAGCCGGTTTCCGCGGCGCGGCGGTTGATCGCCGCCGACACCACGTCGCGCGGCGCGAGGTCCTCCAGCGGGTGCTCCCCCGCCATCACACGGCGGCCGCGCACGTCGACCAGGACCGCGCCCTCGCCGCGCACGGCCTCGGTGATCAGCGGGCGGCGGCCGCGCGGACCACCCGGCGTGTAGAGCACCGTCGGGTGGAACTGCACGAACTCCAGGTCCGCCACGGTGGCACCGGCCCGCAGCGCGAGCGCCACACCGTCCGCAGTGGACACCGCGGGGTTGGTGGTGGCCGAGTAGAGCTGGCCGAGGCCGCCGGTGGCCAGCAGCACCGCAGGTGCGCGCAGCACTCCCGGCCTGCTCTCGCCGTCCATCGCCAGCGCTCCGGCGATCGAGCCGTCCTCGCCGCGCAGCAGCTCGACCACGCAGTGCTGCTCCAGCACTGGGATCCCGCCGCCGCGCACCGCCTCGGCGAGCGCGCGCTGGACCTCGGCGCCGGTGGCGTCGCCGCCCGCGTGGATCACGCGGAACGCGCTGTGCCCGCCCTCGCGGGCCCGCGCCAGCTCGCCGCCGGTTCCGACGTCGAAGCGGGCACCGGTCGAGCGCAGCCGGTCGATCGCCGCCGCGCCGCCGGCCAGGATCTCCCGCACCGCCGGGCGCGAGCACAGCCCGACGCCCGCGGTCAGCGTGTCCTCGACGTGCTTGGCCAGGCTGTCGCCCGGGTCGAGCTCGTCGGGCCGGACCACGGCGATGCCGCCCTGCGCCCAGCTCGTGTTGCCTGCGTCGACCGAGTCCTTGCTGACCACCAGCACCCGAAGGCCCAGCTCGCGGGCCCGCAGGGCCGCGGTCATGCCCGCGACGCCGGTGCCGACGACGAGCAGGTCGGCGCCCGCTTCCCAGCTCATTCGCCGCCTCCGGGCTTGCCGATGGCGATCATCCGCTCGACCGAGGCCCGCGCGCGGTCGGCGACGTCGGTGGGCACGTGCACCTCGTCGGCGCCCTCGCGCAGGCAGCGCAGCAGCGCGGCCGGGGTGATCATCTTCATGTAGCGGCAGGAGGCCCGGTCGTTGACCGCGCGGAAGTCGATCTCCGGCGCGGCCTTGCGCAGCTGGTGCAGCATGCCGACCTCGGTGGCGACCAGCACCGACCGCGCACCGGTGTCGCGCGCGGCGGTCAGCATGTCGCCGGTGGACAGGATCTTCACCCGTTCCGGGGCGACGATGCCCTCCCCCGCCAGGTACAGCGCCGAGGTCGCGCAGCCGCACTCCGGGTGGATGAACAGGTCCGCGTCCGGGTTCGCCGCGGCGCGCTCGGCCAGCTCCGGGCCGTTGATGCCCGCGTGCACGTGGCACTCACCGGCCCAGATGTGCAGGTTGTCCCGGCCGGTCTCGCGCTTGACGTGCGCGCCGAGGAACTGGTCCGGGCAGAACAGCACCTCGCGGTCGGCCGGGACGGAGCGCACCACGTCGACCGCGTTGGAGGAGGTGCAGCAGATGTCGGTCTCGGCCTTCACCTCGGCGGTGGTGTTGACGTAGGACACCACGACCGCGCCCGGGTGCTCGGCCTTCCAGGCGCGCAGCTGCTCCGCGGTGATCGAGTCGGCCAGCGAGCAGCCGGCGCGGGCGTCCGGGATGAGCACCGTCTTCTCCGGGCCGAGGATCTTGGCGGTCTCGGCCATGAAGTGCACGCCGCAGAAGACGATCGTGCTCGCGCTGCTGCTGGCCGCGATGCGGCTCAGCGCCAGCGAGTCACCGGTGTGGTCGGCGACGTCCTGGATCTCGGGCAGCTGGTAGTTGTGCGCCAGCAGCACCGCGTCCCGTTCGTCGGCCAGCGCGCGGATCTCGCGGGCCCAGTCGGCGTCGGCCTGCACTCCCGTGTAACCGGCGTCGGTCCGCTCCCAGGTGGCAGTAGCGGCCATGTCGTCCTCCTCGCCGGATCCCCCGGTCGGCTGGCCAGGGAGGTCCGTTCCACACCCCGGATCAACCGCTCCGAGGTTTTCGCCTTAGAATCGAAAACGTGCCACATCCTAACACCGCAGGTCACCCGAACGAGAGCGATGCTGGTCACGAAGTGCTCGCCGGAGTCCTGCAGGTGCGCGACGACCAGCTGCAGGTGATGCTCTGGCAGCGCGCGCGGGAACCGGACGTGCACCGGTGGTCACTGCCCGGCGGGCGGCTGGCGGCCACCGAGGACGTGGAGACCTCGATCCGCCGCCAGCTGGCCGAGAAGGTCGACGTGCACAAGCTCTCCCACGTCGAGCAGCTCTCGGTGTTCAGCGCCCCGCACCGGGTGCCCGACCGCCGCGTGGTGGCCACCGCGTTCCTCGGCCTGGTGCCCTCCGACGTCGATCCCGAAGTCCCCGCCGACACCCGCTGGCACCCGGTCGAAGCGCTGCCGCCGACGGCCTTCGACCACGAGCAGATCGTGCTGGCCGCCCGGGACCGGCTGCGCGCCAAGCTGTCCTACACCAACATCGGCTTCGCACTGGCCCCCGCCGAGTTCACCGTCTCCGAGCTGCGCGGCATCTACTCCGCGGCGCTGGGCTACCAGGTCGCGCCGACCAACCTCCAGCGCGTCCTCACCCGCCGCGGCGCGCTGGAACCCACCGGCCGCACGCTGCCGGCCGGCCCAGCGGGCGGCCGGCCGCCCGCGCTGTTCCGCTTCACCAGCCGCGACCTCCAGGTCACCGACCCCTTCGCCGTCTTCCGCCCGCCGAGCTAGGCCTCTGGCAAGATTCCGGCAATGCAGGTGACCCGCTTCGACCTCCTGGAACCGGCGCTGCAGGGGCGGCTGAACTCCAACACGGTGGCCCGGCTCGACGGCGTCGAGACGTTCGCCGAAGTCCTCGTCGCCCTGGACGAGCTGCGCGCCGCGCACGCTCCGGCGCGGATCCTCTGCACCCTCGACGACGTCGACCAGTGCGCGTACACCAGCGGCCACGCCTCGCTCGACGACCGGCTCTGGTTCGACACCGATGACAGCGACGACCCGGCCACGAGGCATCGCGCCGACAACGCGCGCACCGCGCACATCGCCGCGGCCCTCGACGCCGGGAGCATCGCGTGGGAAGCGCTCCCCGGCTCGCGGGTCGGCGGAGAGCAGGACGCGGCGGCGCTGGTCGAGCTGAACCGCGAGCCGGATCAAGCGCTCGACGACGTGGTGCTCGTCCAGCGGGTACCGGTGGCCCGCGACGACCTCGCCCTGGCAGCCGTCCCGAACGGCTACTTCACCGGCGACTGGGACACGTTCCAGAACCACGCCGTGGTCCGGAGAATGGCGGCGCACGGCTACCGCCACATCGGAACCGGCGCCGAGCTGCTCGCCTTCGACCGCGAGAGCGCGCCGACGCCGGAGGCAGCGCGAGCCGTCGTCGCCGACCTCGTCCACCTCTACGGCGCATCCGGCTCCGCCTGCTGGGCCGAGCTGACCGCGCTGCTCGCCGAACGACGCTTGCT
Organism: Saccharopolyspora antimicrobica; assembly: GCF_003635025.1. Taxonomy (GTDB): domain Bacteria; phylum Actinomycetota; class Actinomycetes; order Mycobacteriales; family Pseudonocardiaceae; genus Saccharopolyspora; species Saccharopolyspora antimicrobica. The sequence continues at coordinate 4,550,494 of NZ_RBXX01000002.1, read as the reverse complement.
GATCATCGGCTACGGCGAGGACTTCGCCGAACAACTGGCCTAGGCCCGCAGCGAGTCGAGGCGGCGGGAGAGGACGCGCACCGCCCAGTCCGGGCCCTGCTCGCGGTCAGGTCGACGCCGTTGTCCAGCTGCTCGACCATCCACCGGCACAGGCTCCGCAGAGCGCGGTGCGCGTCGTCGCGGGGCTGCTTGAGCCTGCCCTCGGTATTCGCCGCCGTGAACAGGGCGATCGAGACCTGCATCTCCGCGGTGGGTGCCGCGATCGGCCCGCCGGTTCTTCGCCAGGACCTGACCGGTGGTCGCATTCGCGGGGCCGATCCTTCACCCGGCAAGTAGGTTGGTGGCGTGTTGGACGTCTTGCCGCTGTTCCCGCTGAGCTCGGTGCTCCTGCCGGGCGGTCACCTGCCGCTGCACGTCTTCGAGCCGCGCTACCGGCAGCTGGTCGAGGATCTCGTCGGCGAGTCGTTGCCGGACCGCAGGTTCGGCGTGGTCGCCATCAGACAGGGCTGGGAAGTCGGCGAGGACAACGTGGACTCGATGTACGACGTCGGGTGCTCCGCCCTGCTGGACCAGGTCCGCGCACTGCCCGGCGACCGCTACGACGTCAGCGCCGCGGGCGAGCGCCGGTTCCGGCTGCTGCAGATCGACCGCGACACCGCGCCTTACCTGATCGCGCACGTGCAGTGGCTGCCCGACGTCGAACCGCCCGACGACTCGCCGGCCCGCCGCGAGCACCTGACCACCGCCGCCCGCGCGGCGCACCAGCGCTACCACGCCACCGGCCTGCGCGGCGGCAACCGGGAAATGCCCGACGCCGGCGCCGCGGAGCTCTCCTACCTGCTGGCCGACGACTGCGTGCTGACCGTGGAGGACCGGCAGGACCTGCTGGCCGAGACCGATCCGCTGGTGCGGCTGCGCAACATCCGCCGGCTGCTGCTGCGCGAAGCGGAGTTCCTCCGCGAACTGCGCGCCGTACCCGCACCGCTGGCCGAGTTCACCCAAGGCACGAGCGTCAACTGACCTCGGGCGATCACTGCTCGTCGGCTGGTTAGGATCACCCCATGTCGTCACCTGGTGGTCATTGGGGTTCGCACGAGAGCGGTCAGCAGTACGACCCGCTGACCGGTCAGCCGGTGGGCGGTGCTCAGTACCCGCAGCCCGACGCTCAGCAGTACCAGGGCTTCGGCGCGTACGGCCAGCCGCAACAGCCCCAGTACCAGCAGTACCAGCAGCCCCAGTACCAGCAGCCGCAATACCAGCAGCCGCAATACCCGGGCATGCCCGGCGGCTACCCGACGCCGCCGAAGAAGAGCAAGGGCCCGCTGATCACCGCGATCGCGCTCGGCGCGGTGGCGCTGATCGCCATCGTCACCACGGCCGTCGTGCTGCTGGTGCCCAGCGGCCAGCAGGCCTCACCGACACCGCCGCAGAGCCCGACCACCACCAAGAGCACCCCCACCCAGGCCACCACCGCGCCGCCGAGCGCGGCCAACCCGGACCTGCAGCCGGTGGTCCCGGGCTGGCAGGTGGTGCGGGTGCCCAAGCGCACCGCGCTCTACGACGTGCCGCTGGCCGGGTGGGAGCTGGACCCCGATCCGGAGAACATCCAGGCCTACGGCCCGCCGGACGACCCGGTGACGATGACCGGCGTCGCCGACTACATGATCGGGTTCTGCCCCGGTGATCCCGGCAGCTACCGCGCGACCTCGGGCGTGAGCGCCCGCAAGGGCCCGGACGACACCACGGTGGCCAACGAGACGCTGGCGAAGCTCGTCCAGTACGCCCACAGCCGCGACGGCGTCGCGCCGATCGTCGAAACCGGCGCTCCGGAGCACATCCAGCTCCCCGGCAACGTCCCCGCTGTCCGCGTCACCGCGCGCATCACGCTGCCCAAGCCGGGCGCGTGCGACGCGGCCACCGCGCTGACCAGCGTGGTGGCGACGAACAGCGACGGGCAGAGCTCGGTGGTCATGATGGCCACCGCCGACCAGGGCGTCGAAGGCGCGCTGAGCCAGGAAGACCTCAACAAGCTGACCGGTTCGCTGCGCGCCGCGCCCTGACGTCCGGCTCGCGAAAAGCGCGCCCCGGTCCTCAGCGGATCCGGGGCGCGCTTTTCGCTTGAGATCAGGGCAGGCGACGACCGAGGTCGTCCAGGCCGTTCCAAGAGGCCGCGAGGCCGTAGCCGAGGGCGACCGCGAGCGGTTGCGCCAGCAGGACCCAGTTCGTGCCGATCTCGGGCGCCACCGTGATCAGGTCGCCCAGCTGCGGGTTCGGCGGCATCGGGTACAGCCCGGAGGCGAACGAGACGCCCATCTGCACGCCGAGCCAGGACGCCACCAGCGAGCCGAGCGCACCCGCGATCAGCAGCACCGGGCCGCGACGGCGGCGCACCCACCAGAGCACGGAGGACGTGAGCAGCCCGAGGCCGAAGGTCAGCAGCGCGAAGACCGCGATCGCGTCGAAGCCGTGGTAGCTCTCCACCAGCAGCGGGGTCAGCGAGCCGTTCGGCCCGAGCACGCTCTGCTGCGGCGGCGCCAGCCGGGACCACACCCAGCCCGCGGGCAGCCCGAGCAGGGCGATCAACGACACCGCGCTCACCGCGGGCAGCAGGTCGGCCTTCACCACGACGCGCGGCACCGGCGGGGCGGCGAGCGGGGGCAGCAGGTGGTCCAGTTCGGTCCCGACCCGCTCCGGGACGGCACGAGTGCCGTGGAATTCGTGGGGACTCTCCGCCACCCGCCGACCTCCTCAGTGGCGTCGCACCGCGATGCGGACCGCGGTTGCTCCGGGCACCGGATCGCGGCTGAACCCGCGGCCCGGCAACGGCGACCGGCCGTTCCGGCCACCCTAGCGCTACGCCGCGCACTGCCCGCATCACCCGATGGCGGGGTCCGCGGCGCACATCAACTATTCTGCGCGGGCCCCCATGTCAGCTACGCCGAAGGACGCGTGAAGTGGCGGGAATCCTGCCGAGCATGAAGTTGACCGGACCGAGCCCGATCGACGAACCGCGGCGGGACTCAGCGGTCCGCCTGCCGCTGCGCAACACCGTCGCCGAGCTGCTGCTGGGCACGGTCGTGGCCGTCGTGGTGAGCATGCTGCTGCAGTTCGCGGCCGCCCGCCTGAGCATCAGCGAACCCAGCTTCGCCCCCGAGGCGCTCGCCGCGGTGGGCAGCGGGGTGGTGCTGGCCGTGCTGTTCCTGGCGCTGGCGCTCGGCCACCGCCGCTCGCCGCGCTGGCTGCGGCTGTTCGGGTCCTGGGTCTCGCTGAGCGCGTTCAGCACGCTCGCACTGGCCATCCCGCTGCAGGCCACCAGGTTCTACTACGGCGGGTCCTCTGTGGACAACGGCTTCCGCATGCAGTACATGACGCGGATGGCCAGCACGCCCGGCCTGGCCGACATGAACTACGCCGACACCCCGCCCTACTACCCGGGCGGCTGGTTCTGGCTGGGCGGCCGGTTCGCCAACCTCCTCGGCTGGGAGGGCTGGGCCGCCTACAAGCCGTACGCGCTGACCTGGGTCGCGGTGAGCACCGTGGTGGCGTTCACGCTGTGGAGCGTGGTGGTGCGCCGCCGCATCGCGCTGCTGGCCGCGATCGCGACCGCGCTGGCCGGGATGCTGCACGGCGTCGAAGAGCCCTACGCCTGGCCGTCGGCGGCGTGGCTGGCGCCGGTGGCGGTGCTGGCCTGGCACGCGCTGCGGCGACGCGGCGACGCTCCCCGGTGGACGCTGGTGTGCATCGGCGTCTACGTCGGATTCGCCTCGATCACCTACACCCTGCACTTCGGCTTCGCGGTGCTGATGATCGTGACGATGGCGGTGCTCATCGGCGCGTTCCGGGTGCACCAGGGACAGCGGCTGTGGCCGACGGTGCGGCAGCTGTTCCTGCGGCTGCTGCCGATCGGGCTGGTCAGCCTGGTCATCGCGCTCGTCGGCTGGCTGCCCTACCTGCTGGCCACCAGCTTCCTGCTGAACAACCCGCGCAGCGTGGCGCTGCACTACCTGCCCGAGGACGGCGCCTTCCTGCCGGTGCCGATGATGCAGGGCACCGCCTTCGGCGTGCTGTGCCTGGCGGGTCTGGTGTGGCTGCTGGTGCGCTGCCGCCGCAACGAGGTCGCGGCGTCGATGCTCACCATCGTCATCGCGGTCTACTGCTGGTTCGTGCTCTCGACGCTGGCGCTGATCGCCAAGACCACGCTGCTGGCGTTCCGGCTGAACGTGATCCTCGACGTGGTGCTGGCCGTGGCCGGGGTGTTCGGCCTGCTGGAGCTCATCGGCTACCTGCGGCGCAGGTTCGACGCCCGGCACGCGCTGCAGATCAGCATGGTCGCCTGCGCGCTCGGGATGCTCGGCGCGATCACCATCAACCAGGGCGCGATCGGGGTCGCGCTGCAGGACTCGGTGAAGGCCGCCTACCAGGACTACTACCCCACCGGCGACAACGCGATGGGCCAGCGCGACCCGGACGAGCTCGGTTCGTGGACCGACGAGGAGGTCCGCGCGGTCGCCGAGCTGACCGGCCGCGCGCCGGAGCAGAACCTGCTGCTGAGCACCGACTACAAGCTGATGTCGTTCAAGCCCTACTGGGGCTTCCAGCAGGAGACGCCGCACTACGCAAACCCGCTCGGCGACTACGACGAGCGGGCCGCCGAGATCCACCGCTGGGCGAGCGCCAGGACCAGCGAGGAGTTCCTCGGCATGCTCCGCGGCAGCGAGTTCCGCACGCCGAACGTGTTCATCCTGTCCAACCCGGCGAGCCCGCACTCGGACGTGGAGCTGCCGGAGGGCGAGGAGGGCAAGCTGGTGCTGCAGCTCAAGGGCGACGCCTTCCCGCAGCTGCCGAACGTCCGCGACTACGACGTGTACTTCGACCCCGCGGTGTTCGACTCGCCCGAGTTCGTCCAGCGCGAGGTTGGCCCGTACACGGTGATCGCCCGGCGCTGAGCCTGCGGTTCCACGCGGAGTCAGCACCTCCACGGCTCCGTTTCCGCTGGTAGAGACCCGTGAGTGCTTTGTGCTGCTATAGCGCCAGAAAGTACTCACGGGACCTGAGCAGGTGAAACGGAGCCGAGAGCAGTGCCTGCGCTCCGCTACACCGCCGCGGGCTGCGGGGTCGTGGTGCGGCGGGCCCGGTAGTTCAGGGCGGCCAGGGCCAGTGCGACCGACCACAGCGGCCAGAGCAACATCGGCAGCCAGGCCATCGGGGCCGCCGAGAGCGCCGAACCCGGAACGGCGGCGATGCTCAGGATCTCCTTGGCCGCCGTCATCACCAGCACCGACACCGACAGCGCGGCCACCACGGGGAAGTTGACCGGCACCTCGCGGCCCGCGACGCGCGGCATCCAGCGCGGCCAGCGCTCGCCCCACGGCCGGATCAGCCCCCAGGTCAGCACCGCCCCGCCGGTCGCGGCCACCGCCAGGCCGAGCCCGGCGCCCTTGTCGACCGCGTCCATCGGCACGGCGAAGCCCGGCACGTCCAGCACCATCAGGAAACGCGTCGCCGCGTAGACCAGCGGCGCGATCATGGCGATCTTCGTCCACCGCGCGGTGCGAGCCCGGGCCAGCTCGTGGGCCACGGCCCCACCTGGCGCCTGCCGGGCCACCACCGTCCACAGCAGACTCGCGGCGGCCACCGCCATGGCCAGCTGCATGAGCAGCGGCACCGAGAGGTAGGCGGCGAGTTTGTCGACGTGGCCGGTCACGGCCGAGACGACCATGAACGGCAGGTAGCCGATCGCCGCCAGCGCACCGGAATCCAGCAGCAGCGCGAATGCGCCGAGCGCGGCGATCCGGACCGCGGTGCCGATCCGTTCGCCGCGCACCACGGCGGCGGCGATGATGAGCGCGCCGCACGCGATCATCACCAGATGTGCCGCCGGCTGCGGCAGGAAGGCCAGCGTGCGCCCGGAGCTCGTACCCGGTGCGGCCAGCGGGTTGGGCGCACCCACGGCCCAGCACACCAGCGGGATCGCGAGCAGCGCCAGGCCGACGGTTCCCGCCGCCCAGCGGGAGAAACGGTGTTCCTCGGTTGCAGTCATGGCCGCAATGCTCGCCGGGAACCCCGGTGCCGGACCTCCTCCGCGACGGACCGATCACCTCCTCCTCGAGGAGGAGATCAGCTCCGCACCACGCCGTTCTCGTAGGCCCAGATCACCGCGTGCAGGCGGTCCCGGACGCCGAGCTTGCGCAGGATGCTGCCCACGTGCGTCTTCACCGTGGTCTCCGCCAGGTGCAGGGTGGCACCGATCTCGGCGTTGGAGGAGCCGCGCGCCAGCTCCACCAGCACGTCGCGCTCGCGCCCGGTCAGCGCCCCCCACGGCGGTTCCGGTGGCTGCGGCGCGGATCTGCGGGCCAGCTCCAGCAGGCTGCCGGTGGCGCGCGGGGAGACGATCGAATGGCCCTCGTGGACGGTGCGCACCGCCGCCACGACCTCCTCGCCCGGGGTGTCCTTGGTCAGGAAACCGCTGGCCCCGGCGCGCAGCGCGGCGAACAGGTTCTCGTCCAGGTCGAAGGTGGTGAGCACCAGCACCCGGGTGCCCGGCAGCTCGGCGGTGATCAGCTCGGTGGCCGCGATGCCGTCCAGGTCCGGCATCCGGATGTCCATCAGCACCACGTCCACCCGGTGCGCCCGGCACGCGGCCAGCGCCTCCCGCCCGGTCGCGACCTCGGCGACGCAGGTCAGGTCGTCGTGCAGCCCCAGCACGGTGGTCAGCGCCGAGCGGATGAGCTGCTGGTCGTCGGCGACCACCACCCGGATCGTCATCGCGGTGCTCCCGGCAGGCCGAACCCGGCCCGCACCTCGGTTCCGCCACCAGGTGCGCTGCGCACTTCGAAATCGCCTCCGATCTGCCGCATCCGCTCGGCCATCCCCGCGATGCCGAACCCACCGCCCGCGGCCGGATCCGCCGAGGTGCCCGGACCGTCGTCCGAGACCGTCACGGTAAGCCGGTCCGCCGCCCAGTCCAGCACCACCCGGCACGTGACCTCCGGCCCGACGTGCTTGAGCGCGTTGGTCACCGACTCCTGCACGATCCGGTAGACGGCGTGCCGCTGCGCGGTGTCGATCTCCCGCTCGGTCCCGCTGCTGACCAGCTCGACGGCGGCGCCCGCGCGGCGGAACGTCTCGACCAGCTCGGTGAGGTCGCCGTCCGCGGGCCCGGGCTCGTCGCCGGTGCGCAGCACGCCGAGCATGCTGCGCAGCTCCCCCATCGCCTGCCGCCCGACCTCGACCGCCGTGCCGATCATCTCCCGCGCCTTCTCCGGATCGCGGTCGAAGACCAACCGGGCGGTGTCGGCCTGGGCCAGCACGACCGCCAGCGAGTGCGCGGCCACGTCGTGGATCTCGCGGGCGATCAGCCGGCGCTCGGCGGCGGTGGCCTCGCGCACCTGCTGCTCGCGCAGCAGCTCGGCCTGCGCCGCCCGCTCCTCCAGGGACCGCACGTAGGCCACCCGGATCCGCTGGTAGCGGCCCAGCGCCCAGGCCGCGAGCACCGATCCGAACGCCGCGGTCGCCAGCACCCCGGCCGTGCCCAGCGGGTCGAACGGGAAGCCGATCACCCCGCGCACCACGCTGATCCCCGCGCCGAGCAGGCCGCAGGCGACCGGCAGCGCGGAGCGCTCGGTGTAGGCGACGACCGCGTACAGCAGCACGGGGTGGATCAGCGAGAACGGCAGCAGGATCGGCGGAACGCCCTGCTCGCCGAGGTTCGGCAGCGCGACCAGCACGAGCATCAGGGCCGAGCCGACGACGAACGCTCCCGTCGGCCGGATGCGGCGCACGGCCAGGCAGCCGGTGAGCCCGACCAGGATCGCGATCACCGCGGCCGCCACGACCGGGTCCGCGTCGCGCACCGTGGTCAGCGACGCCGCGCCGACGACCGCTCCGCAGAGCACGGACACCGAGCCGTCGACGAGGAACCGGTGATCTGTGGTTGAAGTCCGCACTGCGCCAACGTATCCGCCCGCGGGCGCGCCGACCTCCTCCTCGAGGACGAGGTCCGCGATCCACTGTGGTTCCCGGCCGCACTCCGCTCCGGCGGTCGGCGCCCCGGGAACTTCCGCGATTTCAATTGAAATCAGACGTCCGATTTCAATTGAAATCGCGTCGCTCCGTGCGCGCGGAACGGGGAAGCGGTCGCCCGCGGTGCCGCGGCCCGGCCACGTCACGCGAGGTGAGTCCGGAAGAACTCGTTGAAACTGGGTCCACCGGAACACTCGGGCGGATGGGGGTGCGATGAGTCTGGAGCAGTTGTACCTGGTGCTGCTGGTCGGCGGGCTCGTGCTCCTCACCGGCGCGGTGGCCGCGCTGCTCGCCACCCGGCTCGGGCTGCCCAGCCTGCTGCTCTACCTCGGTCTGGGCGTGGTGCTCGGCGAGGACGTGCTCGGCATCGAGTTCCACGACACCGAGATCGTCCAGAGCCTGGGCACCGCGGCGCTGGCGGTCATCCTCGTCGAGGGCGGGCTGGCCACCCGGTGGTCCGACATCAGACGGCTGATCACGCCCGCCGCGCTGCTGGCCACGGTGGGCGTCGGCATCAGCCTGGTGGTCACCGCCCTGGGCGCGCACCTGCTGCTGGGCATCGACTGGCAGTTATCGCTGCTGGTGGGCGCCATCGTGTCGTCCACCGACGCGGCGGCGGTGTTCTCCGTGCTGCGGGTGCTGCCGCTGCCGCGGCGGCTCGCCGGGCTGCTGGAGGCGGAGTCCGGTTTCAACGACGCGCCGACGGTGATCCTGGTCCTGCTGTTCAGCACCGTCCCGCTGGAGATCGCGCCGCTGGAGATCGCGCTGAACCTGGTCTACCAGCTGGCGGTCGGCGCGGTGATCGGGCTGGCGATCGGCTGGGGCGGCGCGCGGGTGCTGCCGAGGCTGGCGCTGCCCGCCGCCGGGCTGTACCCGGTGGCCACCTTCGGGCTCGGCGTGATCGCCTTCGCCGCCGGTGGCGCCGCGCACGCCAGCGGGTTCCTCGCCGCCTACCTGGCGGGCCTGGCCCTGGGCAACACCGGCCGGCTGCCGCACCGCTCGGCGACGCGCTCGTTCGCCGAGGGGCTCGGCTGGCTGGCGCAGATCGGGCTGTTCGTGCTGCTCGGCCTGCTGGTCACGCCGAGCGAGCTGCCCGGCGAGGTGCTGCCCGCGCTCGTCATCGGGCTGGTGCTGCTGCTGGTGGCCCGGCCGCTGGCGGTCGTGCTGCCGCTGCTGGGCTTCGGCGTCCCGTGGCGGGAACAGGTGTTCCTGTCCTGGGCGGGTCTGCGCGGCGCGGTGCCCATCGTGCTGGCGACCTTCCCGATCGTGCGGGGCGTGCCGGGCAGCGACCGGGTGCTGGACATCGTGTTCGTGCTGGTGGTGGTGTTCACCCTGGTGCAGGGGCCCAGCCTGCGCCCGCTGGCCAGGCTGCTGGGCATCATCCCGCGCGAAGCCACCCGGGAGATCCAGGTCGATTCGGTGCCGCTCAACGTCGTCGGCGCCGAGCTGCTGACGATGACCGTGCCGCCGGGATCGCGGCTGCACCACACGACGGTGGTCGAGCTGCGGTTGCCCGAACCGGCGGTGATCCCGCTGGTCGTGCGGCGCGGCCGCGCCTTCGTCCCGATGCCGGACACCTACCTGGAGATCGGCGACGAACTGCTCGTCGTCACCACCGTCGAGCACCGGGCGGCCGCGGAGCGCCGCCTGCGCGCCGTGAGCCGCCGCGGCAAGCTCGCGCGCTGGTTCGGCGAACGCGGCGACCCGGACTGACCTCCCCGCAGCACGGGACCGCTATCGGTTCCGTTTCCGCTGTTCAGGTCCCGTGAGTGTTTTGTGATGTCATGACCTCTCAAAACACTCACGGGCCGCCACCAGCGGAAACGGAACCTCAGCGCCCGGCCGGGTGGACCGGGAAGGCGCGCAAGCCGTGGATCAGGGTGCTGAAGCGCCACTGCACGTCGTCCAGCGGTCCCGCCGCAGTGAGGTTCGGGAACCGCTGGATGAGGCCGCGCAGCGCGGTGTGCGCCTCCAGGCGGGCCAGCTGCGCGCCCAGGCAGAAGTGGATGCCGTGGCCGAAGGCCACGTGCCCGTGCGCGTCGCGGGTGATGTCGAACCGGTCCGGCTCGGGGAACTGCTCCGGGTCGCGGTTGGCCGCGGCCAGCCCGACCCAGACGATCTGCCCGGCCGGGATCTCCACGCCGCCGATCGTCATCGGCTCGGCGGTGAACCGGAAGGTCCCGTGCATCACCGGCCCGTCGAAGCGCAGCATCTCCTCCACCGCGCCGGTCACCAGCTCCGGATCGGCCCGCAGCGCGGCCCACTGGTCGGGGTGGCGCAGCAGGTGCAGCACCCCGTTGCCGATCAGGTTGACCGTCGTCTCGTGCCCCGCCACCAGCAGCAGGAACACCATCGCGATCAGTTCCTTGTCGCTGAGCCGGTCCTGGTCCTCGGTGGCGTCGACCAGCGCGGTGACCAGGTCGTCGCCGGGTTCGCGGCGCTTGATCTCGATGAGTTCGGCGAGGTACTGCGCCATCTCCGCCGCCGCGGCCCCCGCCGCCTCGCGGTCGGAGGCGTCCAGCAGCACGTTCGTCCAGGCGCGGAAGGCGTCCCGGCGGCTCTCGTCGACGCCGAGCAGCTCGGAGATGACCTGGATCGGCAGCGGGAACGCGAAGGAGTCCAGCAGGTCCACTTCGGACCGGTCCGCCATGTCGTCGAGCAGCCGCTCGGTGATCTCCTCGACGCGCGGGCGCAGCGCCTCCACCCGGCGGCTGGTGAAGGCCTTGACCACCAGCTTGCGCAGCCGGGTGTGGTCCGGCGGGTCCATGTTGAGCATGTGCGAGGCCAGCGAGTCCTCGAACTCGCGGCCGCCGGAGTCCGGCAGCAGGTTGGCCGCGATCACCTCCTGGATGCGGGTGACCTCCTTGCGCAGCCGGGGATCGGTCAGCGCAGCGCGGACGTCCTCGTAGCGGGTGATCACCCAGACCGGCAGGCCGTGCGGGGTGGCCATCCGCTGCACCGGCGTGGCGTCGCGGATCTCGGCGTACCGCGAGTGCAGGTCTTGCACGAAGGCGGCGTCGAAGACGGGAACTTCGGTGTGTGCCTCGGTGGTGGACATCGGATTCCTTCGCACTAGGCGGTCATGACCCCTGCGCTCCAGTGAACCCCGTTCACCACGACCTGTCACACGGAGCTGAGAGCTCCCTCAGCGGGATCGCACCGCCGCAGGAACGAACGCATAACGACCCCTATTGCTCGCCGGGCCGATCGGTGAGGATGCAGCCGACCGACCCTGGCCACCGACCGGAGGAGCCCGAAGTGGTCGACCACGACGCAGCAATCGCGGCGGCACTCGCCGAACTCGACCTGGACGCCAAGGCCCGGCTGCTCGCGGGCCAGGGCATGTGGTCGTTGCCCGCGCTGCCCGAGATCGGCCTGGCACCGCTGGTGATGTCCGACGGGCCGATCGGCGTGCGCGGCGTGCGCTGGAGCGCGAGCGACCCCTCCATCGCCCTGCCCAGCCCCACCGCGCTGGCCGCCACCTGGGACCCGGAGCTGGCCCGGCGCGCCGGGCACCTGCTCGCCCAGGAAGCGCAGCGCAAGGGCGTGCACGTGCTGCTCGCGCCCACGGTGAACCTGCACCGCTCGCCGCTGGGCGGGCGGCACTTCGAGTGCTACTCCGAAGATCCGCACCTGACCGGCGAGATCGGCACCGGCTACGTGCGCGGCGTGCAGGAGGGCGGCGTCGGCACCACGGTGAAGCACTTCGTCGCCAACGACGCGGAGACCGAGCGCTTCACGGTCGACAACATCGTCGGTGAGCGGGCGCTGCGCGAGCTCTACCTGGCTCCGTTCGAGGCGATCGTCAAGCAGGCCCGCCCGTGGGGCGTGATGGCCGCCTACAACTCGGTGAACGGCCCGACGATGACCGAGCACGCCCGGCTGCAGAACGAAGTCCTGCGCGGCGAGTGGGGTTTCGACGGCTGCATCGTCTCCGACTGGTTCGCCGCCCGCCACACCGCGCGGGCCATCCGGGGCGGCCTGGACATCGCCATGCCCGGCCCCCGCACGGTCTACGGCGAGGCACTGGCCGCGGCGGTCCGCGCCGGCGAAGTCGAGGAATCCCTTGTGGACGGCGCGGTGCGCAACGTCCTGCGCCTGGCCGCCCGCGTCGGCGCGCTGGAGGGCGTACCGGCGGCGGTGCCGCCCGAGCAGCGACCCGACCGGATCGACGGGCACGCGCTCGCGCGGGAGATCGCCCACCGGGCTTTCGTCCTGGTCCGCAACGAGAACCGCGCACTGCCGCTCGAACCGTCGGCCGACGTCGCCGTGATCGGCCGCGCAGCGCGGGACGCCCGGGTGCTCGGCGGCGGTTCGGCCCAGGTGTTCCCCGACCGCGTCGTGTCGCCGCTCGACGGGCTGCGCGCCGCACTTCCCGACGTGACCTTCGCCGTCGGCACCGAGATCAACGACGAACTCACCGCCGCCGGAACGGGTTTCGCCCTGCGGGCCGTGGTGCGCGACGCGGACGGCCGGGTGCTCGGCGAGGAGACGCTGCCCAACGGGATGGTGCAGTGGCACGGCGACTTCCCCGAAGGCGTGCGCTACGACGAGCTGCACAGCGTCGAGATCACCGGCACGTTCACGCCGCAGGACAGCGGCCCGCACACCTTCGGCACCAAGGGGCTGGGCGGGTTCGAGCTCACCGTCGCCGGTGCGGTCGTCTTCGGCGGCGAGCACTCGGCGGACGGCCGCGATCCGTTCGACGTGTTCTTCGAGGCCCCGGTGCCGCGTGCCGAGGTCGAGCTCACCGCGGGCGAGGCGGTCGAGGTCAGCCTGGTCAACGTCGTTCCCAAGATCACCGCGTCGCTGGACTCGGTCGCGGTCGGCCTCGCCCACCGCGGCCCGCGGCGCGACGCCGAGGAACTCCTCGACGAGGCCGTCGCCGCCGCGCGGGCAGCCGGGACGGCGATCGTCGTGGTCGCCACGACCGACCGGGTGGAGAGCGAGGGCTTCGACCGCGCGAGCCTGCGGCTGCCCGGCAGGCAGGACGAGCTGGTGCGGCGGGTGGCGGCGGTGAACCCGAACACCGTGGTGGTGGTCAACTCGGGTTCGCCGGTGGAGATGCCGTGGCGGGACGACGTCGCGGCCATCCTGCTCAGCTGGTTCCCCGGGCAGGAGGCCGGTGCCGCGCTCGCCGACGTGCTGCTCGGCGTCGAGGAACCGGGCGGCCGGCTGCCCACCACCTGGCCGACCCGACTGGCGGACGCACCGGTCACCCGGGTGGCCCCGACCGACGGCGAACTGCACTACGACGAAGGCGTTTTCATCGGCTACCGGGCCTGGCAGCGAGCCGGAACCGCTCCGGCGTACTGCTTCGGCCACGGCCTCGGGTACACCGACTGGCACTACGAATCAGCCGAGCTGACCGCGCCGGAAGGGCCGGACGAGCTGGCCCGGCTCACCGTGCGCGTGCGCAACACCGGCGACCGCGCCGGACGCGAAGTGGTCCAGGTCTACCTCGCGGTCCCGGAGGCGGACTCCGTCGAACGTCCCGCCCGCCGCCTCGCCGGTTTCGCCTCCGTGACCGCAGAACCCGGCGCGACCGCCGAAGCCACCGTCGTGCTGCCCCGCCGCGCGGCCGAGATCTGGGACGAGAGCGCTGGCAGCTGGCGCCTGGTCCCGGGCACCTACACGGCGGAAACCGGCCACAGCCTCGACGACGTGCGCCTGCACACCCCCGTCGACGCGGCCTGACCGGTCAGTTCCGGGCTTCGCTGCGGAGCGATTCGGTGGTGTGGTCGCGGAAGCGCTGCGCCGCGACCGAGAGATAGGCGTCGCGGCGCCAGGCGAAGGTCAGGACGCGGTAGCAGTCCGGCGCTTCGACCCGCAGGAACGTCACTCCCGCCTGGTCGTACCTGGCGGCCATCACCGGCACGAAGCCAACGCCCAGGCCCATGCTGATCAGGAACGCGGTCGCCCCCAGCTCGTTGCCCTCGCAGACGATGTTCGGGCACTGCCCTGCGGCGGCGAACAGCCGGTCGAGCAGCTGCCGCAGCCAGAACTCGCCGGTGGTCGTGACGACCGGTTCACCGGCGAGGTCGGTGATCCGCGCGCTCGTCCGCGACGCCAGCGGATGGCCGGTCGGCACCGCCAGCAGCACCTCGTCGCGCAGCACCTCGGCCGTCTCCAGCGCCGGATCGTCGATCCGCTGCGAGGCCAGGCCGAGGTCCACTTCGCCGCGCCGCAGCCGCTCCTGCATCACCGCGCCCGACGACTGGTAGAGCCGCACGTCGACGTCCGGGTACTTGGTCCGGAAGCCGGGCAGCGACGAGGCCAGCGTCAGCAGCGTCTCGGAGGCGACCGCGACGCTGCCGCGCACCGGCCCGGCCGTGTCGGAGAGTTCCTGCCTGCCGTCGTCCAGCTCTCTCAGCGCCCGGTCGACCCGCGCCAGGAAGGCCGCGCCGTAGCTGTTCAACCGGATCTGGCGGCCCTGCCGGTCGAACAGCGGCACGCCGAGCTCCTTCTCCAGCCGCGCGATGGTGCGCGACAGCGACGGCTGGGACACCCGCAGCTCGACGGCGGCCCGGCTGATGTGCTCGTGGCGCGCGACGACCTGGAAGTAGCGCAGCGGCAGCAGATCCATGCACCCATCATGCCTCCAAGGACATGAGTTCATCGCAGAATTGGTCTTGGAAGGCATCGGAATCCGGCTCTACCGTCGCGATCGGGAACAAAGATCTCCAGGAAGCGACAATGGAACCGTCCACTTCGGCCGCACCGGCCAAACCCGCCCGCAGCAAGGAACGTCCGGCGCTGATCGCGCTGCGCGCCATCGCCACGGCGCACGCGATCGCGATCTTCGGGCAACCCGTGTTCGCGGGCGTTCTCCTCAGCGGCGACTACGACATGCTGCACGTCCACGCCGTGGGCGCGGACGTCGTGTACTACCTCTGCATGGCCCAGCTGGCAGCCGCGATCTTCCTCTGGGCGCGAGGCGGCGCGCGCTGGCCGAGCGCGGTGACCGGGCTGGTCCTCCTCGGCGAGACCGGGCAGTACTTCGCCGGGATGTTCGGCGCGCTCGACGTGCACTTCCCGCTCGGCGTCGCGCTGATCGCCCTGACCACGACCGCGCTGGTGGCGCTCTGGCGGCCGAGCACGCTGGGAGTCGCGCGATGATGGGACGCCGCCGCTTCCTCGGGCTGACCGGCGGCGCCGGGCTCGTGCTCGCGGCGAGCCTGGCCGGCCCGCAGCTGCTGCCCCGCCGAACCTCGGCCGGCGCGGTGCTGCGCAGCGCGGTGCCGCTCCCCGCGCCGTTCCAGCTCCCGCTGGTGATCCCGCCCGTGCTGGCACCAGCCACGCGGGACGGCGATGCCGACCGCTACGAGATCACCGCGCGCGAAGCGACGGCGGAGATCCTGCCCGGCCTGCGCACGCCGATCTGGGGCTACGAAGGCGTTTTCCCCGGGCCCACCATCGAATCCCGGCGCGGCCGCACCGCGATCGTCCGCCACCGCAACGAGCTCCCGGTACCGACGGTGGCGCACCTGCACGGCGGCCACACCCCGCCCGAGTCCGACGGCTACCCGACCGACCTGGTCCTGCCGGCGCGCGGCTGGGCCCACGGCCACCACGGCATGCACGACCCGCAGGCGGTGATCACCACCGGCGCCCGCGACTACACCTATCCGCTGGACCAGCGCGCCGCGCTGCTCTGGTACCACGACCACCGGATGGACTTCACCGGCCCGGCCGTGTACCGGGGCCTGGCCGGGCTGCACGTCGTCCGCGACGACGAGGAGGACGCCCTCCCGCTCCCGCGCGGCGACCGCGAGATCCCGCTGCTGATCACCGACCGGGCCTTCGCCGCGGACGGCTCGTTCGACTACCCCTCGCTGGACCCGACGCTGACCACCACGCCCGGCGTGACCGACACCTACGCGGCAGGCGTGCTCGGCGACGTCGTCCTCGTCAACGGCGTGCCGTGGCCGGTGCACGAGGTGTCCGCGACCCGCCACCGGCTGCGCGTCCTCAACGCCTCCAACGCCCGGCGCTACGAGCTCGCCCTGGACCCGCCACCGCCGGACGGCCCGGCGTTCGTGCAGATCGGCTCGGACGGCGGTCTGCTGCGCTCACCCATCGCCCACGAGAGCATCACGACGGCCTCCGCGGAACGCCACGACGTGATCGTCGACTTCGGCCGCTACCCGGTGGGCACCGAGGTCACCCTGGTGAACCGGCTCGGCACCGGACCGACCGCGCAGGTGATGCGGTTCCGCGTCGCCCGCCGCGCACCCGAGGACTCCGCCATCCCGGCCCGGCTGTCCGAAGTGGAACCGCTGCGCCGCGAACAGGCCGTGGTGACCAGGGATTTCAGCTTCCGCAGCGGCCATCACGGCGACCGGCGGGGCTGGCTGATCGGCGGCAGGCCGTTCGACACGGGCTACGTGGCGGCCCGGCCGCGCCTCGGCGACGTCGAGATCTGGCGCTTCGTGGCGGACCTGCACCACCCGATCCACCTGCACCTGGCCAACTTCCAGGTCCTCTCCCGGGGCAACCGCGAACCGCGCCCCCTCGACGCGGGCTGGAAGGACACGGTCGACCTGGAGCCAGGTGAGGCGGTCGAGGTCATCACCCGCTTCGAGAACTACCGCGGCCGCTTCGTCTTCCACTGCCACAACGCCGAGCACGAGGACATGGGCATGATGGCCACCTTCGAAACCGTGTGACCAAAACCCGTGAGCGTTTCGGGGTGCTACAGCGCCCCGAAACGCTCACACCCGTGTGACCTCCGCTGCGGCGCCTGAGCACCTGTCTTGGTCTTTGTCTTTGAAACGCCGGAGGCGTTTAGCCCGCCCCCGCAGCTTGCACCGCCGCGGGTTCTCAGTGTCCGCCTGGCGAGGACGGCCCGGCTGCCGTGTATTGGTCATACATAAGGCCGGGCATCCGCAGTCCAGGCGGGCGCTGAGGTTCCGCCACCCGCACCGCCACGCAAAACGAGCCTGGAAACCTCACACGGTCTCGAAGCAACCCGCGCCGAGGAGTCCCTTGAGCTCGCCCTGTAGCCCGTTCTCCGTCGAGACGAAGTAGTCGCTGGACAGCGCCAGACGGGTCACGCCGCGCGGGCTCTGCAGCTTGAGGTGCACCGGCGTCGTGCCCGAGTGCGCTTGCAGGGTCCGCTTCAGCTCCGCCACCAGCGACTGGTCCACCCGGCCCACCGGAACCTTGATCACGAACGCCGGGTCGGTGCCCGGGTCGGTCTCCGCGGCCGAGATGTCGATCGGCACCGCGTCGGAGGCGAAGACGCTGATCTCGCCCTCGCGCTCGTTCACCCGGCCCTTCACCGCCAGCGCGTTGTCCTCGATCAGGCAGTCGGCGAACATCTCGTAGGACTGCGGGAAGAACAGCACCTCCACGCTGGCGTCGAAGTCCTCCAGCGTGACGATCGCCCACGGCTTGCCGTTCTTGTTGATGCGCCGCTGGATGCCCGAGATCATCCCGGCGATCTTGGGCTGCTCCTTGTCCTTGCCGAAGCCGGTGGGCCCGATCTCCCCGCCGACGAGCGCGGCGATGCTGGTGTCCTGGTACGGCGCCAGCAGCCGCTCGGCGCCGTCCAGCGGGTGCGCCGAGACGTACAGGCCGAGCATCTCCCGCTCGTAGGCGAGCAGCTGCTTGCGCGGCCACTCCTCGTCGGTGAACTGCAGGTGCGCGAGCGGCGAGGTGTCATCGCTGGGCCCGGAGTCGTCGGCTCCGCCGAACAGGTCGAACTGGCCCATCGCCTCCTGCCGCTTGAGACCGATCACGGCGTCGACCGCGGCCTCGTGGTGCTGGACCAGCGCCATCCGGGTGTGCCCGAGCGAGTCGAACGCACCGGCCTTGATCAGCGATTCCAGGACCCGCTTGTTGCACGCGGTGATCTCGGCCTTGTCGAGGAAGTCGGGGAAGGAGGTGTAGCGGCCCTTCTCCTGGCGGGTCTTGACGATCGACTCGACCACGTTCGCGCCGACGTTGCGGATCGCGCCCATCCCGAACCGGATCCGGCCGTCGACCGCGGTGTGCTCGACGACGGACTCGTTCACGTCCGGCGGCAGCACCCGGATGTTCATCCGGCGGCACTCGGACAGGTAGATGGCGGTCTTGTCCTTGTTGTTGGCGTTGGCGGTGAGCAGCGCGGCCATGTACTCGGCCGGGTAGTGCGCCTTGAGGTAGGCCGTCCAGTACGTGACCAGGCCGTAGGCGGCGGCGTGGGACTTGTTGAACGCGTACCCGGCGAAGGGCAGCACCGTCGCCCAGAGCTGGTCGATGGCTTCCTTCGAGTAGCCGCGTTCCTTCATACCGGCCTCGAAGCGGGCGAACTGCTCGTCCATCACCTCTTTCTTCTTCTTGCCCATCGCACGCCGCAGCAGGTCCGCTTGTCCGAGCGTGTACCCGGCGACCTTCTGGGCGATGGCCATGATCTGCTCTTGGTAGACGATCAGACCGTAGGTCTCGCCGAGGATGTCCTTGAGCGGCTCGTCCAGCTCCGGGTGGATCGGCTCCACCGGCTTCTTGCCGTTCTTGCGGTCGGCGTAGTCGAGGTGCGCGTTGACGTCCATCGGGCCCGGCCGGTACAGCGCCACGCAGGCGACGATGTCGCCGAACCGGGTCGGCATCATCCGCTTGAGCAGGGACTGCATGCCCCCACCTTCAAGCTGGAACACTCCCAGGCTCTCACCGCGCCCCAGCATCTCGTACGTCTTGACGTCGTCGAGCGGGATCTCGAGCGGTTCGATCTCCGTGCCGTGGTTGGCCTTCACCATCCGCACGGTGTCGTCGATGGTGGTCATGTTGACCAGCCCGAGGATATCGATCTTCAGCAGACCGACCGCCTCGCACTGCGGGCCGTCCCAGCCGGTGATGATCTCGCCGTCGTCCCGCTTCCACAGCGGGAGCACGTCGAGCAGCGGCTCGCGCGAGATGATGTGCGCGCACGCGTGCACACCGGCGTTGCGGATCAGGCCTTCCAGCCCGCGCGCGGTGTCGAAGATCTTGCCGATCTGCTGATCGTTCTCGATCAGGGTGCGGACCTCGGCGGCTTCCTGGTAGCGCTCGTGCTGCGGGTCGACGATCCCGGACAGCGGGATGTCCTTCGCCGCGATCGGCGCAGGCAGCGCCTTGCTGAACTGGTCGGCGAGCTGGAAACCGGCCTGCCCGAGGTGCACGCGGGCAGCGTCCTTGAACGCCGCCTTGGTCTTAATGGTGCCGTAGGTGATGACCTTGGCGAAGTACTCGGTGCCGTACTTCTCCTTCGCGTACTGGATGACCCGTTCGCGCTGACGCTCGTCGAAGTCGATGTCGATGTCCGGCGGCGAGTCGCGCTCGGGGTTGAGGAACCGCTCGAACAGCAGCCCGTGCTGCAGCGGGTCGATGTCGATGATGTGCAGCACGTACGACAGCAGCGCACCCGCCGCCGAACCACGACCCGGCCCGACCCGGATGCCGTTGTTCTTGGCCCACCGGATCATGTCGCCGACGACCAGGAAGTACGAGCTGTACCCCTTCTCCGTGATGACCTTGAGCTCCCACTCGAGCTGGTCGCGGTACTCCTGCGTGAAGGTGTCGCCGGGGAAGCGGGTCGGGATGAACTCCTCGACCTCGTCGCGCAGCACCTCGACGTCGGTGCGACCGGCCTGGATCTTGGCCTGCGGCATGCGGTTGGTCGCCGCGAAGGCCTCCTCGTAGCCCTCGACCATCTCGGTGATCAGCAGCGTGCTGTCCGCCGCGCCGGGCACCTCGGCGTCCCAGTACTCGCGCATCTCGGCCGAGGACTTGATGTGGTAGCCGTCACCGTTGAACTTGAACCGGTCGGTGTCGGCGAGCATCGAGCGGGTCTGCAGGCACAGCAGCGCGTCGTGGTGCCCGGCCTGGTCGGCGGTGACGTAGTGGCTGTCGTTGGTCGCCACCGTGCGCAGGTCTAGCTGCTTGGCCAGGTCCAGCAGCTCGCCGCGGATGTTGCGCTCCATCTGGATGCCGTGGTCCATGACCTCGATGAAGAAGTTCCCCGGCCCGAAGATGTCCTTGTAGTCCGAGGCGGCCTGCAGCGCCTCGTCCTTCTGCCCGAGCCGGAGCCGGGTCAGGATCTCGCCCGCCAGGCACCCGCTCGTCGCGATGATCCCCTCGGAGTGCTCGGCCAGCAGCTCCTTGTCCATGCGCGGCTTGCGGAAGAAGCCCTCCATGGACGCCAGCGAGGACAGCTTGAACAGGTTGCGCAGCCCGGTCGAGTTCTTCGCGAGCATCGTCATGTGGGTGTAGGCACCCGCGCCCGACACGTCGCCGCTCTCGCCGTACTCGTCCAGCTCCCGCTTGCCGGTCCGGGCCCGCTCGCCCCAGAAAACGGGCTTCTTGTGGAACCGGCTCTCCGGGGCCAGGTACGCCTCGATGCCGATGATCGGCTTGATCCCGCTCTTCTTGGCGTTCGAGTAGAAGCTGTGCGCCCCGAACATGTTCCCGTGGTCGGTCATCGCCACCGCCGGCTGCTCCAGCCGAGCGACCTCGGCGAACAGCGCATCGTGCTTGGCCGCACCGTCGAGCATCGAGAACTCGGTGTGGACGTGCAGGTGAACGAAGGGGTCGACAGGCACGGGGAAGTCCTCCTTCGCGACAGCTTCTGGGAGAGTCGCCAGCCTAACGCGCACACCCGGTGTGACCGCCGATTCCCCCGGCGTTGCGTGCGTTTCCGCCGCGGCGCGCGGTGAGCAGGCGCGGAACCGCCGGCGAAATCCGTGCCGTTTACGCACGGGAACTGCCGAGCGGGTAGCGTGGCACGACGTGGCTGGCCCTGATCCCGTGGACGTGCGACTGCTGAGCGTCGTCGCCGAGATGGGCCGAGCGGCGGTGCCCGAAATCGCCGGTCGGCTCGGCATGGACGTGCGTGACGTCGCCGCGCGCCTCGCTGCCCTCTCCACCACCGGTCTCCCGCTGATCGTCGGCGTCGAGTGCGACCCGCAGGCCATCCGCAACGCGGTGGCCGCAGCGCAGCACTGGGCCGCGCAGAACAACATGACCAGCGGCCCCTACCCGGTGTCCGGCCCCAGCGGCGCGCACCAGGTCCCCTCGGGTTCCTACCCGCAGCCCACCGGCGGCTACCCGATGCCCACCGGCGGCTACCCGGCCCCCGGCTACGGCACGCCCAGCGGCCCGCAGCGGTTCGTGCCCGGCCCGCCGCCGACCTCGTTCCCGCAGCAGCCCGCCCCGCAGGACCCGATGAACGTCTGGGGCCCGCCCGGATCGGCCGCGTGGGCGCGCGGCGACCAGCAGGCGCCGCAGCCGCCGGCGCGCACCGGCAAGGTCGGCAGCAAGCTCGACGTGGAAGGCCTGGAGGGCGAGCGGATCACGATCCTGCTGGTCGAGGTGGTCGACCCGGCGGACTACCTGTTCACCGCGGCCGGCTACGAGCTCAAGGAGGGCGAGCGCTCGGTGGTGGTGCACACCGAGCTGACCAACCGCGGCCAGACACCCTTCACCTCGCTGCCCGACCTGTACCTGGAGCTGATCGCCCAGGACGGCTCGGCGGTGGCGAAGTCGCCGGTGTCGCTGTCCTCCCGCCCACCGCACCGCATCGGCGTCCCACCGGGCGAAACCGCGGGCGGCCACACCGTCTACGTCCTCCCGGACTCCACGGAGCTGACGGCGGTCCGCTGGACCCCCCGCCCAGGAGACACCCAGCGAACCCTCACCTGGGACATCACCGACCTCTGAGCTTGCGCTGCGGAGCGAGCACCCACTGATGCTTCGGTAGCGGCGATCGCTTTGGCCGGCGATGTTCCGTGCGCGTTTTGGGGTGTCATAGCCCCCCAAAACGCGCACGGCCACCCGAGGGCCGAACGGTACGACGAACCTTGACACAGGGCCGGGACGTTCCCAGGGCCCGGCCATCGCTGTTAATACTGGTGATCACCACTCGGAGATACCTCTGTCCCAGTGATCCACCGCGGCCGAACGGGCGTGGGGCCTTGCGGTTCGGCCCGCGTTGTGGACATCTGGAGTCATGACACCCCTTGTGTCAACCGGAGCCCCTGCTCAACCACACCTCAGGGGACCGTGATGCAACCCAGCCACGAGAAACCGCCAAACGCGAGAACAACACCAAACGCAACCACCACTGAAAATCCCGGAGAGGCGGGTGGAGCGGGACAGCGCACCAGCGTCGGTGTCCCGCGCGAGTCGGTGCCGGGTGAGCGCCGGGTCGCGCTCGTCCCCGGCGTGGTCGAGCGGCTGTGCGCGCAGGGCCTCGAAGTGCGCGTCGAGCCCGGGGCCGGGCAGGCCGCGCTGATCCCCGACGACGCATTCACCAAAGCCGGCGCGCACCTCGGCGACCCGTGGTCGGCCGACGTGGTGGTGAAGGTCAACCCGCCGAGCCCGGAGGAGATCGGCAAGCTGACCCGCGGCTCGACGCTGATCGGCTTCCTGGCCCCGCTGACCGATCCGGACCTGGCGCCGCGCCTGCGCGCGGCCGGAGTGACCGGATTCGCGCTGGAGTCGGTGCCGCGCATCTCCCGCGCCCAGTCGATGGACGCGCTGTCCTCCCAGGCCAACGTCGCCGGGTACCGCGCGGTGCTGCTCGCGGCCTCCGAGTGCACCCGCTTCTTCCCGATGCTGACCACCGCGGCGGGCACCGTGAAACCCGCTTCGGTGCTGGTCCTCGGGGTCGGCGTGGCCGGGTTGCAGGCGCTGGCCACGGCCAAGCGGCTCGGCGCCCGCACCACCGGCTACGACGTGCGGCCCGAGGTCGCCGACCAGGTGCGTTCGGTCGGGGCTAAGTGGCTGGACCTGGGCATCTCGGCGGTCGGCGAGGGCGGCTACGCGCGTGAGCTGACCGAGGAGGAGCGCGCCGAGCAGGCCCAGCGCCTGAGCGCGGCGATCAGCGGCTTCGACGTGGTGATCACCACCGCGCTGGTGCCGGGCCGCCCGGCTCCGCGGCTGGTGCCCGCCGAGGCGGTGCGCCGGATGCGGCCGGGCAGCGTGATCGTCGACCTGGCGGGGGCGGCGGGCGGCAACTGCGAGCTCAGCGAGCCCGGCCGGACCGTGGTGGACCACGAGATAACCATCGCCGCACCGCTGGACCTCCCGGCGAGCATGCCGGAGCACGCCAGCGAGCTCTACGCCCGCAACGTCCGAGCGCTGCTGGAGCTGATGCTGGTGGACGGGCGCCTCGCCCCCGACTTCACCGACGAGGTCCTCGCCGCCGCCTGCATCACCCGATCAGAACCAGGTGACGGGCACTCCGGCTGAGCCCGGGTGCCCGCACCCCCAATCCCCGGAGGAGGGGGCGATGTTCCTGGCCGATCTGGCGATCCTGGTGCTGGCCGGCTTCGTCGGCTTCGCGGTGATCTCCAAGGTGCCGAACACGCTGCACACGCCGCTGATGTCCGGCACCAACGCCATCCACGGCATCGTGCTGCTCGGCGGTGTGCTGGCGCTCGGGTCCGGTGTGGACGATCTCGGCTCACAGCTGCTGGCGCTGGTGGCGATCATCTTCGGCACCATCAACGTGGTCGGCGGTTTCCTGGTCACCGACCGGATGCTGGGCATGTTCAAGCGCAAGCCGGAAACCGCGCGGAAGGACGCCGACAAGTGATCACGCTGCGGTCGGTCCTCTACGTCCTCGCCTTCGCGCTGTTCATCTACGGCCTGATGGGCCTGACCGGGCCGCGGACCGCGGTGCGCGGCAACGCGATCGCGGCGGTCGGCATGGTGATCGCGGTGGCCGCCACGCTGCTCACGCCCGGGCTAGGCAACTGGGGGCTGATCGTGCTCGGCCTGGTGGTCGGCACGGTGATCGGCATCCCGGCGGCGCGGCGGGTGCGGATGACCGCGATGCCGCAGATGGTGGCGCTGTTCAACGGCGTCGGCGGCGGCGCGGTGGCGCTCACCGCGTGGGTGGAGTTCCGGGAGAGCGCCGGTTTCCAGGACGAACCGGCGTTCGTGCCGATCGCCACGCTGTTCGCCGCGATCATCGGCTCTATCTCGTTCTGGGGTTCGCTGGTGGCCTTCGGCAAGCTGCAGGAGATCGTGCCCGGCCGCCCGATCACGGTGGGCCGCTTGCAGCTGCCGCTGAACGTGCTGCTGCTGGCCGGTGCGGTGGTGTGCGCGGTGCTGATCGGGCTGGGCAACGACGTCGAGCTGCTGCTGATCGCGGTGCTGGTGCTGGCCGGGCTGGCCGGGATCGCGGTGGTGCTGCCGATCGGCGGCGCCGACATGCCGGTGGTGGTGTCGCTGCTGAACGCCTTCACCGGGCTGTCCGCGGCGGCGGCCGGGCTGGCGCTGAGCAACACGGCGATGATCGTCGCCGGGATGATCGTCGGCGCCTCCGGTTCGATCCTGACCGACCAGATGGCCAAGGCGATGAACCGCTCGATCCCGTCGATCGTCGCCGGTGGCTTCGGCGGGACCGGCGACGCCGCACCGGCGGTCGCCGGTGGCACGGTGCGCTCGGTCAGCGCCGCGGACGTGGCGATCCAGCTCGCCTACGCCGGGCAGGTGATCGTGGTGCCCGGCTACGGCATGGCCGTCGCGCAGGCCCAGCACGCGGTGCAGGACATGGCGAAGCTGCTGGCGGACAAGGGCGTCGGCGTGCTCTACGCGATCCACCCGGTGGCTGGCCGGATGCCCGGCCACATGAACGTGCTGCTCGCGGAGGCGGACGTGCCCTACGAGCAGCTCAAGGAGATGGACGAGATCAACGACGAGTTCGCCCGCACCGACGTCGCGCTGGTGATCGGCGCCAACGACGTCACCAACCCGGCGGCCCGCACCGACCCGAACTCCCCGATCTACGGCATGCCGATCCTCGACGTGGACCAGGCCAGGACGGTGATCGTGCTGAAGCGCTCGATGCGCGCGGGCTTCGCCGGTGTGGACAACCCGCTCTACGTGGACCCGAAGACCTCGATGCTCTTCGGCGACGCCAAGTCCTCGGTCCGCGAAGTGGTCGAAGAGCTCAAAGCCCTGTGACGCCCGTCAGCTTTCCTTCCGGCGGAAGCAGTCCAAGGGGCTGGGGCGCTTCGGGCGCTCCGGCTTGTTGCGGCTGCGGTACTCCAGCTTCGGCCAGTCCTGGGCCTCGCCGCGCGGCTGCGCGGGTTCCGGGGCGCCGAAGACCGACGGTGCCGCCGAACCCACGTCCTCCGCGCTGATCACGTCGCCGAGGCTGTTGAACCCGTGGGGCGGGGTCTCGGCGTCGGCTCCCGGGTCGATCACCGGCATGCCGTTCGGCGGCGTCGGCGCATCCGAGCCCTCGAACGATCTCGACTGTGCCATCAAGCCCCCTTGGTCGACAGCTGGCTTCTCGCCACAGTACCGGGTCAGCGGTCCTGATCGCGGAGCTCGTCGAGCACGTGCTGCAGGTCGTCCGGGTAGTGGCTCTCGAAGGTGACCCAGCCGCCGGACGGGTGCTCGAAGGACAGGCTCCGGGCGTGCAGCCACTGCCTGGTGATCGCCAGCTTCCGCGCCAGGACCGGGTCCGCGCCGTAGGTCAGGTCGCCGACGCACGGGTGCTTGATCGCCGCGAAGTGCACCCGGATCTGGTGCGTGCGGCCGGTTTCCAGCTTCACGTCCACCAGCGAGGCGGCGCGGAAGGCCTCCACCGTCTCGTAGTGCGTGATGCTCGGCTTGCCGCCGGTGACCACGGCGAACTTGTAGTCGTGGCGCGGGTGCCGGTCGATGGGCGCGTCGATCGTGCCGCGGCTGGGATCGGGGTGGCCCTGCACCACCGCGTGGTAGCGCTTGTCCACGGTGCGCTCCTTGAACGCCCGCTTGAGCACCGAGTACGCGTGCTCGCTCTTGGCCACCACCATCACGCCGGTGGTGCCAGCGTCGAGCCGGTGCACGACGCCCTGCCGCTCGGCGGCTCCGGAGGTCGCGATCCGCACGCCCGCGGCGGCCAGCCCGCCGACCACCGTGGGGCCCTCCCAGCCCGGGCTCGGGTGCACCGCGACGCCGATCGGCTTGTTCACCACCACGATGTCGTCGTCCTGGTGGATGATCTCCATGCCCTCCACCGGCACCGCGACGACCTGCAGCGGCTGCTGCGCCGGGGGCAGCGTCACCTCCAGCCACGAACCGGCCACCAGCCGGTCGGACTTGCCCACGGCGCTGCCGTCGAGCAGCACGTCACCGGATTCGGCCAGCGTGGCCACCGCGTTGCGGGACAGGCCCAGCAGCTTGGACAGGCCCGCGTCGACCCGCATGCCGTCCAGCCCTTCGGGCACCGGCAGGTTTCGAAGATCGCTCACGAGTTGTTCTCCGCCGCCTTCTTCTTCCGGTGCACGGTGCCGTCGTAGTCGCGGCCCATCAGCGACAGCAGCACGATCAGCACGCCGCCGACGACGATGCAGCTGTCGGCGATGTTGAACACCGGCCACACCGCACCGCCGGGCGCGAGGATCGAGAGGAAGTCCACCACGTGGCCCTCCAGCGGGCCGGGGGCGCGGAAGATGCGGTCGACGAGGTTGCCGCACGCACCGCCGAGCACCAGGCCGAGGCCCGCCGCCCAGCCCGGCGAGCGCAGCTTCGGCGCCAGCCAGATGATCACGCCGACCACCACGATGGCCAGCAGGGACAGCAGCCACGTCAGGCCGGTGGCCAGCGAGAACGCTGCGCCGGGATTGCGCAGCACGTCGAGGTAGAGCAGTCCGCCGAGCACCTCGACCGGCGGTTCGCCCTCGAGCTCGGCGACCACGATGACCTTGGTGAGGATGTCGAGCCCCAGGCCTGCCACCGCCACCGCGAACAGCAGCGCCAGCAGCTTCGCGGACTTGCGCGGCCGTTCGACCGCCGCAGGCGCGTCGCCGGACGTCTCGGCGGTCTCGGCCGGGACCTCGGGCACCTGTTCGGCGGCTTCCCCGTGATCCACCGGCTCCGCGGATGACTGCTTGGGAGAGGACTGCTCGCTGCTCACGCCCCCATTGTCCCTGAACCGCACCGGCCGCATCGCAGCAGTACCGACTCCGCAACCGGCCGATCACCCGACGCGCAGCCCGGCCCCACCCCGGGCGATGCAATTTCAATGGAAATCAGACGTCCGATTTCCATTGAAATTGCGCCGACCCCGACGCACCGCCGGCGCGTCGGGCACCCGACACGCCGACGGTCCCCACAACACACCGATGGTTCCCGCAGCACGCCGACGGTTACCACAACACGCCGACGGTTCCCGCAAGTTCCATTGAAATCAGAGGCACGATTTCCATTGAAATCGCACACCGACCCGCGGGGTGGGCGGCTCAGCGCAGGAAGTCGGGCAGCGGGCGCGGGTCGTCGACCGGCGTCCAGCGGCCGTCCACCTGCTCGTAGCGCCAGGCCGGGCCTTCGGCGACCAGCTTCCGCAGGGCGCGGACCAGGCGGTCGACGTGCTCGGTCGTGGTGCCCAGCCCGATGCTGACGCGCACTGCGCGGTCGGAGTCCGAACCGGCCCGCGACAGCAGCCGCCGGGTGGCCAGGTGCGCGCAGAACAGCCCGTCGCGGACCCCGATGCCGTGCTCGGCGGACAGCGCGGCGGCGAGCAGCCCCGGGTCCTGGCCGTCGACGGTGAAGCTCACCACGCCGACCCTCTCGCGGTCGGCCTCGAACAGGCAGAGCTCGCGCAGCCCCGGCACCTCGCGCAGTCCGGCCCGCAGGCGGCGCAGCAGCGCCTCCTCGTGCGCGACGACGTCCGCCCAGTTCGCCGACAGTTCCTCGCAGGCCTTGGCCAGCGCGTGCACGCCGACGGTGTTCGGCGATCCGGCTTCGTGCCGCTCCGCTCCGCTGGTCCAGCTCACCGCGCGCTCGTGCACCTGCCGGGTGGCGCCGCCACCGGCCAGGTAGGGCTCCGCGGCGTTGAGCCAGTCCGCGCGCCCGACCAGCGCGCCCGCGCCGAACGGCGCGTACAGCTTGTGCCCGGAGATCGCGACGTAGTCGACGTCGAGCTCGGTGATCCGCACCGGCCGGTGCGGGGCGAGCTGCGCGGCGTCGAGCACGGTCCGCGCACCGCGGCGGCGCGCGACGCGGGCGAGCTCGGCGACCGGCCACAGCTCACCGGTGACGTTCGAGGCCCCGGTGAGCACCGCCAGCCGCGGGCCCTCCGGGCATTCCGCCAGCGCGGCGTCCAGCGCGGTGACCGCCTCGGCCGGAGTCGCCGGAGCAGCGATCCGCCGCACCCGCGGGCCGGTCCAGGGCAGCAGCGCGGCGTGGTGCTCGGTGTCGAAGACGACCACGGAGGTGCCCCGCGGCAAGGCCTTCGCCAGCAGGTTCAGCGCGTCGGTGGTGTTTCGGGTGAAGATCACCGAGTCGGTGCGACGGGCTCCGACGAACTCGCGCAGGACGTCGCGCGCGCCCTCGTAGACCCGGGTGCACACCTGGGAGGCGAAACCGGCCCCGCGGTGCACGCTGGCGTACCACGGCAGCAGCTCGTCGACGGCCTTCTGCACGCTGCTCAGACAGGGCGCGCTGGCCCCGTGGTCGAGGTTGGCGTAACCGATGCTGTCCCCGTTGACCAGCGGCACGCGCAGCGCGCTGCCCGCCACCGCGGGCACGCGGTAGTCAGCGGTGGACTGGGTCGGGATGCTGACGACGGCAGAGGTCATGATGCCCCTCCAGGGCCTCATCGGACCCGTCCGGGGGCCCGCGCTTGCCGGGTCGCCCTGCGCGACCGGCCAGGTCCTCACCCGGGGCACCCCACCGCGGTTGGAGGGTTGCCGGCCAGCGAGCCGGGGCTTCGCGCTGGCACTCATGACCTTCGGAACAGCACTTTAGGAAGACGTCCGCGCCGCGGGCAACACCGGTTCCCGAAGCGTGGGAGAGGTCTCCGTCACACCAACCTCCGGCCCGGGTGGCGCCGGCGAAACCGGCACCACCCGGGCGCAGCAGGTCAGACTCGGGCCACCGACACCGAGATCTCGGTGCCGTCGCCGACCGAACCGGTGGAGCCGCCGGCCACGTCACCGGACTCGACCGCGTCGGCGAGGGTTTCCGCCGCGATGAACTCGCGGTGTGCCGCCACCGCGGACAGCACCTCCTCCGGCGCCGAGACGGTCACCGTGATCCGGTCGGAGACCTGGAAGTCCGCCTCCTTGCGGGCCTGCTGGACGACGCGCACCACGTCGCGGGCCACGCCTTCGGCGGCCAGCTCCGGGGTCACCTCGGTGTCCAGCACGACCAGGCCCAGGTCCCCGGGCAGCGCGGCGGCCGCACCGGGGTCGGTGGACACCAGCCGCTCGCTGAACTCGTTGTCCTGCAGCTCGATCCCGGCCGCGACGACCGCACCGCCCGGGGTGCGGCTCCACTCGCCTGCCTTCACCGCCTTGATCACCTTCTGCACGTCGCGGCCCAGCCGCGGACCGGCCGCCCGCGCGTTCACCGCGATCTCGAAGTGGCCGTGCTGGGCCACCTCGGTGGTCAGCTCCAGCTCCTTGACGTTGATCTCGTCGCGGATCAGGTCGGCGAACGGCCGCAGCGCGTCCGCCTCCGCGGTGGCCACCACGAGCTTGGCCAGCGGCAGCCGCACCCGCAGCTTGTTGGCCTTGCGCAGCGCCGACGCCGACGAGCACACCTGGCGCACCTGGTCCATCGCGGTGACCAGCGCCGCGTCCGCGGGCAGCTCGTCGACCAGCGGCCAGTCGGTCAGGTGCACCGAGCGGCCACCGGTCAGCCCGCGCCACACCGCCTCGGCGGTCAGCGGCAGCATCGGAGCCACCACCCGGCTGGTCACCTCCAGCACGGTGTGCAGGGTGTCGATGGCGTCGCGGTCACCGGCCCAGAAGCGGTCGCGGGAGCGCCGCACGTACCAGTTGGTCAGGACCTCCAGGAAGTCCCGGACGGTGTTGCACGCACCGGCGAGGTCCAGCGAGTCCATCGCGGCCTGCACGTCGCCGACCAGCTCGTGGGTCTTGGCGAGCACGTAGCGGTCCAGCACGTGCTGGCTGTCCACCCGGAACTGACCGGTGACGCCCTCGGCGTTGGCGTACAGCGCCAGGAAGTACCAGGAGTTCCACAGCGGCAGGACCGACTGGCGGACGCCGTCCCGGATGCCCTCCTCGGTGACCACCAGGTCGCCACCGCGCAGGATCGGGCTGGCCATCAGGAACCAGCGCATCGCGTCCGAGCCGTCGCGGTCGAAGACCTCGTTGACGTCCGGGTAGTTCTTCTTGGACTTCGACATCTTGAGCTTGTCGTCGCCCAGCACGATGCCGTGCGCCACCACGTTGGTGAACGCCGGGCGGTCGAACAGCGCCGTCGCCAGCACGTGCAGCAGGTAGAACCAGCCGCGGGTCTGCCCGTTGTACTCGACGATGAAGTCGCCCGGGTAGTGGTGCTCGAACCACTCGGCGTTCTCGAACGGGTAGTGCACCTGCGCGAACGGCATCGAGCCGGACTCGAACCAGCAGTCCAGCACCTCGGGCACCCGGCGCATGGTGGACTTGCCGGTCGGGTCGTCCGGGTTGGGCCGGGTCAGCTCGTCGATCTCCGGCCGGTGCAGGTCCTTCGGCCGCACGCCGAAGTCGCGCTCCAGCTCGTCCAGCGAGCCGTAGACGTCGGTGCGCGGGTAATTCGGGTCGTCGGAGACCCACACCGGGATCGGCGAACCCCAGTACCGGTTGCGGGAGATGTTCCAGTCCCGGGCGTTCTCCAGCCACTTGCCGAACTGGCCGTCCCGGATGTGGGTGGGCACCCAGTTGATCTGCTGGTTGAGCTCGACCATCCGGTCCTTGAACTTGCTGACCGCCACGAACCAGGACGACACCGCCCGCTGGATCAGCGCGTTGTCGCAGCGCCAGCAGTGCGGGTACGGGTGGTCGTAGGTCTCGTGCCGCAGCAGCAGGCCGACGTCCTTGAGGTCGCGGATGATCTGCTTGTTGGCCTCGAAGACCTGCAGGCCCTCGTACGGCGGCACCTCGGCGGTGAACTTGCCGTGGGCGTCGACCGGCACCACCGGTTCGATGCCCGCGGCGTCGGTGACGACCTTGTCCTCCTCACCGAAGGCGGGCGCGATGTGCACCAGCCCGGTGCCGTCGTCGGTGGTGACGTAGTCGGCGGCCAGCACCTGGTGGGCGTTCTCGCGGCCGACGAAGAAGTCGAACGGCGGCTGGTACTTCGTGCCGAGCAGGTCGGAGCCCTTGAACCGCTCGACGACGTGCTCGGCGACGTCCTCGCCGAGCTCCCGCGCGTAGGCGCTCAACCGCGCCTCGGCCAGCACGTAGCGCTCCGAGCTGTTGCCCGGTGCGACGAGGACGTAGTCGACGTCCGGGTGCACCGCGGCGGCGAGGTTGGACGGCAGCGTCCACGGCGTGGTCGTCCAGGCCAGGGCCAGCGCGCCGTCGTAGGCCTTGCCCGGCGCCTGGAGCCGCAGGCCCACGGTCACCGCCGGATCCTGCCGCTGGCGGTAGACGTCGTCCATCTTGGTCTCGGTGTTGGACAGCGGCGTCTCGCAGCGCCAGCAGTACCAGAGCACCCGGAAGCCCTCGTAGACCAGACCCTTGTCCCACAGGGTCTTGAAGGCCCACATGACGCTTTCCATGTAGTCCAGGTCGAGCGTCTTGTAGTCGTTGTCGAAGTCCACCCACCGCGCCTGCCGGGTGACGTAGTCCTCCCACTCGGCGGTGTAGCGCAGCACCGAGGTGCGGCACGCGTCGTTGAACGCGGCCACGCCCATGCTCTCGATCTCGGACTTCGAGGTGATGCCGAGCTGCTTCTCCGCCTCCACCTCGGCGGGCAGCCCGTGGCAGTCCCAGCCGAACCGGCGCTCCACCCGGCGGCCGCGCATCGTCTGGTAGCGCGGCACCACGTCCTTGACGTAGCCGGTCAGCAGGTGCCCGTAGTGCGGCAGGCCGTTGGCGAACGGCGGGCCGTCGTAGAAGACGAACTCGTTGGCACCGTTGGTCCCGGCCTCGCGGGCCTGCACCGAGGCCCGGAAGGTGTCGTCGCTCGCCCAGAAATCCAGCACCTGGCGCTCGATGGCCGGGAACGCGGGCTGGGCAGCCACGCCGCGCTCACCGGCGTCGCCGAACTGAACCTTGGGATATGACATCGCGGATGCGCTCCTCGCGGTGTGTGTCGTTGCCGCCGCAC
Source organism: Saccharopolyspora antimicrobica (assembly GCF_003635025.1). Lineage (GTDB taxonomy): Bacteria > Actinomycetota > Actinomycetes > Mycobacteriales > Pseudonocardiaceae > Saccharopolyspora > Saccharopolyspora antimicrobica. The sequence continues at coordinate 4,518,454 of NZ_RBXX01000002.1, read as the reverse complement.
GAGCACCGAGACCTCGGTGCCCACGCGGGGACGACACCTCGTGCGCGTGCTCCGCACGAGATCCGCGGTACCACCCCGCTTGCCGCCGGCGAACGCCGACGACCACTCGTTGCCAGCTGTGACGGGCTGGACCCGTCCGGTTCTACTGAGGTGCCCAGCACCCGTTCTTCCGGAAGCTCCCCGGTGATGGCCGGATCATCGCTCTGGTCCCACCAGCGTACCGGGCCCCCGCCACCGGTTTTCACCGGTCCGACCCCGAAGATCGGTCGGGGCCGCAACTGCGACTGTCAACGCGGCGCACCCGGAAGGTGTCGCATGCGCCGCCAGGCGCATAACCCACCCACGCCACTTGCACCGCCGCGGGTTCTCAGACGTCGCCTGGCGAGGACAGCCCGTTCGCCGTGTATCGGACATACATCAGAACGGGCTCCCGCAGTCCAGGCGGCGTCTGAGGTTCCGCTACCCGCACCGCCACGCAAAACGAGACCGGAAACCTCTGTTCAGGAGCGGCGCACCTCCGCCGCGATGGTGGCGTTGGGGGCGCACAGGCCGCAGGGCGTGAAGCCCAGTTCCCGGGCTTCGCCCAGGGTGAGCTTGATGGTCTTGCGCGTGCCGATCCACTCGCAGGTGCGGACGTGGTAGCGCGGGCGCTCGTCGATCACCAGCACCTGCGCGTCCGGCCTCGCGACCTCCGCCGCGTTGCTCCGCTCCTCCGCCGGTTCCTCGCCGACGTCGGCGAACGGCGGCTCCGCGGTCTCCCGCTTCGCCGCCTCCCGGCGACGCCGCACCCGGTCGGCCACCAGCAGGCCGACCGCGACCGCGCTGGCGAACACCGACAGCCACGCCAGCTCGCCGTCACCGGTGACGACGGCGCCGATCAGCACACCCGCCGCCAGCAGGACCAGTCCCAGCACGATCAACAGCACGCGATCTCACACCTCTCGCGGCCCGGAAGCACACCAGCGGCGACGGGCGCGCCGCCCGCCGCCGCCGATGCGGACAGTCCTGTGTCAGCCTGCTTCGGCCGCACGTGCCCCGAAGCTGTAGCTGGCCTGCTGACCGGAACGGCTGCTGCTCTCGGCAGGCGCCGCCGAACCCCGGTCCTGCAGTTCGCGCAGCTGCGACTCCAGGTAGGTCTGCAGTCGAGTGCGGTACTCGCGCTCGAACGTGCGCAGGGTCTCGATCTTCTTCTCGAGGGCGTTCTTCTCCGACGTGATGTTGCCCATCACCTCGGCGTGCTTGCGCTGAGCGTCGCGCTCCAGGTTGGCGGCCTTCTCACGGGCCTGCCGCTCCAACGTCTCGGCCCGCGTGCGGGCGTCGTTGAGCATCGTCTCGGCACGGGTCCGGGACTCGTTGACCATGCTGTCGGACTTCGAGCGCGCTTCCGAGAGCAGCTGCTCGGACTTCGTCCGCGCTTCGGCCAGCATGCCGTCGGCCTCGGCCTTGGCCTCACCGGTCAGCCGGTCGGCCATCTCCTGCGCGAGGCCCAGCACCTTGGCGGCCTGCACGTGGTGGTCACCACCGGGCGAAGTCTGCTCGGCAGCGGTCGGCGCCGGGACCGGGGTGAGCCGGCGCGGTTCCTCCGTCGGGGCCGGGGTCGAGGAAGCGGACGCCACCTGGCTGCGGGCGTCCTCCAAGTCCACCTGCGCGGTCTGCAGCTGGGACTCCAGCTGCTCGACCTGGCCGCGCAGGTCGTTGTTCTCCTCCACCAGCCGGGCAAGCTCGGCTTCAACCAGGTCGAGGAATGCGTCCACCTCGTCCTCGTTGTAGCCCCGCTTACCGATCGGAGGTTTGCTGAACGCGACGTTATGCACGTCGGCGGGGGTCAGGCCCACAAGATCACCTCACGCACTCCTCGGCTGCGGGTAGCCCGGGTTCCCCGTCACCCGGGCTGCACCAGTCGCATCAGTATGAACACGACCAGCAGCAGCACCATAATCGATAGGTCCAGTCCGACGCCGCCGATCCGGACCGTCGGAATCACCCGACGCACCAACTTTACGGGTGGGTCGGTCACTGTGTAGATGCTCTCCAACGCTATTGCAACCCCCCCGACGGGCCGCCAATCGCGAGCGAACACTCGAACGAGTTCGATCACGATACGGGCCGTGAGCAGGAGCCAGAAGAAGAACAGAACGTAAAACAGGACGATCTGCACCGGGTTCACGCCTCAACTGTGCCACCACTCACCCGTAGTTGAAAAAGGCACCCTCGGCGAGCCGCCGCTTGTCCTCCGCCGCGACGTCCACGTTGGGCGGTGAGAGCAAGAACACGCGGTTGGTCACCTTCTCGATCGAGCCCCGCAGCGCGAACGCCAACCCGGCGGCGAAGTCGACCAGGCGCTTCGCGTCGGCCTCCTCCATCTCCGTCAGGTTCATGATCACCGGCGTGCCGTCCCGGTACTGCTCGCCGATCGTGCGGGCCTCGCTGTAGCTGCGCGGGTGCAGGGTTGTGATCTTGCTCAAGTTGAACTGGGTGCCCGTGTCGGTGACCGCCCGCAGCCGCGAGACGTTCTCGCGCGGCTGGTCGGTGGGCAGCGCGCTGCTGCGCGCCGGGGGCTCCGCCGCCCACTGGCGCCGCGGGCGCGGCGCCGGTGGCTCCCGGTAGTCCTCGACGAAGTCCGGCTCGGCGTCGGCTTCCGCCTGGTAGCCCCCGCGGGTGCCGACCCGGCGCCGGGTGCCCCGATCGGCGGGGCCGTCGTAGGTGTCGCGGTCGGAGTCGGCGTACCGCTCGCGGTAACCGACCTCGTCGTCGTAGTCGTCGACCTCGTCGGCCGGAACCATGCCGAAGTAGGCCTTCAACTTGTGCAAAGCGCTCATCGGCATGCCCTTCCTCTTGCGACTCCTACCACCGAGCACGAGGAGGCCGACCCTCGACCCCCTCTGTCCTGCGGCTACGGCGAGGTTAACCGCCGCCCACCGAGCAACGCGGTTCCGACACGCACCCGGGTCGAGCCGTGGGCAACGGCACTCTCCAGGTCGCCGGACATCCCCGCCGACACCTCGACAGCTTCGGGGTGATCTCCCCGTAACCGCTCGGAGATCTTGGAAAGTGTGTCAAAAGCCACAGCCGGGTCGCCACCCAGGGGGGCGACCGCCATCACACCGCGCAATCGAAGATCACTCGTCAGTGTGATCATATCCGCCAGCGCCGGGACCTCGTCGGGCCGACAACCCCCGCGCCCCTCCGACTCGTCCAGGCTGACCTGCAACAACACCTCCAAGGGGTGTGTTCGGTCACCCGCGTCGAGGGCGTTCGCGGTGGCCTTGCGCAGCGCCTCGACGAGACGCTCGCTGTCCACCGACTCGACCACGTCGGCCCAGCGGACCACCGATCGCGCCTTGTTCCGCTGCAACTGCCCGACCATGTGCCAGCGGGCCGACGCGTCCGGGCGGAGCCCGGCGAACTCGGCGACCTTGCCGCGCGCTTCCTGCTCGCGGTTCTCCGCGAACTCGGTCAGCCCCAGATCGGCCAGCAGCGCCACGTCCGATGCCGGGAAGGTCTTCGTCACCGCCAGCAGCTCGACCTCGCCGGGCTCGCGCCCCGCGGCGCGGCACGCCCGGTCGACCCGCGCGCGCACCTCGCTCAACGACTCCGCCAGCTCCGCACGGCGCAGTTCCTCGCTCACTCGGCGTCCTCCGGCTCGGCCCAGATCACCGCGGCGAACCGACCGGTGCGCCCGTTGTCCCGGCGGTGGCTGTACAGCTCCGGCGATTCCATCGTGCAGCGCGGGTCCACGCCGATCTTGGCGATGCCCACGGCGGCCAGCTGCTCCCAGAGCCCGGCGCGCAGGTCGAGCCCCGGCGTGCCCTTGCGGGTCTTGCACGCGCTGCCGGGCAGGTGCTGCTCCACATCGGCCTGCATGTCGGCGGGCACCTCGTAGCACTCGCCGCACGCGGCCGGGCCCAGCAGCGCCTCGACGCGGTCGAGGCGGGCGCCGGCCTGCTGCATCGCCTTGAGCGCTGCCACGAGGACTCCCACCCGCGCTCCGACCCGTCCGGCGTGCACCGCGGAGACGACGCCGCTCTCCGGATCTCCGAGCAGCACCGGCACGCAGTCCGCGGTGAGCACGGCCAGCGCCAGGTTCGGCTCGGCGGTCACCAGCGCGTCGGCGGCCTCCACCGGCTCGGGCCGCGGGCCGTCGACGATCGTCGCGGT